>WFYC01000073.1 GCA_015490295.1 Hydrogenimonas sp. | reverse complement strand
ACCCTCCTCTTCTCCAACCTGTGTCAACGCTATGTAGTCCAGTTCCGATAAAAAAGCCATGACCATATCCGCATGCTCCGCCAATTCGGAAGAGAGCATCTCTTTTCGTAAAAAGCCGCCGTTTCTGAGTAGATGCCAAATAGCCGCGAGAGTCGATTGTGTAAGATAAATTTGCGCTTTACCCTTTTTTAGGCAGAAGGAGTCTTCGTCATCGATCTTTTCTACCGCCACATCTATCGTCATACCGAGCTTGTGTATGCTGTTTATAAGCCCGTTGAACCTTTGATTCAGATGCGACATAAATTCGATACTCGAAAGATATTGCGGCTCGCTTTTCAGCCATGCTTCGATCTCTTTTTGGTTTTTATGCTCCGGTGCAAGTTCGTCTTTTTTGGAGATGTGGACGTAGACATCGATCGGCAGGTTTTTCAGGTACTTCTCCATCAGAGGTTTGACCTCCTGCCAATCCAACCCCCCGTTCCCGCACCCAAGCATTGGAAACGAGATAGACTGGATGCCCAGTTTTTCATAGTTTCCTACGAATTTTTTTAGCCCGGTCTCTATATACTCGATTTTCGAAGGGTAACGCCAGCTCTTTTTGGTCGGAAAGTTCAAAATCCACTTGTTGGGCGTTCTGTAAATTTGAAGTTTTCCGATCGTCAGCCGGCCCTTTTCGCAATAGTACTGATAGGCTTCAAACATCTCCGGATATAGTCGTTTAAACTCTTTTGCCAAGCCTTTACCCATTACGCCAACCGTGTTGACCGTATTGACCAAAACCTGAGCATTTGATTCGAAAATGTTTGTACGAACGTAGGTAATCACTTCTTAAACCCCACTGATTAAAGTCTCTCTTGTTATAGAGGAGTAAATTTTGGCTCCGGAGTAGTCGGGCCTCTCTTTTTTGAGCTCCTGCATCTATTGGCCTGTTTGGTCTCTCCTTGTGCCCAATTGACTCTCCCTTTCATAATTATATATTTCTATCCTAAAATTTTTCCCGTTTTCCTGATAAATATAGCTCATCTCTTCCAACTACTTCCCTGACTAAAAATTCTTACTTCCACATTACATATAAAAAATGCCCATAAACAGGGGCTTTAATGGAATCATGGACTGCAATTACTTCCATTTTCACTTTTTAGTTACTTCCCGTTTCAATCCAAAATAGCTATCTACCGTAATCTCTTTAAGGCTTAACAGGGTTTTTGGCTGTTGCATATATAAAACCGACTGTCAATACTCCCCCCTCACCCCTTCCCCATCCTCCTAACCAGATACTTCTCGAACTCCACGAGGAAAAATACGCTCGAGGCTATCGCCGTTATTCGCAGCCAGACGTGGGGTTCTATTGGTACGGTGCCGAAGAGTCCGTTCATAAACGGCACGTATGTAAATGCCACCTGTAAAAGAAGCAGTGCGGCTATCGCCATGAGGACATAGCGGTTGCCTGTGAGTCCCTGCAGGCTGAATGACGAGCCGTTTATGTAGCGGGCGTTGAAGAGGTAGAATATTTCGAACATCACGAGGGCGTTTACCGCAAACGTTCTTGCGTGCTCGATAGGCGCTCCGTTTTGCTGCTCCCAGATAAAGAGGCTGAAGGTTCCGCCCATCAGGATGACGGAGACGAAGATGATGCGCCACAGCAGGTATCGGGTTATCATCGGCTCTTTGGCGTCTCTCGGGGGGCGGCTCATTACGTCCGGTTCGGGCGGCTCAAAGGCCAGTGAGAGCGCCAGCGTAACGGCCGTGACCATGTTTACCCAGAGTATCTGCACGGGCGTGAGCGGCAGCTGCGAAAAGCCCAGAAGTATCGCACCCAAAATTATGAGCGCTTCGCCGCCGTTGGTGGGCAGAATAAACAGAATCGCCTTTTTGAGGTTGTCGTATACGGTTCGGCCCTCTTCTACGGCGTGCTTGATGGAGGCGAAGTTGTCGTCCGCAAGCACGATTTCCGCCGCATCCTTTGCCGCTTCGGTTCCGTTTTTGCCCATCGCTATGCCGACATCGGCGCGCTTGAGTGCCGGTGCGTCGTTTACTCCGTCTCCGGTCATGGCGACTATGTGGCCCTGCTCTTGAAGCAGCTTGACCAGAACCAGCTTGTGCTCCGGGCTTACACGCGCATATACATCCACGCTTGCGACCGCCTTTTTAAGCTCATCCTCTCCCATCGCCTCCATCTGCTCACCCGTAAGCGCCTCTTCGCAGTTTTTCAGCTTGAGCTTTTTGGCTATCGCCAGTGCCGTGGAGGCGTGGTCTCCGGTAATCATCTTGACCCTTATTCCGGCGTTTTGGCACGCTTTTACCGCCTCTATCGCCTCTACGCGCGGCGGGTCTATCATGCCGAACATCCCGAGCATCACGAAACCCTCTTTTACGTCGTCGAAGGTGAGTGCGTTTTTTGTAAACTCCGTATTTTTAACAGCCAGGGCTATGACCCTCTGGCCGCGCCGAGCAAGCTCTTCGATTCTGCCGCTCCAGTACTCTCTGTCTATGGCCGTTTCGCTCCCGTCGTTTCGCATCTGCCGGTCGCACATCGCGAGCAGGCTCTCGGGCGCTCCCTTTACGACTATGAAAGCCTCTTTGGTGTGGGAGTGGTGCAGAGTGGCCATGAAACGGTGCTCCGACTCGAACGGTATGAGATCAACCCTCGGGTACTCTCTTCTCACATTCTCTATATCGGCTCCCAGTTTCATCACCGCTGCAAGAAGCGCACCCTCCATCGGATCGCCGTGCACGACCCAACCGCTTTCGCTTTGAGTAAGCTCCGCGTCACTGCATAAAACAGCGCACTTCGCCATCTGCTCCGCTATCTTGAAAGCGGAGGGCTCCACGCTTTTGCCGCCGGCCATAAAGTCACCGTGCGGGTCGTAGCCGGTGCCTGTAAGCTCGAAAAGCTCCTCCGCCACCGCGATGTTTCTGACCGTCATCTCGTTTTTCGTAAGCGTTCCGGTCTTGTCGGAACATATCACCGTGACCGCTCCCAGCGTCTCTACTGCCGGAAGCCTTCTTATGATGGCGTTTCTCTTCGCCATCCTCTGCACACCGATGGCCAAGGTGATGGTCATAATGGCCGGAAGCCCTTCGGGTATGGCGGCCACCGCTAGACTTACGGAGGCCATGAACATCTCCGCCGCCCCGTAGCCTCTCAGGAGGTAGCCGAACGCAAAGGTTACCGCCGCCAACAACAGTATGGCAAGGCTCAGCCAGCGCCCGAACTGCGCCATCTGTCGAAGCAGAGGTGTCGTGACGGTCTCCACCTGCGAAACCATCGTGCTGATCTGCCCTATTTCGGTCTCTGCCCCGGCAGCCGTGACGATGCCGGCCCCCTGCCCGTGCGTTACGATGGTGCCCGAGTAGGCCATGCAGAGCCTGTCGCCCACTACGCTCTCTTCTGCTACGGGTTCCGTACTCTTCTGAACCGCCATCGACTCGCCCGTAAGCGCCGCCTCCTGTATCTGCAGCCCCTTTACCCGAAAGAGCCGCAGGTCTGCCGGAACCCTGTCGCCTGATTGCAGCAGCACCACATCGCCTGGAACCAGCTCTTCGGCCGGTATCGTCACATGGCGCCCGTCGCGCACCACGAGGGCGTTGGCCGAGAGCATCTTCTTTATCGCTTCGAGTGCGTCTTCAGCCTTCCCCTCCTGAATGAAACCGATGACGGCATTCAAAAAGACGACTCCGATTATGACAGCAGTGTCTACCATGTGGCCGAGCAGTGCCGTAACGACGGCGGCGGCGATAAGAACGTAGATGAGAATGTCGTGAAATTGGAGCAGAAACCTGAGAAGCGGTCCACGTTTTTTAGGCTCGGCAAGCCTGTTCGGGCCGTACTTTTGCAACCTTCGCCACGCCTCTTCGGAACTTAGCCCTTCGCTTGAACTCCCAAGCTCCCTGAAGACGCTCTCTATATCTTTGGCGTGCCATTTTTCCATCCGAGCCCCCTTGAAGCGGTTTAAAGGCGGTGTGTTGGAGCCATAGAAAACGGCAACTGATCAGCTATTTAAAAAAAATTATATCATAATAGAGGCTCTCTCGAGAGGAGACTAAAAGTAGTAGGCTGCAAGCAGCCTGAAGCTGTTCTCGCGGAGATACCGCTTTGCGTCTCTCTCTGGATATATTTGTGAAAAAAAGATTTAATAGAAATATAAGCTGTAAAAGGTAACAATAGCGCTGTTATTTATGATATTGATTATCATTTACTGAAAGGTGCTTTTTATGAAAAGAGTTGCAGCGGTCGCCCTCGTTCTTTCCGCTTCATTTGTAGGAGCCGACGATCTTCGCAAAGAGGAAGGTGTGACGACCATACGGGAGAGAATCGGTGGAGTGCCGATGCTCGAACACGCCCTGGCGCAGATTCGAGCCGGGTATATATCGCTCGATCCGCGCTCCGGCTCGTCACAAAGCAGATCCGCCGTTGCGGCGGGGGGCCATGTACACCTGAGGACAAAACGGTTTTACGGAATAAAGGCTGCGGCCGAACTCTACACCGTGCAGGATATGGGAGTTCAAAAGAGCGATCTGAACAGGATCGAGCCTACATTTTTCGACGCCAAAAAGTCGGGATTCGCTGCCATTTCGCAAGCATATATAGAGGCTCTTTGGGGCAGTACCGAGATAAAAGCGGGACGTCAAATGATCGATACTCCTCATGCCGATTCGGATGATATACGGATGATGCCGAACTACTTCACGGCATACACGATAACCAACACCGATATGCAAGGCGTTACGCTCAGGGCGGGTAAAATCGAACAGATGGCCGGCTGGGAGAACGGTATCGACGCATCCAAATTCGTAAACGTCGGCAGCTCTTTCGGGGCTGCCGAGTCAAATGACGGCATATACTTCGCCTCCGCCCTTTATGCAGGGACGGAAGATAGTGTAATTCAGGCATGGTACTACGATATAACCGATATAGCGGATCTCTTTTACCTCGAAGCGGCATACGAGTTCTATACCCGGAACACCCATACGGTTATCGGCCTTCAACTCGACAGGGCGACCGGAAAAGGTCGAAAGCTTCTGGGCAAAACTGACTCTTTGACATGGGGCATAAGCGCACAGGTAAGTTTCAAAAAGATCGGCCTCGGAATTACGGGCGCCTACAACAGAGATAGCAGCAGCGGAGCTTTCGGCAGCCTGGGAGGAGGACCATTTTTCACATCTCTCGAAGATCAGACGCTCGATGCCGTAGGCGCCAAAGGGAGGGCATGGATCGCCGGAGTCTCTTACGATTTTTCAAACAGAGGAGTAGAGGGTCTGGAAAGCTCCCTTTCGTTCGGCAGCTTCAAAGCGGATGAGAGCGCTCTTTATGAGACATTCGAAACCGATATCGGCATAGCGTATGAAATATCGAACAGCATGAATTTTACGGCCGCTTACGCTTTTGTAGACGACAGAACCGCCAATAACGAGGATTACTCACAGTTCAGATTCATAGCCAACTACAACTTCAGGGGGGACTAAAATTCTTCGCTCCACAGTTTTCCGGTTTAGCTGCAACAGTTTTAAAGCGTCGGAACTCTTTGTCTGTAACTCTCCTCAAGGTAAATATACCGAAAGTGCGCTCTTTTAAAACTCTTTGAGCCAAATGAAGAGTATATATCAACACTATCATGAGGGGTTAAACTCATCATGGTATAATGGAACCTAATTATTATCATGCCGAAGGAACGAAATTGACTGAAGAGATGGAAAAGATAGAGGAGATCTACTGCCTCAACAGAGAGAACATCCGAAGCTACCTGATCGGCCTGCTGAATGAATATGAGAGCGATGACTACTCCATCGAGAGGCTTAAAAAGGTAGTTGAAGAGACACCCTACCTGATGGTCGCATACATTGTGAACGACGACTGCATCCAGGAGTCTCCGAATATTTATAAAGACCATGTAAATGATGCAAAACAGGGGATGAACCGCCGCGCTTTCCTGCGCTATATCAGCACCAAGCGTGACCGCTTTTTTCTAAGCGATCCGTACTATAACGAGACATCCGGCAAAATCTACGTTCTTCTTTACGAAGAGCATGACGACAAAATGCTCTTTTTCAACTTCGATATAAAAGCCGTCATCCAGCATCTGGGACTATGGAATAGCGTTTAAGATCACTCTATTTTTTTCAAAATAGCATCCATCGCTCTGTCGGGAACAATTTTTTTAAGCCAGAAAAAGAGGTGCGTAGGTACCGTGACACGGTAGCGTATCCTTGGTTTTGGACTCTGCAGTGCATGCAGCAGCGCCCCGCTTACCGCTTCGGGCCCGAGAGTGAACGGGGCGTCCGCATCACTCTCCAGCTGTTGAAGCTTTATCTTGTAGCTGTCGCGAAGGCGGCTCTTTTTCATATCTATATTTTCAAGAAACTTCTTAAGAGCGTTCTGCCTGAACCGGCTTCTTATTGGGCCGGGCTCGATAATGCTGACATATACGCCGGTGCCTTCAAGCTCCATGCGCATCGTATCGCTCAAAGCCTCCAGAGCAGCTTTGGAGGCGTTGTATGCTCCTCTATATCTTAGAGCTATAAACCCCAAAACGGACGAGTTCTGCACTATCCGCCCCTCGCCCGCTTCCACCATCATGGGCAGAAGCTCTTTTGTAAGTTCATGGGTACCGAAGAGGTTCGTCTCAAACTGCGCTCTAAGAGCGTCACGGCCAAGATCTTCCACTGCTCCGGGCTGGCCGTAGGCGGCGTTGTTAAAGAGAGCATAGAGCCTGCCGCCGGTAAGATCGTATATATTTTCCGCCGCCACTCTTATCGAGTTTGAGTCGTCAAGATCTATCTGAAGAGTTTCGAAACCTTCACTCCGCAGCCTCTGCAAATCTTCAGCTTTACGCACTGAGGCCAATACACGGTATCCGCTCTTTTTGAGGGCATGGATGGAGTGGTACCCGATGCCGCTCGAAGCACCGGTTACAAGAACGGTTTTTACGCTATTCATTCTGTTTTATAGAGGATTTTCGCGCCCGAATGGGCGCGAAGAGGTGTCAAAGCTGCGGGCCGGCAGCGGAGAAGTCAAATTCTGCACTGGCATCGTCGTAGCGGTGGAAGTTCTCTTTAAACATCGAACCGAGCTTTTTGAGGCTCTGCATATAGGCATCTTTCTCTTTCCATGTATTCATCGGATTTAGAACTTCCGTATTCACACCCTCGAGTGTTTTTGGTATCTGCAGGTTGAAAATAGGGAGAGTATCGAACTCGCTCTTATTGATCGCACCGCTGAGTATTGCGTTTATACAGCCGCGCGTATCTTTGATGCTCATTCTATGTCCCACGCCGTACGGGCCTCCGGTCCAGCCGGTATTTACAAGGTATACGTTTACATTGTGCTCGTCGATCTTTTCACCGAGAAGTTTGGCATAGACTGTCGGGTGCAGAGGCAAAAAGGCCTCTCCGAAACAGGCGCTGAATGTGGCTACGGGTTCCGTGATTCCCCGCTCCGTACCGGCCACCTTTGCGGTGTAGCCGCTCAGGAAGTAGTACATAGCCTGCTCTTTTGTAAGTTTGCTTACCGGGGGCAAAACCCCGAAAGCGTCGGCGGAAAGGAATATGATGTTTTTGGGGTGACCGCCCATCAATGTACATTCATGGTTTTCTATATGTTCAATCGGATAGCTTACCCTCGTATTCTCGGTTTTGCTTCCGTCGGTATAGTCTACGTTGCCCTCTTCGTCGACTACAACGTTTTCAAGAAGTGCACCCTTTCTGATCGCCTTGTATATCTCCGGCTCACTGGAGGCGTCGAGGTTTATAACCTTCGCGTAGCAGCCCCCTTCGAAATTGAAGACTCCGTTCTCATCCCAGCCGTGCTCATCATCGCCGATAAGTCGACGGTTCGGATCGGTAGAAAGCGTGGTCTTTCCCGTGCCACTGAGACCGAAAAAGAGAGCTACGTCATCCTCTTTGCCGATATTTGCCGAACAGTGCATGGGGAGCTTGTTTTCGAGCGGGAGCCAGTAGTTCATCATAGTGAAGATACCCTTTTTCATCTCGCCGCCGTACCATGTACCGCCTATGATGGCGGTATTCTCTTCAATGTTGAATACTACGAATACTTCCGAATTGAGACCGTGTTCTTTCCATTTTTTGTTTGTTACCTGGCATGCGTTGTAGAGAGTGAAGTCGGGCTTGAAATTTTCGAGCTCCTCTTTCGAGGGGCGTATAAACATATTTTTGACAAAGTGGGCCTGCCACGCGATCTCGCTGACGAAACGGATGGAACGCCGGCTGGTCGGACTCGCTCCGACATATACATCCGTTATGTAGAGATCTTTTCCGGAGAGCTCCTTTTTCGTGATCTCGAAAAGCTCTTCGTATATCTCTTTGGAGATGGGCTGGTTTATATCTCCCCAGGCTATGTACTTTTCACTCGGAGGCTGCTTGACAAAATATTTGTCTTTCGGGCTCCGACCGGTGAAGATTCCCGTATCGACCGTAGTTGCACCGCTTTTCGTCAGTTTCGCCTCACCGCGTTCCAAAGTGTGTTGAATCACCTCGTCGTAATCAAGGTTGTAGAAAACCTTACCTATATTCTCAAGTCCAAGTTGGTCGAGTCCCTTAGGTGTCATTGTACCTTTTCCCGTGTTTGAATCTTTGAGGCACCTCAAAAAAATCTGCCATCTCCATCTGCCCAGATTTTTTAGAGGCGCCTTTCAATAGTGTAATTTTACTCTTCTATTCTTTGACGAAACAAAAATTACAGGAGTATTACGAAAAAATTTCTCTATTTGTCATTTTTGCGGTGTAAAATCTGCATTGAATCAGCCACTGATTTTACGCGACAAGCGTAAAATCGTCTCGAAATCTTAGATTTCGAAGCTTTAGGGGGTTGTAGGGCCGTACAGGCCATGCCAAATTGCGGGCTCGGCCCGGAATTTGCGTTTCATGAATGGTTTACGCAAAAAGCGTAAAATCGTCTCGAAATCTTAGATTTCGAAGCTTTAGGGGGTTGTAGGGCCGCACAGGCCATGCCAAATTACGGGCTTTGCACGGAATTTGCGTAACATCAGTTTGAGAGGGAGGATTTTCATAATGGGCAAGATCATCAAGAGCGAAGAGGAGTGGAAGAAGCAGCTTACTCCGATGCAGTTCGAGGTATGCCGCCACAAAGGCACAGAGAGGGCATTTACAGGGGAGTACTACGACTTCAAAGGCGACGGGATCTACAGGTGTGTATGCTGCAATGCGCCGCTATTCGACAGCGAAGAGAAATACGATTCGGGAACCGGATGGCCAAGTTTCAGCAGGCCCGTATCGGATGAGGCGGTCGAAGAGCATGAAGACAGAAGCTACGCGATGGTCAGAACTGAAGTTACGTGTGCGGCCTGCGATGCGCATCTTGGCCACGTCTTCCCCGACGGGCCCCATCCTACAGGGCTCCGCTACTGCATAAACTCGGTCTGCCTCACTTTCGAACCGCGCGGGAGATGACTAAGGCGAGGGCAGATACGATTAGAATGCCGATAAGGGGCATTACCCAGGGGTTCTGCCTGGCGCTTTCAAGAAGCGAGAGAACCGTTTTGCCGCCCAGATAGCTCGCCCCTCCCACCACTACGGCCCACAACGCCGATGCCAGAAGGTTCAAAACGGCGAACTTCGCGGTATCGTAGCGGGTAAGCCCTATCGCGATCGGCACCAGCGTCTTGACGCCGTATATATACTTTTGCAGGAAAATAACCATCGCACCGTACTTTTTCATCAATATATGCGAGTACGCCAGTTTCCGCCTATGCTTTTTGAGGTACTCCATCATCGTATGTTTGTTGAATCTTGTAAAAAGAAGCAGGGCCATGTCGCCTATGAAGTTGGAGACGAAAGCGACGGCCACACTCACGGTAAGATCCATCTTCCCCATCGAAGAGAGCACCCCTGCCGCCGCCAGAGCGAAAAACCCTCCGCCCAGCGAGTAGAAAAAGAGAATTATATATCCGTATGTTACGAGGTTGTCGATCAACTCGTGCAAACCGCCCTCCCGCCGTGTGATGTTTAAGCGTGATTGTACCCGATTTTGATAAAATAGTGAACAATCGGACGGCAAAATGGGAGTGTTGAAGTCGATTATTTCGAGAGTCTGTATTGCCGGTACCCGTTCCGCCTCTGCATTTCTCCATACGGCGTACCGTTTATTACGGGGCAGCTATTGAGAAAAGATACCGGCTTTGACATCGCTGTATCAGAGGTTGCCACCATAAGATATTTCGAGCCCGTCCCGACCATGCACCCAAAACTACAAATACGCAGCTTCCGACATAGCTGATCGAAAGAGCGTAAGATATGAGAGAAAGCAGACCCGTTTCACTTCTGCGAAAGAGTAAGAACAGACCGGAGGCTACACGATGATAGAGATTGAACGCATTCCCTCACTCTACGGCAGCGACCCTGAAGCCAAGCGCGAGGAGATACGTCGCTACTTTCACAACACCTGCGACGTATACGAATCGCTCTTCGACCATCTTATAAGCGACGAGGCCTTCTACAACCGCCCGGAGCCCCTGAGACATCCGCACATATTCTACTTCGGCCACACCGCCGTCTTTTACGTAAACAAGCTTGTACTTGCGAAGGTGATCGAAGAGAGGATAGACCCGATGCTGGAGTCGATCTTCGCCGTCGGGGTAGATGAGATGAGCTGGGACGATCTGAACGAAGAGCACTACGACTGGCCCACCGTCGAAAAAACCCGCAGGTACAGAGAGAGTGTCAGGAAGATGGTGGACGGCCTCATATCCACACTGCCGCTCGAGCTTCCTATCACCTGGGACTCTCCCTGGTGGGTCATACTGATGGGTATAGAGCATGAGCGCATACATATAGAGACCTCGTCGGTTCTGATTCGACAGACCGATATCTCGTTCGTAAAGCCTCTGCCCGAATGGCCTGTTTGCAAAATCTCCGGCGATGCGCCGGAGAATATCCTGATTCCCGTTTCGGGCGGAAAAGTTGTCATAGGCAAAGAAAAGAGCGACGACTACTACGGATGGGACAACGAATATGGCCTCCACGAAGCCGAAATACCGGACTTCAAAGCCTCCAAATACCTGGTAACCAACGGCGAATTCATGAAGTTCGTAGAGGATGGAGGATACGAAAACGACAGTTGGTGGGAAGAGGAGGGGCTGGCCTGGCGAAACTTCAAAAAGGCCAGGCACCCGCACTTCTGGGTAGAGGGCGAAAAGGGGTTCAGGTACAGGGCGCTCGCCGAGATCATCGAGATGCCTATGGACTGGCCCGTAGACGTCAACTACCACGAGGCGAAAGCCTACTGCAACTGGCTCGGCGAAAAAACGGGAAGAAGGCTGCGCCTTCCGACGGAGGACGAGTGGTTTCTGCTTCACGAGCGGTGCGGCGTCGCTGACCAGCCGGAGTGGGGAGAGAGGGCGCCGGCCAATATAGGCTTCGAGCACTACGCGTCGGCCTGCCCGGTGACAATGTTTCACCGCGGCGATTTCCATGACGTGATAGGCAATGTCTGGGAGTGGAGCGAGACCCCTATATACCCTTTCGAGGGTTTCGAGGTGCACCCGATATACGACGACTTCACGACACCCACATACGACGGCCGCCACAACCTGATAAAAGGCGGCTCGTTCGCAAGCACCGGAAACGAGGCGCTCAAAAGCTCCCGCTACGCCTTCAGGCGCCACTTCTTCCAACATGCGGGCTTCAGGTATGTCGAAAGCGGCTACGAAGAGAGGATCGGTTCGGCCATCTACGAATCCGATACGCAGGTTAGCCAGTACTGTGAATTCGGATGGGGCGACAGTTACTTCGGTGTCGGAAACTATCCGCAAAGGTGTGCCGAAGCCGCTTTGGAGTTTACGGAGGGGCTTAAGCGTCGAAGGGCTCTGGATATCGGCTGCGCCACCGGACGCAGCACCATAGAGCTCGCAACCCGATTCGAAGCGGTTACGGGGCTCGACTTCTCCGCCCGCTTTATAGGTGTTGCGGAGAAGATCCGCACCGAAAGGAGCGTACGCTACAAGATACCGATCGAAGGGGAACTCATCGAGTACAAAGAGGCCAGGCTGCCCGAGCGCCTCGAAGAGGCTGCAAAAAAGGTGGATTTCTGGCAGGCCGACGCCTGCAACCTCAAGCCGATCTTCACCGGCTACGACCTGGTTACCGCTTTCAACCTGATAGACCGTCTCTACGACCCGGCCAAATTCCTCCGCGACATCACGGAGCGCATAAACAGCGGCGGCATCCTAGTGCTTAGCTCCCCCTATACGTGGCTGGAGGAGTATACACCCAAAGATAGGTGGCTCGGAGGCTTCAGGCGCGACGGGGAGCCCGTAACGACCCTCGACGGGCTCAAAGAGCATCTTCTGCCGCACTTCAGGCTTGTGGAGCTGCGCGATATGGAGTTCGTGATCAGGGAGACTTCGAGAAAACTCCAGCACTCTGTAGCGCAGATGAGCGTGTGGGAGAGGAGATGATGCGCTTCGACACTCCGATCGATCGAAGTGGTACATACAGTGTGCAGTACGACGGGCGCCTCGAAAAGTTCTCTACAGAAGATCTGCTGCCCCTCTGGGTGGCAGATATGGACCTGCCGAGTGCCGAGTGCATCACGGAGGCTCTAAAAAAGAGGGGGGCCCACCCCGTTTACGGCTATACCGTATATCCCGAGAGGTTCTTCGAGGCTATAAAAGTGTGGATGCAAAAGAGGCACGGCTGGAGCGTAGAGAGAGATTCGATAGTACCGATACCGGGCGTGGTACCCGCTTTGAACCTGCTTGTGACGGCTCTCACCAGGGAGGGTGAAGGGGTACTGATTCAGCCCCCGGTATACCACCCCTTCTTCAGGCTCGGCAGAAACCATGGACGCAAACTGCTCGAAAACCCTCTCGTTTTAAGGGACGGACGATACGAATTAGACTACAACGACTTCAGAAAAAAAGCCAAAGAGTCGAAGCTCTTTATCCTCTGCTCTCCACACAACCCGGTAGGCAGGGCATGGAGCCGGGACGAACTGCGGAAGTTGGCCGAAATATGCCTCGAAGAGGGTCTGACTATCGTCAGCGACGAGGTGCATGCCGATATCGTATACGCTCCAAACAGCCACACTCCTACGGCGAAGATCTCCAAAGAGGTTTCATCCGTTACCGTAACACTCAATGCCCCCTCGAAAACCTTCAATATAGCAGGGTTGAACACCGCATACGCGATAATCGAGAACGACTCTCTGAGACGCCGCTTCGAACTCGAACTTAAAAGATACGATTTGACAATGGGCAACGTTTTCGGCATCGAGGCGCTTATGGCAGCGTATGAAGGGGGCGAAGAGTGGCTGAAAGAGCTTCTTGAGTACCTCGAGGGAAATATCGATTATGTAATGTCGTATCTAAAAGAGAGTATTCCGCAAATAGATGCTCTGGGACCGGAGGCCACGTTTCTGATGTGGCTCGATTGCAGAAGGCTCGGCATGAGCGACAAAGAGCTGGAGAGCTTTTTCATAAGCAAAGCCGGACTGGGGCTCAATACGGGTGCGAGCTTTGGCAGGGGCGGAAGCGGTTTCATGCGGCTCAACGTCGCCTGCTCCAGAGCGAAACTGAAAGAGGCGATGGAGAGATTGAAAGGGGCCTTTTATACCGATTCCAAATGAGACCGAAACACTCGGCCGTCATCCTCGCTCATCAAGTGCTTCGCGCCCTTCGGGACGTCGACGAAAGCCTGAAAATCGCTAACAGCTCCGCTGCGCGATTTTCGGCCGGCTTTCGTTCGACTCGCCCCCGCAAGTCTCGCTGCGGTGTCGACCGAATGCTTCGTTCTCTTTTTATTTGGATTCGGTATCAGCCTCCGGCGGGGATTCCGAAAATCACGACAGAGAGCGCCGCCGAAGCGACGAGCGAAAAACCGAAAAACTTCATGAACCGGTGCGGAATATCTTCATGTTTGAGTGCGGTAAGAGCCGCCACGCAGCTTTGCAGGGCGTAGTAGACCGCAAACGACTTGGATGCGTAGACGATCACTTCGAATACGTTGGAGGTCCAGACTATAAGCAGTCCCCCGGCGGCTATCAGAATATACCCCATGCCAGCGGAGATCCTCTTTCTGCTCAGCTCGCTCAGAAGGCCGCTGCCTCCCTGCGCATCCGCAACGGCGGCATCGAACTGCGCTATTAGGGCCAGTACCACCAGCATTATGGGCAAAATAGTGGCTATGTGATACGAAAGAGTGATTATGGCGGTATCCTGCCCTTCGGTCGGGAGCGGATACTTGAAGTAGTAGAGCATAAGAGCTATATAGACAACGTATATTCCGCCCGATATCCACTGCGCATACCGCATCGTCCGGATTCTAAGCTGCGGGGGGAACCTCTCTCCCAGATACCTTGAGGTCTCGAAACCCTGCACAACGATCAACATTCCGAGCACCATCTGCATCTCGTGCCAGCCCGGCTCTATATCGGAAGCCGGCAGTTCCCATACCCCCTGCACTATCGCCTCTGCGTTTCCAAAAACCAGACCGGCCAGCAGCCCCGCTATAATGCCGAGCTTCACGGCTTCGAAGCGCCCCAGGAAATTGAACCCCCTATGCTGCCCGTAGAACGCTATGAACAGAATGACCGCCGACGTTACGCTCTTTGAGAGCATCGGATCGACCATGCCCGCACCTCTGAGCAGAAAGTCTCCAAAGAGTGTAAGATAGTAGGTTACAGATACCACATATGCAAATGCAAGAGCCCACTGCGAAACGATCTCGAGTGTATAAGGTGCTCTATGGAGCGTATTTGCCGCAAGTTTCGGCTCTACATACCGTATATTGAATCGTATCGCGGAGCCGATCATATATGCCATGGTTACGAGCAGAAGCATCGCCGCGGCGGCCAAGGGACCGGTACTCATCTGAAGTATAGGCGCCACCACCAGAAATCCGCTTCCGATAATGGAAGCCAGAGGTATGGCGGTGGCGGCCCACCATCCGCTCTTCTCCACCGGCCTGGAGAAGAGCAGTGCCGTTATGGCGAGAGTTGCCGCTATTACAACTATATTCGGCACCATATCCGTACCCGTTCCGAAAATATGCGGAGGTGCTATCATCCGCTTTTGAGCTCCTCGTAACACTTTTGCATCAGAGGTACGACTATATCGTGTTCGGCACCCTTTTTAACTACATAACCGCTCAGCTCTTCGAGTTCGCTCCTCCTGCCGGCCCTGAAGTCGAGCCACATGGAGGTGGGTGAGTCGTATGGGACTTTTTCTATCTGCTCTTTGACCCTCTTTATATCG
Organism: Hydrogenimonas sp.; assembly: GCA_015490295.1. Lineage (GTDB taxonomy): Bacteria > Campylobacterota > Campylobacteria > Campylobacterales > Hydrogenimonadaceae > Hydrogenimonas. Next base: position 70,373 of record WFYC01000073.1, on the reverse strand, counting down.
TCTGCATCCAGTTTTGCACCCTCCGCAACGCCTACTGCCATGATCTCTCGAAGTATCCGATCGAGCTCTTTTTCATGCTCCTTCAACACCGCACCCATCGGTTCGTCATAGCAGCTTGTAAGTGTGGCCATCGCGCTTATGAGCAGGAATTTTTTCCAAACCTCTGTCGTTATCTCGCTGCTCGCTTTTGTCTTTATGCCCGCCTTTTGAAGGGTTTCGGCAAGCCTTTGGAGAGAGTTTGGTATCTTTGAGTCCGTACCGATCACTATGTAGGCACCCTTGCCTTTCACCTCTATGCAGCCCGGCTTTTTGAGGTGGGAGACTATGTATATCGCACCGTTGGCAACTTCGTTGCCGGGGTAGATACGCTCTACTCTCTGCGCATTCGACACACCGTTGCCAAGAGTAACCAGAAGGGTGTGTTCATCCACTATGCTCTTTACCGAAGCTGCGGCCGACTCAAGGTCGTACCCTTTTGTACAGAAGAGCACGGCATCGAAGGTTTCAGAAAGGTTTGAGGGGTCCTCTGTCACTTTGGATGGGCGGGCGCAGAGGCTTTTTCCGCCTATCTGCACAACTATACCGCTGCGCTCTATCGCCTCTTTTTGGCTGTTTCGGGCCACTACGCATACATATTCGCCGGAACGTGAGAGCATCGCAGCTATGAAACCGCCTACCCCTCCGGCGCCGACAACGGCTATCTTCATCCCTCTTTCGGCCCCTCCAGAGGAAAGAAGGCGTGCTCGTCGGGATCGTAATACTCAACCTCCCCGCTCTGCAGGCGGTAGTACCATCCGTGCAAAAAGAGCTCTCCCGCATCGACCTTTTTGCGGATGTTGGGGTAAGTAAGAAGGTTCTGCAGCTGGAAAATGACAGAAAACTTCTCGGTCGCCTCCTGCAGCTCGGAGCCGTTTCCGTCCGCCACGCTCTTTAGCGCTAACTCTTTGGCGGGCATACCCAGTTCTAGCCACTTTATCGTATGTATCATATCCTCTTCATGAGCGCTGTGGTCTTCGTAGAGCGCTTTGCAGGCCCCGCAGTCGCTGTGGCCACAGACTATTATCTCCCCCACCTGAAGATGGTTGACCGCATATTCGATTCCAGCGGCAGTGGCGTGAAAATCGTTGTCAGGCTTGAAAGGGGGGACAAAGTTGCCGACATTTCTGACCACGAAAAGATCGCCGGGTCCGGTAGATGTTATGAGGTTCGGCAGAACCCTGGAGTCGCTGCACCCTATGAAGAGCGCCTTTGGGTTCTGCCCCTTCTCTACGAGTTGAAGAAAATCTTTCTCATGCTTCTTGAAGTGTACGGAACGGAACGCCTCTACCCCTTTGAGCCAATTCTCTCTCTTCATCTTTTCTCCTAATAGTTGTCGTACTTGCCGGCTTCCACCTCGTCTTTTAGACGCTCTATCGCCTCTTCCATGGCAGTAATTATGAGCCGTGCCGATTTGCGCTCGTCATTTTCGGGAATGTCCCAGTCGAAGATCTTCATATTCGCCTTGAATATGGCTCTGATCTCGGTCTCTATCTCACCTTTCATCTTCTCGTACTCTTTTTGTTGGGTGTCCATTTTACAGCCTTCTTTTTTTACCACTATTGTATAGCCTTTCGCCGAAAATGGCAATAACCCGTCGCACAAAAAATCGGCACGGATCTCCCGGTACAGGAAAAAAGGCCAAGATAACTTTAGAGATATTTCCGATATGATAGATCCATGAAAAAATTCGGATTTACGCTTCCGCTGCTACTGACCGCCGCGCTGAGCGGGGCCGTACTTGAAGAGTGGCCTTTGGCATCGGAAAATCGCACCCGATTTACCGACTTTAAAATTCTGGATGCGAAAGAGGTAGTACCGTCACCGGACGAGCATGCCGATTTTTCCGGAATCTCCGACATAGCCTACGACAGGGAAAATGGTCTTCTCTACGGTGTCAGCGACAACGGACTGCTGTATGTAATGAGAGTGAAAATCGGGAAAAAGAGGATCAAAGCTCTTGAAATCGTCAGGTTGGAAGAGCTGAAAGGGAAAAACGGAAAACCGTTAAAAGGTAAAAAGATGCGTGATGCCGAAGGGCTCGATATTCTCGGCAAAGAGCTGATCGTATCTTTCGAGCGAAAACCGAGGATCGCGCTATTCGATACCGACGGAAAGATGATCCGAAAAGTTGAACTTCCCAAACCTTTGAGAAAAAGATCGAACTACCGCGGAAAGAACAAGATGCTCGAAGCGGTGGTTTTCCACCCAGATTTAGGCATTTTGAGCGCACCTGAAATCGCTTTGAAAAAAGAGGATCGCAAAAGCCATACGATCTACGGCAAAGATATCAGGTTTGACATGGCGGGTAACGGTTCGCTTACCGCGATGGCACTGACGAAAAAGGGGAACATTCTAATACTCGAGCGCCGCTTCGACCCCCTCTTTCGCTATAGAACAGTTACCCTGTCGCTTCTAAACCCCGAAAAAGGCAGCGTAAAACGGCTTGCCGAACTAAGAAGCGAAGATGGCTGGAAACTCGACAACTTCGAGGGGTTGACCCGCATGGAAGATGATCGGTTTTTGATGATAAGCGACGACAACGCGAACCCTCTGCAGAGTGTTGTCGTCGTACTGCTCGAGATTAGGGAGTAGAGGCTCAGGGCTCTTTCTTGACCATTCTTTCGCGGTTTACAGAGCGTATCCAGAGCCAGTTTACCAGAAAATAGACCGATACCGAGACTGTGAGCGAATAAAAAAAGGTTCCAACATAAAGGGGTATGAATATATCGTCAAGATGCGACTGGAACCACTCCATCGTCATCTCTACATCGTGCAGAGGCTCCATCCCCAGAAGCCATGTGCCGGTAAGATACTCCATATAGTACATAGGCGGCATCGTAAAAGGGTTTGATAGCCATACCATCGATATCGCGATAGGGATGTTGAACCTGATGAAAGGCGACACGGCCAGTACGGCGAGCATCTGAAACGGCATCGGAATAAAGGCTATGAAAATCCCCACAAGCAGAGCTTTCGTCACCGATTTTCGGTTGACCGACAGAAACTCCCTCGGAATTTTGTATTTCTCTATAAATGCCTCAATTTTACTGTTTTTGCGCTTTTTCTTGAAAACTTTTCTAACCATACTATGACGCTTGCGGACCCGCCTCTATTTTTTCGATTTTTTCTTCTTCTTTTTCTCTTTGGACTTTTTCTTGGCTTTTTTGAGTTTTTGGCTCTCTTTGGAGAGCTCTTTTTTTATCTTTTTCTTCTTCATAGCCTTCTTTTTGGCTCTCTTCTTCTCTTTTTTGGCCTCTTTCTTTTTTTTCAGCTTCACTAGCTCTTTTTCCGCCTTTTTGCCCTTTTTCTTTGCCATGATTTATCCTTCTGTTTATATATCGATTATATGCCTTTGAACACCCGATGTCAAGTGAAAAAGTATCGGCCGGAGGAATCAGAAGAGGAGCCGTTCCGAAACGAACAGTCCCACCAGCATTATCCCCAGAGTCAAGAGAAAAAACTGTGCCAGCCTCCATCCCAGCTTCACCCCTCCGATCCAGTATACGATGCCAAGTTTGACTATGGAGTTCGTGACGGAAGCTATGACTATACCGTTCATGGCGGCTGTTTCCGCCAGTTTTTTGTCTACCGAAAGCTGACTCAAAGAGAGGGTGATCGCATCGACATCAGTGATTCCTGAAAAGAGTGATACAATATAGACTCCGATATTCCCGTAACGTGTCTGCACGAAAGCTATTGCGCCGTATATTATCCCGAAAAGTATACCGAACTTGATCGCTTCGCTAAGCTGCAGCGGGTTTTTCGTTATAGCGGAGCTCTCGATGCTTATTTGCGCACTCTTTGCACGGATATAGAGGTAGTAGCTGAAAAGCAGCCCCGACACGGCGGCACCCAGGTAGGCGGGTGTAAGCCTCAGAGCCAGCTGGGGATGGATGACGAACGCTTCGAAAAGTACTCTTAGATACATGAATGTACAGGCTATCGCTATGCCTCCGGCGTAGTTGTTCAGTAGGTCGAACCTCCTTTGAAACATTTTGGAGAGCGATATCGAAACGGCCGTAGAAGATATCAGCCCCCCAGCCGCACCGGTCAGAAATACACCGTGTTTCTGACCGAGCACTTTGATGGCGACATAGCCGACGAAAGAGATTCCGGCGATTATAACTGCCATCAGCCATGTTTTGTAAGGGTTGAACAGATTGTACGGGCCTATCATTTTGTCGGGCAGCATTGGCAGAACCACGAAGCTCATGGCAAGCAGTAGAACTACGGCGTCTGTATCGGTTGCGGAGATATTCGATTCGACCTTTCTGAGTCTCGGCTTTATCTCCAGCAATATTATCATCAAGACGCCTATGAATACCGCGTAGTTTTCCAGGCCAAAACGGATCATGAGCCCGAGTATGAAGGTTACGATTGCCGCGACCTGCGTGGTCATACCCCACTTTTTGGATGCCTGAACCTTCATAAAATACGATATACCAACCAGAAAACCGAAAACCGCCATCGACACCGGTATAAATCCAGGTATATACTGCTGAAGCCATCCCGACAGATATCCGGCCAGAGCTATCAGCGCGAATGTCCTGGAGCCGGCGAAGGTCTGTTCACCCTTGTAGATATATGTCATGGAGCGCTGCATACCTATCGCAAAACCGAGCAAAATTGCGATAATCAACGATTTTACGACATCATACTCCACTCTTTTGCCCTCCGTTTTTTCGTTTGACAATCCACCACTCGAAAGCTTTGTACAATTCTACCACGACGAAGATCGATAATATATATTATTCCGGCCTTTTTCCTGACGGCGTTGATGATGTATGCGAAGTTGTCGTCGGGCAGAATCGTATCGGCCGCTCTGTTTACGCGTAGGAAATCTTCTGCCATGTATAACCGAAGAAGCCGCAAATCCCGCCGGAAACGACTATCAGAGCCATCAGGGCAGCTATAACTTTATTCATCCGCTCCTCTGCTTTGCAGACTCCCTGGCCGCTTTGGCGAACGCATGGAAAATCGTGCGGCTGTGCCACTGGTAGGGCATAAACTCGGGATGCCACTGAAGTCCTGTGATTCTCGGCTCTTCAAGCGACTCTACGGCCTGAATTATGCCGTTTAGGTCGTGAGCCGCTTTGCGAAGGCCCTCTCCTACCCGCTCTACCGCCTGATGATGTAGAGCATTTACCCTGATCGTTGTCTGGTTCAGGAGTTCATGGAGTGCCGTTTCGGGCTCAAGTGTCACCGTTTTAAGCGGAAACGGTGTATGCGGGTGGTGAACTTCGAGCGTAAAGTCGTAGATATGCGGGTAGAGCGTTCCGCCGAAAAAGTGGTTTATCAGCTGCATCCCGCGGCAGATTCCCAGAACAGGCAGCCTCTCCTCCACCGCTCTTTGCAAGAGTTGCAGCTCCATAGCATCTCTTTTGGGGTCCGTTTTCGTAACGCTGTGATGGCGTGACCCCCCGTATGTTTTTGGGTCAATATCTACGCCGCCCAAGATCAAAAGAGCGTCCATCTGTAGACTTTTTCGCCACGAAGATGGGTGTACGAAGCGTGCCTTTAGACCGAAAAGCTGCAGCAGAAACCTCGAAAAGAGCCATGCGCTCCTACTTCCGCGGTCCGAGCCGGTAACGATTACGAGAGGTTTTTCAGCCAAGAGTGCACCTTTTGCTTCCACTCATCTTTCATAAAGATTGAAAAGGGTGAGTCAAGAATATCGAGATACTCCGCACAGAATCTGCATAGAGCCTCCTTGTCCGCTGCCAGACTCTCTACAATGACCCAGCTGTTCCACGCCTCCCATGTGTGCCATTGCGGCTCGTCTACCCGCGAGTTGGAAAGTCTGTAGTGGTATGTTGGACGTGGCGAGATCTTCTCCCCGGCCATCTTACGCATCACCCTGTCCATATCTATGTGAGCAAAAAGCGGCAGAAGGTCTAGTGCCCTATTCCTTGTTGGGTTGTATTCGAGGTAGTCGTCTATGAGCTGCGGCATCGTCGGGTTGTACTCGTCATCGAGAAGCAGCCGCATATAGGCTTCATCGAACGGATCGATATACGGAGTTAGCCTGCGTGTCATATCGGGCTTGATCATCTCGATCAACTCGTCGTAGAGCACGAAGAAGGCGCGAAGCGTATTTAAAATTTCGTCTACGGAGATTTTGGCCGCTTCCGGATTTATGTGAAAACCGAACGCATAGAAAGGATCCGCTCTCGTGCCCATCGCCCCATGCGCTCTAAGCGCCTCTTTTATCTCCTCTATAATTTCGAGCCTGTCTATGGGCAGCGGCGGGGTAGAGACCTCGTAAGGAACCACAGCTTCGGAAAGATCCGCTATAAAACGCTCTATACCGTCGATAACATGAGGCTCCAGCGCATGGTCGAGGCCTATAGTATGGAGCCACTTGCTTAGTCCCGATTCGACCAGAAACTGAAAATCGAGAATGAGCGTGAATGTTCCGTAGGGTGTATCCTCTATTTTGTAGTGGTACGGGTTTACAACCTCTACGTGTCCACCCACAGCCTTAAGCAGTACTGCGGCACTCTTTTTTAGAGCGATACCGCTATATTCGAGCTCGAACCCGACAGATCTCAGATCGCCTGCCGCACTCTTCAGCTGCGGAGGCATCCGGAATTTTTCAGATTTCATACTGCCGATTATACACTTTTTGCTACAACCGCGGCTGAAGAGAAGGCCCACTGGAAATTGTAGCCACCGACCATTCCAGTCACATCCACCACCTCTCCGGCAAAATAGAGACCCTCCGCCAGCCGGCTCTGCATAGTGAGCGGGTCTATCTCGTCGGTGCTCACTCCACCTTTCGTAGCCTCCGCCTTCGAGTAGCCGAACGTACCTGCCGGAGCAAAGGGATAGGATTTGATCAGGGATAGGCGCTGTTTCTGCTCTTCGCTCATCCGCGAGTAGGGAGTCTCCGGCAGATTCAAAGCGGCAAACAGCGCCTTTACGAAACGCTTCGGAAGCGGAATCTGCGAAAGCGCACTCTTTTTTGAATTTGCAAAAAGGCTCTTCAGCCTGATACCCGGCAGAAAATCGACCGTGATCTTTCCACGGTTCCAAAACAGAGATGCGTCCAAAACAGCGGGACCGCTGATACCCTTGTGGGCAAAAAGCATATCGGAGACTATTTTGCGCCTGCCGGCTGAAATCTGAACAGTCAGCGAAAGACCGCTGAGCTCCTTCATCCAAAACTGCTCCGGCTGCAGGGTAAGGCCTACAAGTGCCGGTCTTGGAGGGACGATAGTGTGACCCAGCGACTCGGCTATATCGAAACCTATGGAGCTTGCACCCAAAGAGGCGAAACTGAGCCCGCCAGTGGCAACGAGTACCTTACGGGCGTAAAATCTGCCCAAAGAGCTCACTATGCAAAAGCCCTCATCATCCCTGATTACGTTTTGTACCTCCGTTTCATACCGAATAGGCACACCTTTTATCGAATCGAGAAGAATATCTATCAGTTCCCGGCTGCTCTTTTTGCAAAAGTATTGGCTCCCTTTTTTCACTACGGGCTCGAGCCCTCTCTCTTTTAAAAAAGAGAGAAGTTCCCGGTTGTCGAAATATTCGAACACCTTTTCTATAAAGCATGGATCGCCGAGGTAGCAGGAGGGTGAAAGATTCGCGTTGGTGATGTTGCAGCGGCCGCCGCCGGATATTTTAATCTTTGCTGCTGGATAGGAGTTGTGCTCAAGTATGAGCAGATCTTTTCGGGCGGAGAGCGCGGCGGCCATAAGGCCGGCCGCACCGGCTCCGATAATTATTAGTTCGTGCCTCTGCACGGTCTATCGGCGGCTGGAGTTTCTGTTTCTGCCACCGCCGCTTCTACGCCTTTTGCTGCCGCTCTTTTTCGGTTTTTCGCCGACTCCGCTGGCAGCCATCATCCGTTTGACCTCCTCTTCGCTTAGCCCGATTCCTGTACCACTCGGCTTGAGCAGGCCGCTCTCCAGTATTATCGAGATTAGCTTGTATGCGATCTTTTGTGGAGCCATCTCATCTGTCAGGCTTTCGTAGATTTTAACAGCGGTATCATCTATGCCGCTGGCACGGACGAGTTCTGAAAATCTCTCCGCGATATCTTCGTTTCCTTCACCTGCTTCGTCGACAAAGCCGTACTCCATCTTCGTACCCACCTTCTGGCGGATGCGCTCGAGCTCTTTGAACTCCAGCGGAGTAACGAGCGTTATCGCCGTACCTTTTTTGCCTGCACGGCCCGTACGGCCGATACGGTGCACGTAGCTTTCTGGATCGAACGGGATATGGTAGTTGAATACATGGCTGACATTTTCTATGTTCAGCCCGCGCGCCGCGACGTCGGTAGCGACGAGAATATCTATACCGCGTCCGCGGAACCCCTTTATCACCTCCATACGCTCACGCATTTCCATATCTCCGTGAAGCCCCCTGGCATTGATTCCCTGTGCCTGCAGAAGCTCCGCAACACGATCGACTTCGCGTTTCATGCGGCAGAACACGATCGCCTTTTCGGGCTCCTCTTTGTCCAGAAGGCGCACTATGGCGTCGTCCCTGTCTTTCTCTTCTATGACATAGTAGAGCTGGCGTATATCCTTGTTTGTTGTCTCCTTCTTCGTCACTGAAACGAATTTCGGCTCATGAAGAATGTGGCGAGCGAGATCCTTTATCGGTTCTGGCATCGTCGCGGAGAAAAGAAGGGTCTGGCGCTGCTGCGGAAGGTAACTGAATATCTCTTTTATATCGTCCAGGAAGCCCATATCGAGCATCTCGTCGGCTTCATCCAGAACTACGATAGAGGGGTTGAAGTCCTCCAGTTTGCCGGAGCTTAGCATATCCAGAAGCCGTCCCGGGGTGGCGACGACAACCTGCGCTCCACGGCTTATCAGATCGAGCTGGCGCCTGTAGCTCTGCCCGCCGTATACACTGACGGTTCTGATACCGGCGAAGCGCCCCAGGCTGAAGAGTTCGTCGCTGACCTGTGTAGCCAGTTCACGGGTAGGAGTTATGACGAGCAGGTCCACTCCGTTTCTCCACTCTATATTATTGAGTGCGGGCAGACCAAACGCCGCCGTCTTTCCCGTACCTGTATGGGCCTGTCCCACAACATCGTGACCTTCGAGAATCAGGGGGATCACCTTCTGCTGTATCGGGCTGGGCACCTGAAATCCCATACGCTGGATTGCGCGCATGATAGGCTGTTTGAATCCGAAATCGGAAAAACGTACTGTAGGCTCTTGTTCTTGTTCGTTCTGTTGAATAGTCTCTTGTTCCATCTAAAATGTGACTCTTTGTGTTGAAGTATAGCTTCGAGCGACGCTCCGGACACTGTTTCATACCGGGAAACCGGATTGGAAACGCTCATATGATCGATCGAAGTCTCTTTACCGACGGCACGCATAAGATGCTCCCAAGCGCTGCGCCTGTCGGTGCCCATCTGGTAAATATACGGAGGTATATTCGCTGTAGACGGGGAGAACCAGCCCTCAAGGCCGGGTGTCAGGATGCCGCATTATAGCACAAAGGGTTGCAGTTAAACTCTGAAGTACCAAAGCAGATATAATTTTTTATGGAATTTTCAACGCCGGCCGTCAAGCTTATCCAAAATCCGGATCCCCGTACCGGAATCAACCCTTGATAAAGGGTGTCGGGAGCCCCTTTCCTATCACCGGACTCCGGCCAGTGAGAACTTCCGGGTTGGTCACTCCGTAGATTGCATATATCGTGGATGCTACGGAGTATGGAACGAAGGTATACGAAGCGGATGTGGGCTTGCTATACAGCCTGGCTTTCGGTATCCTGATTTCGAGCTCTGTCTCTCCCACGACTCCCAGGGAGTTGAAATACTTTTTACCTCCAAACCAGTATACCACCTGGTTGTTCCCATGGTCCCAGCCGTATGCGCTGTTGAGGTTCATGTTTCGGCCGAAATCTCCAAACAGTACGATGTTGATATTATCTTTGCCCAATGCGTTCATATGTTGTACGGCCGCATATATCGCTTCGAAGAGCTCTTTTGCACGATCCTTGTGCTTCGAGATCGCGTCGGAGTGGTCATCCCATCCGCTGTGACCCCCTATCATGCTCACTATCTTTGTATCGGGATTCTTCGTAACAATACGCATCGCCGCTTCCATCTTTTTACCGTCTATCGTGGATGGATACTCGACGGGCAGGTCACCATTGACCACATCATCGAGAAAGTCGCTCAACTCTTTTCGTCTGTTGAAGATATCGCTCAGAGCGTCGAAAAGGTTGTGGCGTTGCGACAGGGCCGTTATTCTATCGCTATAGTCTGCGCTGTTTAGAAGATCTGTGGATGAAGTGTCACCGACATTTATCTTTCCATCTACCGTCTTCGCATAGTTGTATGGATTGCTCAGATCCCTGTTTATCGAAGCCGGTCTTAGAAACGACGGAAGCATCGAAGATGTGCCGCTATCTTCAAGAAGCCTGTAGTCGCTTCCATCGATTGCGACATTACTCAGTACGGCACTCTCGTTTATCATGCCGTTTCTATTGAGTACGTGCATGAGGGTAGAGACTATTCCGGAGTTGTAACCCACTCCGTTACCGTGCATATATCTGCTCTGGTTGATTCCGTGCGCAAGCTGCGGATTCGTCTGGTAGCAGGTTCTAAACAGGTTCAAAGAGCCGTCGGCCAGCATCTCTTCCAACCGATCACCGCCGGCCTCTTTCCAGAAACCGTTAACGGTAGGTGTAAGTTGGGCACTGCCGTACCTTTTTTCGGAGATATCTTTCGTCATTATCTCGTCAATATGCTGTATATTTCCTACGACATCGCTCATACCACCGCTTAAAAACACCACTATCGTCTGTGCATCGTTCCTGCTGAAAACTTCAGGATCGAACTCCACATCATCCAGCGGAAGCGGCACATTGGCATCCACAGGAACGACATCCGCTCCGAGCCAAGACGGTGACAGTGCGGCGGCAGCCGCGATTCCAAGTGTACTTTTGATAAAATCTCTTCGTTTCATGATCCATCTCCCTGGGGCTCTATCTTTCTGTATACATATATCTCACTAAGTCTGGAGAAGTAGTCGAACATCATCAATGTAAGGGGCAGTCTGTTCCACCCCGAGCGGCCGCTTGGGTCTTCTATACCCGCATCTTTCGCTATCTGTGCAAGAGTGTTACGCTCATCTTCGCTCATCTCTCTTCCTACCACATCAAGAAACATTCCGTTCAGGAAGCTATTTAGCGTGGTCGAGTCGTAACGTCCCGCGACCTCCTGGAAGCTCCACCCATTCTCTCCTCTTCTATTCAGGAATATTGCGCTTCTGATATTCTGGTGGAGTCTTATGATACTGTCAGAGTCGGATGGAACCCTGTCGCTTCTTCCGAGCTTATATGTAAAAGCTTCCTGTTTGGACTTGACCAGGCCGCTTTGATACTCCTCTGCGCCTATATTATGGAAATAGAAGAACGTATCTCCGTCCGGCTTTATACCAAGCTTGTGCGAAAGCCCGAAAAATATCTCTTCGTACGACTTCACCCTGTCGGACTCGTAGAGGTATGTTTTTGAAAAGAGAATCCGCTCGAAAAGTTCTGTGAATCTCTTCGGCTCCGTCTCTACTATAGCGTCGGCGATCTCTTTGCGTCTACTCTCGCTGAAGTGGGGAAAGAATATATTGACCAGCCTCATAACGACGCCCGGAATGAAATCCTTGTGGTTCACTACGGCACGGTAGAAATCTTCGCCTGTCGTCACATTGGTTTCCAGCAGCTCTACAGCTTCCGTATTTATTTCATCAGGGTTGTTCCAGTCGTTGTAGTAGTAGACATAATCGTTTGCCGTATCGCTGACCTTCTCATACTTCACGACCCATCTCCAGTTTTTAAGGGCTTTGGCGGCCAGAGGCACGTCCAGGTCATTGAAGTCGTAAAGCCAGATCTCGAGCATTTCACGCCCGTTATCTTCGGGGCTTCTGAATCTCGCCCAGTTCTCTTTCGAAACCATATGGTTGTATGCGATATCCTTGATCGTATGTCCGGCGGCTATTTCATTTTTTATCCTATTGTATACACTCGATACCAGTTCGGGAAAAGGGTGGACACTCTCTACCTCCCATGCGGGGGAGAAGAGTATCGTCTGGCAAAGCACATAGGCCATCCACTCGTCGAAATAGCTTTTACTCAGTCTCGTGTAGTATAGTGTCGACGCGATTTCGGTGTAGATACTGTTGAATTTGGCGGAGAGCGGACCTCCGAATCTTTTACCATCTTCGATCTGATATGTATCTTTTACGACTCTCTCAAGGTCCGGCTGCTGAACGTTCGTGGAGTACAAAGTGTTTCTCAGGTCGCTGATGAAGGTACCGCTGGAGACCTTCCGTTTCAGGGTGGCAAGATCGAACCCTTTATAGAGTGTCGTATATAGTTTGTTGGCTATATATATCTTGTCATCTTCGCTCAAAGCGTTGAAGCTCTCGTCGTCGATCATCTCGAAAGAGTACTTCGTCGGTACCGACGGCAAGATAGGAGCTGCCTCGCTCTCCGGAGTCGTAGAGGACGACGCTCCCCCGCAGCCGGTAAAGAGAGTAAGTGAAAGCAGTGTCGCGGATAAAATAGTAAAAATATGTGTGAGCATAGTGCGGCCTTCTGAATCTTTTTGAAATCGCATTTAATCTATCGGAATAAGAAGCCATTATACTAAAGCTTCTATCTGCCGTATGAACAGTTCCCTTCCGTTAATAAACGGTATACTGTTGTCGGCTGGGCAGATATGGAAGAATTAGGGAGGGAAGCATGTTTGCAAGCTGAAAGCAAAACTATTCTCTTAAAAGAAGTAACCTGGCGATCTTTACGGCTATTGGCGGATGCAGCGATAAAGACCCATGGCTTTCCGTCCCTGCTTCACAACAGGTTTGGCAACAATGATACAATATTAACATTCATGTAATTAAATAGATATTAACTGCTGCATATTTCATGGGCGATCCCGCTAACGGTCGACATCCGCCAGAACGAATGCGGTTGATATCTCCACACCGTTACGTCGAAGTTCGCCGTAAGCCTCCTGCAGTGTCAGACCGGTTGTAACTATATCGTCCACAAGTACCGCTTCTATCCCACTTGGGCCGCTGTAGCTGAATTTTCGTGGATTTTGAAGCCTGAAGGAGAGTGGCTGACCGGCATACGATACGCGGTTTTGTGCTCTAAGTACGCTCCAGAGAGGAGTATAACCGCGTCTTTTAAGGCACTTCGCCAAAAGAGCCGTATGACTGTAACCCCCTGAAGAGTCGTCATCGATCGGCAGTGCATAGATCTCTTTATCCGGAATATCCACATTTTTGAATGTTTCGTATGCGATTATATTGTAAACTAACCATCCGTGCGGCAGATGCTTACTGAGCAAAAAGGGCTCCAGTTCATCATAGGAGTAGAAGCTAACCACATCGAGTCCGCATCCGAGACGGCGCAGCTTTGGCCAGGGAGCTAAAGAGAGCCTCCTGCAGTGCCTGCAAATAGGTGAAAATGCCAATCTTCTACAACTGAGGCAGCGCAATACGAACCTCCTGTCCAAGGTGCAAAGAGGTGAGACAAAACCGATGCGGAAGCGCCCTTATCCTGCTGTTTCAGTCTATCTTCAGTACCGCAAGGAATGCGTCCTGCGGAAGTTGAACCTTGCCGATCGCCTTCATCCGCTTTTTACCCTCTTTTTGCTTCTCGAGCAGTTTTCTTTTTCTGGTGATGTCTCCTCCGTAACACTTGGCAGTAACGTTTTTGCCCATCGATTTTACAGTCTCTCTGGCTATCACCTTGTTGCCGATGGAGGCTTGCACGGCAACTTCAAAAAGCTGGCGGGGGATCAGCTCTTTCATGGCCTTGACGAGTTCCCTACCCCGCTGCTGCGCCTTTTCGCGCGGTACGATAATGCTTAGCGCATCCACCACATCCCCGGCTACCCGGACATCGAGCTTTACAAGATCGCCTTCGCGATACTCTATCGGTTCATAGTCGAAACTGGCATACCCTTTCGTGGCACTTTTAAGTTTGTCGTAGAAGTCTACAACAATCTCGTTCATAGGCACGGCATATACCAGCATTACCCTCTCTTCGTTGAGATACTCCATCTTCTCCTGAACACCACGCCTGTCGGCCATCATCGTTATGATATTGCCCAGAAACTCTCTCGGCGTTATTATCGTCGCACGTACATACGGCTCGTAGATTTTCGCTATCTTTCCAGTATCGGGCATTTCACTCGGGTTCTGCACCTCCACCGTCGTACCATCTGTAAGCTCTACTCTATAGATTACGGTGGGTGCGGTCGCTATTAGATCCAGGCCGAACTCTCTTTCGAGCCGCTCTTTCACTACCTCCATGTGCAGCATCCCAAGAAAACCTACACGAAAACCGAAACCGAGTGCCACGGATGTTTCAGGCTCGTAACTGATGGAGGCGTCGTTTAGCCTGAGCTTGTCGAGCGCATCTCTAAGCTCTTCGAACCTGTCCGTATCTATAGGGTAGAGACCGGCGAAAACGAAAGGTTTGGCCTCTTTGAAGCCGCCTACAGGCTCGTCGGTCGGGTGTTTGGCATCGGTTATCGTATCCCCCACCGCAACATCGCTGACATTTTTGAGTCCCAATACGACAATACCCACTTCGCCGGTTTTTATCTCGTTTGTCTTTGTCGGTTTCATAGGATGCGGATATGTAAGGTCGAGCACCTGGTGCTTCTTGCCGGTACCCATTATGAGTACCTCCTGCCCCTTTTTGATACTCCCGTCAAATACCCTCACAAGAGCAAGAGCCCCCAGATAGTTGTCGAACCAGCTGTCGTAGATAATAGCTTTAGTCGGAGCGTTTTCGTCTCCATTCGGCGGCGGTACCCGCTCTACGATCGCATCGAGCAGTTCACGTATTCCCTGACCGGTTTTGGCACTCACGTAGATGGCCCCACTGCAGTCGAGACCTATCGTCTGCTCTATCTCTTCGACAACCCGGTCGGGATCGGCGGCCGGCAGATCTATCTTGTTTATGACAGGAATGATTTCAAGATCGTTTTCAAGCGCGATATAGACATTGGCTATAGTCTGGGCCTCTACACCCTGCGAAGCATCGACCACCAGAAGGGCGCCCTCTGAAGAGGCGAGAGATTTGCTTACCTCATAGCTGAAATCGACATGACCGGGTGTATCGATAAGGTTGAGGATATAGGGCTGGCCGTCCTTCACATAAGTAAGGCGGACGCTTTGGGCTTTGATGGTGATGCCTCTCTCCTGCTCTATATCCATCGTATCCATCATCTGGGTCCCGAGCTCTCTTTCGGTCACGGCTCCGCACTCCTGTATGATACGGTCGGCCAATGTGCTTTTGCCGTGGTCGATGTGGGCGATGATAGAGAAGTTGCGAATCTTTTTCTGCACTTGGAACCTTTTGTATGCTCTTTTTCCGTCCCCGTCAGGAGAAGAGAGAGTTTACACTCTCGTTATGGTAGACTCGCCTGATCACTTCGGCAAAAAGAGGAGCTGCCGGCAGCACCGTGATCTTTTCACACGACTCTTTAAGAGGAAGGGTGTCTGAAACGACCAGCTCATCCAGTTCCCCTTCACGAAGGCGATCATATGCCGGCCCGCTTAGTACCGAATGGGTACAGCAGGCGATCACGCTTTTCGCACCGTGCTCTTTGAGAGCCGCGGCACCCTTGACTATAGTACCCGCAGTATCGATCATATCGTCGACCAAAACGACATTTTTACCCGCGACTTCCCCGATAATGTTCATAACTTCCGATTCGTTGGCCTTCTCACGACGTTTGTCAACGATAGCCATATCGACACCGAGACGCTTGGCGAAGTATCTGGCACGAGCCACTCCACCGATATCCGGGCTGGCGACGACCAGATCTTCGAGATTTTTCGATTTTATATGGTTGATAAAGAGGATCGCACCATAGAGGTTGTCGACCGGAATATCGAAAAATCCCTGTATCTGCCCGGCATGAAGGTCCATCGTGACGACCCTGTCGATTCCGGCCACCTGGATCAGGTTTGCGACCAGCTTCGCAGTGATCGGAACTCTCGGAGCAGCCTTCCTGTCCTGCCTGGCGTATCCGAAGTATGGAACAACGGCGGTAATGGAGCGTGCAGAACTTCTACGCAGAGCGTCCGTCATTACAAGAAGCTCCATAAGGTTGTCGTTCGACGGTGCTCCGGTAGACTGCACTATAAATACGTCTCGCCCGCGTACGCTCTCGCTGATTTGACAGCCAATCTCGCCGTCGCTGAAGCGGCTTATGTTGGCTCCACTCAGAGGTGCATCCAGATATTTGCTCACCTCAGCGGCGAAAGACTCGGAAGCGGTTCCCGCAAAAATTTTGTATCCGCGCATAATATATACCTTACCATAAAAATTGGCGCAATTATATCCAATAAAGACTTAACATTAAAAAGTGCGGCATAAGACCGGGAAAGCTGCAGCCATTTTAACGCCATTTATTGGGCGGTGAGGCAATAGAAAGTGACAATGCGCTCGATGCGGCCATCAAATAGGTGTGTGAAAAGAGGGATTCTTCAAACAGAAACAGGTACCGCGCACTCTTTATATGCACTTTTGGCAAAAAAATTCTGCAAAGGGTCTGCATACGCATAAGAGGATCTGAACTTTTCGAAGTTTCGATCGTAGAAAACGGATGGTCGGGGTGAAAGGATTCGAACCTTCGACCTCCTCGTCCCGAACGAGGCGCGCTACCAGGCTGCGCTACACCCCGACAGATGCAGGATGGAATTTTATCTCTTCTTTTCTTAAATAGTGGTTATCCAGCCGCCTCCCAAAAGACGGTTCCCTTTGTAAAAAACCGCCGCCTGACCGGCCGCGACACCGAAAACAGGCTCTTCGAGCTCTATTACCGCTCCTCCGTCATCCGTCACTTCAACTCTACACGCGACCCTCTTCGTACGGTAGCGCACCTTTACGTCACACGAGAAGCTCTTCTGTGAATTCACAAGATTTACCCGCTCGAGCTTTATGCGCCTGACCTCCAGGTCGTCATGGCGGCATACGACTATCTGATTCGTTTCGGGCCTGATCTCTTTGACATAATGGGGCTCATGTGCGCCGCGAACGAAAAAGCCTCTTCGCTTCCCTATCGTATAGTGCATATACCCTTTGTGGTGACCTATTACGTTACCATGCACATCGAGTACCTCTCCCGGCATCTCCACTTCCGTGTGCTCTTTCAAAACGTCGATATAGGTCGTTTCGACGAAACAGATCTCACTCGACTCTTTTTGGGTTGCAAAGTCTTTTAGAGCCTCTATTTTGGAAGCGTACGCTTTTACATCCTCTTTTCTCCACTCACCGAGCGGAAAAATCAGATGTGGAATTATACTTTTATCGATATCGAAGAGAAAATAGCTCTGATCTTTCGTTTCGTCCGAAGCCTCTATGATATATTCACCGTCATGCCTTACATAGTGACCTGTAGCAAGCAGCTCCGCTCCTACACTCCTCGCATGTTCCATCATCTTTCCGAACTTTATAAGACGGTTGCAGTTTGCGCACGGATTCGGCGTCAGCCCCCTCTTGTATCCCTCTATAAACGGTTTGTAGACCGCTTCGTCGAAATCTTTGGAAAGATCGAGCATAGTCGCTTTTATACCAAGATAGTCAGCGACATGCTGCACCTTCGCGAAGTTGGCTTCGTGATATCCGGGCTTGTCGTGCAGCTTCATATAGACACCTTCGACTTCATAGCCGGCATCCTGCAGAAGTTTGGCGGTCACGGTAGAGTCTACACCCCCGCTCATTCCAACCAGAACCTTTTTATTCACCGGTCTCTCCTTACTATACGCACGAGGACTCCTCGAGGCCCTTCAATCCGCCTTGACTGAAGATCTTTTAACAAATCTCTCTTCACACAGATACAGATTCGGTCACGAGATGTCGATTCAACGCATCCAACTATAGAAAAATATAATTTGAGCGGATAATAGTACCAAGCCGCTTCAAAAAAGCTTAAGGTTAGCTCTTAAGTTTTTCCAGGCGTTCGCGCTTTGTTCCTATATGGGTTATCTGCACACCGAAGTTTCCATCGACTATGACCACCTCTCCATAGGCTACGACCTTGTCGTCAACCAAAATCTCGAGCGGGTCGTTAGCGAGCTGATCGAGCTCTATGACCGATCCTATATCCATAGAAAGGACATCTTTCAGCAGCATCTTCTTGCTCCCTATTCGCACTCGCAGAGGCAGCTTTACATCGAGAATGAGCCCTATGTTCTTCAGTTCGGGATGTTCCGGCATTTCGGGAGCGGAGCTCTCCATAGGGGCCGGACCGTCGACAGCCACCTCAGGATGAGCGGATTTCCCCTCTGCCTCACCGGCCTCTACGAGGGAGGCAAGGTTTTCATCGAGAAGCGTCATGAATATGCCGTTTATGACACCCAACGAAAAGGAGTAGGCCAGCAACGTCGAATAGCCTTTCAGGTCGATATCTTCACCCTCTTTGTAAAAGTGTATGTCACTGACGGAAAAGGAGAGGTCCGGAAACTCCTTCTGGGCCTTCATCGCGGTCGAGAGACCGCCGAAAATATTCGAGACGATCTCTTTGACCGCATCGAGATCGTCTGCATCCATCTCGTGCTTGCTTTCGCCTTCGCCGCCGAGCATCATATCAGAAAGCGCGGTTCCTATCATGGGAGATACAGCAACGGCCATCCTGCCGGACAGATCCCCACTTACATCGATTGTAACGATCGACATGGGTGCTATTACATTGGATATATCCGTAACCTCTTCACGGTTTTTGAATGTAACCTCCGGACGCTGCCCGGTCAATCCTTCGATAGTGGCGGCCGTCTCACTGGCCAGCAGCTCTATCCAGTCAGCCATTGACGACCTCCTCGTTCAGTGTTTTGGCCAGTTTGGCCCGTCTCTCGTTCTCTATCTGCTGCAAAATCTCTTTGACCTCATCCTTTTCATCCACAATCAACTCGGTAACTTCCAGCGACTTCCTGAAGCGCCTAAGACCTATTTTGCCGATGAACCGATCCTTACCGTCGGCATTTATCACGGCCGTATCGTCTGCCGGCCTATTGAGCCTGATTATATCGCCTCTTTTCAAAGAGAGCAGTCCGCCGAGAGTCAGCTCGGCTTCTCCCAAATAGGCGCTCACATTCACACGTGCACCGCCTACCAGAGCCTTTAGCTCTTTGTTGCGGCTCTTTTTCGCACTCGTTTCAGTAAGCATAAAGTCGCGGCTGCCAAGTTTGTTCAGGATCGACTCCAAAGTTATTACCGGATAGCAGATATTCATCATCCCGCTCGAGTGGCCGATTACGATCTCCATGACAACCATCACGACGATTTCGTTCTGTGCAACGATCTGTATTACATTCGGACTGGACTCTTTGGACTCGACGTTCGGATAGAGTTCTATTACCGGATCCCAGGCCTCCTTCAGGGTTCCCATTATGATACGCAGGATCGAATCCATCAGGTTGAGCTCTATATCGGTAAACTCCCTCGTAGTTTCATACGGCTCGCCGGCACCTCCCAAAAGCCGGTCGACCATCGGAAAAGCTATCGACGGATTTATCTCCAAGATACCGCTGCCGTCGAGCGGTTTCATTGAAAATACGTTGAAACTGGTCGGACTCGGCAGACTCATCAGAAATTCACCGTAGGTCATCTGGTCTACGGAGTGGAGCTGAATCTCTACGATAGATCTCATTACGGAAGATATCTGCGATGCCAGCGAGCGGGCCATCTTGTCGTGTATTCCCCTAAAAGCCCTGAGCTGCTCTTTGCTTACACGGTTCGGCCTCTTGAAATCGTAAAGCGTGATCTGGCGCTGGTCGAATACCTCCTCTTCACTCTCTAAAGCTTCCGGGGTCCCTTCATCTTCTACCGCCTCGAGCAGCGCATCGATCTCTTCCTGGCTCAGTATGTCTGCCATAGTCTCATCCTATGCTGTCTCTCACTTTTGTAATCACCCTCTTGTGAACCTGCGATATTCTCGACGGGGTGATATCCAGAATCTCGGAAATCTCCTTGTATGTAAGCTCTTCGAAGTAGTACATCTGGATAATCATCTGGTCCCGCTCCGACATCGTTTTGAGCACATCCATGATCTTCTCTATAAGCTCCTCCTGTTCGATAGTCGAAAAGGCGTCTCTCTCGTTGCTCTCGAGCTGATCGTGCAGCGGCATGACGTTATATATCGCAGCAACACGACGAGCATCTTTTATCTTCTGTTCATCCTCTTGAAGTATCTCGGCAATATATGCATTTTCCGGTTCGACCCCGTACTCGTCCATATATTGGGATATTATCTCGTCTATCTGCTTTATAAGCTTTCTGTTGGCGCGACTTACGATATCCAAAGAGCGCAGATAGTCGAGCATGGAGCCGTATACCCTGCTTTTCGCATACCCCCAGAACGAATCGTTCTGCTCTCTGTCGTAACGTCTTGCCAGTTTTATAAGCTCCTCCGCGCCTATGCTGACCAGGTCGTCAAACTCTACCGATCTGGGCAGGCGCTCTTTGAGCCGGTACGCCATCGCTTTGACCGCCGGCAGGTATTTGACCGCCATCTCATCCTGATAATGGCGAATATGCGCATCGTATCCTTCAACCATCACCTCTCCCCATCCTTTTTCACACCTTGCACCGATGTTTCATCATCTTTTGATATATATGCGTAGTTCGCATCCAGCTCTTTCTCCCGCTGCAGCAGCTGGTTGTAGAAGTAGTCGAGCTTTCTGTCGTACTCCTCTTTTTCGAAATGTACCTTTCCAAACTCCATAAAGCGGACAAACAGAGCCACGCTTACATGGGCCAAAAGATAAAAAAAGAGTGTTACGGAAAAGACGACAGACACTACCGCCACAGGGTCGTCCATTCCCATGAAAGCGGCCAGCAGCCCTATAAAGAAACCGCTGACCACCCAAAAAGCGACAAAGTTGCTTTCACGCATTCCCATCCTTCTAAAACTGCCCCAGCAGTTTTTTGAAAAAGGTGCCGATTCCGCCCTCTCTGCCTCTATCAAGCATTTTGTGTTCCTTTTTGTCGGCGAGGGCCAGCGCAATGCTCTCGATTTCGACGGCCGGGGCGATATTTGAAAGCTCTTTGCACGCAAGGACTCTCTGCTTCACACTCCTGGCCACATGCGCATCGTAACGTACCGAACCAAGCATCCTGAGCTGCAGATCTTCGCCTATATTTCCGGAAGCCACCTTTTTAATTGTATCAAATATCTTCGCCCCCTCTTTCTGGCTGCGCACCTGATTCACCACCATATATAGATCGCTTTTGATCCTGCTTATCACCTTCACCATCGCGTAGGCATCGGTAATGGCGGCGGGATCCGGGACCGTCACTACAACCACGTCGTCAGCCGCACGCAGGAACATCTGTATAGTATCTCCGATACCAGCTCCCGTGTCTATGATAAGAAAATCGAGACCTTCGAGCATCTGAGACTCGTCGATAAAACGGCTCACTATCGTGGCATCCGAAAACTTCAGTATCTCGTCGCCGCTCTCTCCGGGAATCAAGTACAGATTCTCCTCCAGCGGTATTACAATATCTTCGAATCCGGCTTCGCCTTTGAGAACATGAAGAATATTCTTCTGCGCACGAACATTGAACATCACATCCAGGTTGGCCAGCCCGATATCCGCATCCATAAGTCCCACTTTGAAGCCTCGGGATGCAAGTACATAAGAGATATTGGCGCTTAGAGTGCTCTTGCCCACGCCCCCTTTTCCGCTGGTAATCGCTATAACCCTGGTTCCGCCGTTCCCGTTGCGGTGGGCATCCATCAGAGCTTCAAGCTTGCTTGCCTGCGTACTCATCGCCTCTCCTTCTCGGCCTTGGCTTCCATCAGACATTCGACCAGATAGTCGCTGTCGGCACACATCAGATCATCGGGAACCTCCTGCCCGATCGAGAGATAGCTGACAGGTTTTTCGGTCTCGTAGACTAGCGAAAATATGTTTCCGAACCCCCTGGTTTCATCCAGTTTGGTGAATATGAGCGTATCTATGCCGAGTATCGAAAAGTTGTTGTAGATTGCCCGAAGATCTTCGAGCTTGGTAGGCGCACCCATAACCAGACTCACATCGATCCCGACGTCGGTATTGGAAGAGAGAAACTGCTGCAGTTTTTCGATCTTCTGCTTGTCATATTGGCTGCTTCCGACGGTATCTATGAGGATGATATCCATATGCCTGAGCGCCTGCAGGGCCGTCAAAAACTCCGGCGGATCGACAACGGCCTCTATGCCTATGCGCATCATCTTGGCATACTGCATGAGCTGTTCCACGGCTCCTATTCGGTATGTATCGAGCGTTATTATGCCTACTTTGTACTTTTTATCCATCATATATGCATATCTGGCGGCCAGCTTTGCGAGGGTGGTCGTCTTGCCCACTCCGGTAGGTCCGACCAGCATCAGAATCCGCTTCTGCGGCGGCACCAACTCGCGTTCGATTCTTATCGGTACCATCTTTCGAAGCAGCGTCTTAAAGTAGCGTCGGACCGTTTTTGTCGAAGAGCGCATCTGAAGAGGCATATGCTCCAGCGTCAGGCGCATTATCTCATCCAGGTGAACCGCATCCATCCCGCTGTTTTTTGCGATTCGGTAGATTTCGGCAAACTCGGGTGGGATCACTCCGGGCTGAAGGGGTTTTTTCTCCTCCCAGACCATATTCTGTATGAGCTTGATCTTATCGGAGAGCTTGAGCAGCTCGCCCTTTATATCCTTCAACTCCTCCATCTCCATCCTCTTGTCGAAAGAGGCGCCTACATCCTCTTCGACCTCCACCTTCACTTTAGGACGTTCACGAACGGGAGTGGAGATATTCGCGATTTCAGAGATCTCTTTCGCCGCTTTCGAAATGTTCACCAATACATCTTCATGAACATTTTGCGGATCTTTTTTTACGCCTTTTTCCTGAAAAGAAGGCTCTTTCGCTCTTACGGTTTTGCTCTTTTTTCTCTTTTCGGGAGGAGTATCTTCTATCGCGACGACGACCTCATAAAGCGCCGTCTGGCTTAGACTCTTCTTTCTGATCTGTTTGGTACTGACAACCAGGGCATCCTCACCGCACTCCTGCTGCGCCGCTTTAAGCGCCTGTGCGGGTGTGGGTGCCGTAAAAGTCATCAACTTCATCCAACCTCCTCCTATGTCGGCTGCAAAACGCCCTGTAGCCGCCGGCTTGCAGATACCGCAGCGGTATCATCACGCTGTCGCGCTCGAAAAAATGCGGATGCGGAATAGTGAGCCGCCGGCTCTTCAATTGCAGATTGTCAAAAAATATTATATCCAAATCGAGACTCCTCGGGGCATTGGGAAAACTCCTTTTGCGGCCGAAACGCTTCTCTACCCATAATAGATATCGCAAGAGAGCATGCGGGCCCAGCCTGGTTTCGACAAGGATTACGGAGTTGATGAAATCGGGCTGCTCTTCGTAGCCGAAGGGGGGGTTTTTCAGCAGTATCGATGTCGCTACCGGATTGAGAAGAGGTGATATTTCAAAGTAGTGCAACACTCTCTCGAAACGTTTTTCGACCTCGCCGATATTGCCTCCCATCCCTATCAATGCTCGGTGCTTCATGCCCGAAGGCCGAAAGCGCTTCGGGAAACCGCGACCGCAAAAGAGTCTATGCCCCTTTTTCGGCTCCGCCGTCACAGAATCTCCGCCCTTCCGTTCGAGATCACCACCATATCTTCGATACGTATGCCAAACTCCCCGGGAACATATATGCCCGGCTCTATCGTAAAGACCATACCCTCTTCCACAACTGTAGAGCTGCGTGCCGAGATGTAGGGCATCTCGTGTATGTCAAGCCCGACGCCGTGGCCGGTCGAGTGGACGAAGAACTCACCCATTCCGCCCCTCTCTATCACCTCCCTAGCCAGCCGGTCTATCTGGGCTCCCGTCATGCCGGATCTGGCACTCTCTATGGCCCTGTCGTGGGCACTGCGAACCAGATCGTAAGCCTTTTGAATCCTGGGCGATGAGAAACGCTGGTCATCTTCGAAGCCGAACCCTTCCGATACGAAGACGGTCCTCGTTCTGTCAGAACAGTACCTCTTGTACTTGAGTCCGGCATCCACCAGCAGAAGGTCCCCCTCTTTGAGCACCCTATCCGTAGGTACTGCATGAGGCTTTGCCGCATTTGCTCCGATCGCCACTATCGGGTCGAAACTGAGTTCGAACTCGCCGTAACCGCTCATCGCCGCTTTAGCTTCGAAATGGAGCCTCTTTTCGCGTCTGTCTAAACCGGAGAGGTTGAGATATTTGGCGAAGGTGTCGAACCCCTCACGTCCGAGCTGCGCCGCTTTCTTAAGCAGAGAGATCTCGTCCTCCCTCTTGACAATTCGCTTTCGATGGGAAAAGTCGGGCTTCGGAACGAAACGCAGATGCGTAAGCTTGTCGCGAATCTGCCCTATGGCGTATACACTCCACTCTTTGGGGTCGTAGACGATCCTCGTCGCGGCGGATCTCCTTAAAAGCGAACGCAAAGCACAGAAAAGATCCGAAGCCTCCACTACATCCGCCCCCCTTACCGCTTCTTTCGCTTCCAGAGTGTAGCGGCTGTCGGTTATGAACCACTTCTCGCTGCCGATACTGACGAAAATCGCATTGTCACAGCTGTAACCGCATTCGTAATAGACGGCATTTTCGTCACGGAGAATATAGTTCATATCAAGCCTGCTGCTGACCCTGCTGTTGCTGCTGCATATCTTTCATCGCCTTTATCTCGTTTAGAATCTGCAGCATCGCGACCATCGCCAGATGGTAGCTGAACGGTCCGAAACCGGCTATCTGGCCGGCACATACTGGCGCCACGAGGCTCTTTCGGCGGAACTCTTCACGCGCATGTACGTTTGAAATATGCACTTCGATGGCGGGCAGGGAAACCGCCGCTATCGCATCCCTTATCGCTATGGAGGTGTGAGTGTAGGCGGCAGGATTGATAATGATACCGTCGGCATCACCGAGGCACTCCTGAATCTTGTCGACCAGCTCTCCTTCGAGGTTGCTCTGGAAAAATTCGATCTCTACGCCGTTTTGCTGCGCAAACCCTCTCATCTGCTCATGAATCTGCTCAAGTTTCATCGGCCCGTAGATATTCTGCTCTCTAAGACCCAGCATATTGAGATTCGGTCCCTGTATTACCATTATTTTCATACTCATCCTTTACCTTTGAAGATTTTAGCTATTATTTTATCTTTACTTGCCATAATTCTAATTAAAACCTATAACAGCGCTCAGATCGCCGCTTCTGCGGCATCTGTGCAAAGATCGGAAAGTACGGATTTTAAAAATATGAAAATAGTTTCGACAGAATGGATGTTCGACGGCGAAGAGGTTTCAAGGGACAAAGCCGTCGCATTCGGCAGCAGAATAGAAGCAGTAGACACGAAAGAGCGGTTATGCTCTCTTTTTCCTGATGCCGAGGTGATAGAAGGTGATAAGCAGAGTATTTTGATGCCCGGGCTCATAAACCCGCACGTTCATATGGAGTTCGGTGCCAACAGAACAGAGCTTAGATACGGCGATTTCATGGAGTGGCTTCAAAGCGTCATTAAGAAGCGCGACGAGCTTGTGGATGCGTGCAGAGCCCGATGCTACAAGCGCCAGATGGAGCAGATGCTGCAGGCGGGAATCACGACATTCGGTGCCGTAAGCAGCTACGGGCTGGAGATGGAAGCCTGCAAAGCGGCCCCCCAGAGAGTCGTTTTCTTCAATGAGGCCATAGGGTCTCAACCTGCCGCCGTGGATGCTCTGTACGCCGACTTCATGCAGAGACTGGAAGGCAGCCGGAAACTTGGCGACGAGCGCTTCATCCCTGCTGTTGCTATACACTCTCCATACTCCGTGCATCCGGTTCTTATAAAGAAGATACTTTCAGATACAGAAGATATGCCGCTTAGTGCGCACTTCATGGAGTCTCCAGCCGAAAAGGAGTGGCTTGAAAGCGGCAACGGACCTTTCAAGCCCTTCTTCGAAAACTTTCTGGGCCAGAGCACACCGCTCTCTTTTCCCGAAGAGTTTCTGCAACTAATAGAAGCTAAAAGAGCTCTGCTGACCCATGCCGTACAGGCCGATGAGAATCTTCTTGAAATGATAGCCAAAGCGGGCCACAGTATCACCCACTGCCCAAGATCGAACAGGCTTCTGGGGTGCGGTAGGCTG
Organism: Hydrogenimonas sp.; assembly: GCA_015490295.1. Classification (GTDB taxonomy): domain Bacteria; phylum Campylobacterota; class Campylobacteria; order Campylobacterales; family Hydrogenimonadaceae; genus Hydrogenimonas. Next base: position 44,211 of record WFYC01000073.1, on the reverse strand, counting down.
AAGCTGGAGAGGCTGAACGAACTGCATATTCCCTGGGTTCTTGGAACCGACGGACTCAGCTCCAACACCTCCTTGAGCCTATGGGACGAGATGCGCGCCGCACTGATGCTCCACTCTCAGGCCGATGCCAACCTTTTGGCGAAAAGGCTTCTGTGCGCATCCACCTCAACGGCCGCCGACGCTCTCGGTATCGAAACGGGCCGAATCCGAAAAGGGCTCCATGCCGACATTATAACGCTGAAACTCCCCGCACCCGTAGAGTCTCCCGAAGATCTGCCTCTGCAGCTGCTTCTGCATACCAAAGAGGCCGAAAACATATATATAGCAGGAGATAAAATCCGCTAACCCTACCATCTTCATAATAATACAACAAAAACAGAATTCTTATCGGCTATATTGTTTGTAGGTGTTGAACAAGTTTCGGGCAAAGTCCGGAACTCAGCAGGGCCCGGCCGTGGGACGCAATCCCCCAAAGCTTCGGAATCAAAGATTCAAGAAAGGATAAGAGAGATGGAAAGATTGTATGAAAAGGTGATTCTGCCTACTGAAGAGGAGGTTGGAACCGGATGGATTCCTCCTATGCCGGATTTAAGAGACTACACACCAGAAACGAAAGAGATTGTACAGATTGTCAAAAAACTGGGTATCAAAGAGAATAAGATCCCGAAAGCTCTGCCCTCGAGTGTAGATTTGAGGCAATGGTGCTCACCTGTGGAGAATCAGGGTTCACTTGGCTCATGTACCGCAAATGCCGCAGCGGGAGTTATAGAGTATTACGAGAGGCGTGCACACGGAAAGCATATTAACGCATCAAGGCTCTTCATCTATAAAGCCACAAGAGACCTGATGCGTGTAACGGGAGATACGGGAGCATGGCTCAGAAACACTATGGGGGCACTTACGCTTACGGGAGTGGCTCCGGAAAAGTATTGGCCGTACGATATATCGAAATTCGATGTGGAGCCCCCATCATTCGTCTATGCAGTCGCGGACAATTACGAGGCGCTCAGATACTTCTGCCACGATCCGATCGGTTCGAACATTCCCAAAAGTACCGTTTTGGCCCGGGTAAAGCTCTACCTGGCATACGGTATTCCTTCGATGTTCGGCTTCTTCGGGTTCGGCTCATTCTCCAACTCCAACGTAGCCGGCGGCATTCCCTTCCCGTGCCCGGGTGAGAGGGCAAAATGGGGGCATGCCATAGTAGCGGTTGGCTATGACGACAACAAAAAGATAAAAAACACCGCCTGTAACAAAACTACCAAAGGGGCTTTTCTGATCAGAAACTCATGGGGAGCCGGATGGGGAGACCATGGATACGGTTGGCTCCCCTACGACTATCTGCTGCACGGCTTCGCCATGGATTTCTGGTCTATGCTCAATATGGAGTGGGTCGACACGAAACAGTTCGGTCTCTAAGCTTTAACGCTTCGGCATCCACCCACTTTTAGTCCGCTCAAACCGAAGAGGGCTTGATCGGGCCTCTCTTTTTGCTATAATTTTCAAACATTCAAAAAAGGCAACGGCAAAAGCGCGGCTGCGTCTGTCAGATGCCTGCAAAAAGAGGTTGATGTGTCCGATTTTTTCAAAAAGCTCTTCTACCCCATCACGGCAACATTGGAGTTCATACAGAAGTACTTCAAGTCGCTGATATTCATTCTGATCCTGATTTTGATACTGGCGCCAGCCGGAACGGAGTCTGTAAAGCCGCCAAACCTGGCGAAAGTGGATCTTGTCGGTCCAATTATGGACTCCTCGAAAATCGTGAAGCAGCTTGACGAACTGGCAAACGAAAAGAGTATAAAGGGTGTGCTTTTCGTCGTAAACTCACCCGGCGGTGCAGTTGCACCTTCCGTAGAGATCGCCCTTGCACTCAAGCGTCTTAAAGAGAAGAAGCCGGTAGTCGCCTACGCGGCCGGTACGATGGCGAGCGGCAGCTACTACGCATCTATCTGGGCGGACAGGATCGTAGCGAATCCCGCCGCTACGATCGGCTCCATCGGCGTCATAATGGAGGGGATGAACATAAAAGGCCTGATCGACAAAATCGGTGTAAAACCGCAGGTCGTGAAAGCCGGAAAATACAAAGAGGCGGGAACCCCTTTCAGAGAGTGGACAAAAGATGAGCGAAAAGAGATCGAGACCCACGTTTTCGATATCTACAAAATGTTCGTAGAAGATGTGGCAAAAGCGAGAAGCCTGGACCCAAAACACCCTGAAAAGTTTGCCGATGCAAAGATTTTCATAGCAAAAAAAGCGAAAGAGGCAGGTCTGATAGATGAAATTGGCTCCATCAAAAAGGCTGAAGCTCTGACAAAAACGCTCAGCGGGGTTACCGAAGCCAGATGGAAAGAGAAGAGCAGATTCGAACAGTATATGGAAAACTTCGCAGAAGAGTCGGCCAAAGTTTTCGCAGAGCAGCTGAAGGGGTGGATTATAAAATAGAGTTTTTCACTACTGCCTGACAAGCAAGAATATGGCGAAGTAGTGGAAAACGGTACCGCCTAGCACAAAGAGGTGCCACACCGCATGGTTCAGCCTCATCGATGATTTGACATAGAAAAAGATTCCGAGAGTGTAGATCAGACCACCTGCAAAAAGAAAGATCATCGGCAGCCAGCCGGCATGCTCCACAAACGGCTGCCATGCCACGACTATCATCCACCCCATCGCGGCGTACAGAACCAAAGAGAAGAGCTCGAAGCGGCCCGGATATGCAAATTTTAAAAAAATTCCGACAGCTGCCGCCCCCCAGGTCATGCCGAAGAGTATCCATCCGAAAGCCCCTTTTACGCCGAGCAGCAAAACAGGTGTATAGGTACCGGCTATAAGCATATATATCGATGCGTGATCGAGCTGCTGGAGAATAGACTTGGCTTTCGGATGCGGTATAGCGTGGTAGAGGGTGGATGCACCGTACATCAAAATGAGTACGATACCGTAAAGAGTGGTGGTCAGGATTTTGGTGAGATCACCGCTCAAAGCAGCAAGTGTCACGAGTACTCCGAATCCGAAAGTGCTTAGAAAAAGGCCGAATCCGTGTGATATGGCATGCCATATCTCTTCAAAGAGCGTAAAGTCGTTGACACACTGCTTCATCGTCTATCCGTCATGTAAAAAATTCTGAATCGATCACGTTTTTGGAAGTTTAAATGAGATGGAGAGCGGGCCGCTCCGCTCTCCTTTACCGTTGACGTAGCACCGTATTCGGCACAGTTTCGGGCGGTATCAGAAGTTTCGGTTGAAGTCGCCTCTGGGCTGACGCGGCTCTCTGGGGCGCGCTTCGTTTACACGGATGTTTCGTCCCTCGACCTCTTTGCCGTTTAGAGCCTCTATTGCTTCATTTGCGGCATTATCATCCGGCATTTCAACAAAACCGAAGCCTTTCGAACGCCCGGTCTCGCGATCGCTGATAACTCTTGCGCTGCTCACTTCGCCATATGCTTCAAAAACTTCTCTAAGTTCACCATCACCCATTCTGTAAGACAGATTTCCAATGTAGATATTCATTCTACTTCTCCAAAAAAGACTCTTCCCTTCTACTCAAAGTATAACTTTTTGTAAAATGGATGAAATACTATACCATAAAAAAGGTTACAGCTTATATCTCATACTCCGAAGTGATATTTTAAAATGTAGTGAAAGCAAAATACGTATCCACCATGTTTGTCTTCATGAGGATGCACAGTTCCTTATTAAAATAAAAATGAAATTTTCATTAACTGTTTAATCTGCTTAAAGTTTTGTTGACATTTCCAAAGAGCTGTGCTGCTTTTAATTCGCAATTTTGACAAATGAAACAAAACTGCAGTATACTGACTTATCGTTAAGTAAGAAGCAAGGAGAGAAGTTGCGCGACAGTAAAAGAGAGAAGATTCTGCTTGCTGCGGCAAAGCATTTTTCGAAGTTCGGTTTCGAGGCCACCTCTTTGGAGGATATCGCCGCCGAGTCCAGTGTGACCAAGCCTGCCATCTATTACCACTTCAAAGACAAGGCGGCACTCTACGAGGCGGTCCTTCTGTTCAGGCTCGAACTGCTGGCCAACCGGGTCGAGAAGGCGGCTGCAGGTGCCAAGGGACCCGAGGAGAGACTTCGCGCCTATATCGAAGCTTTCGGAGCCTTTTTGAACGAACATCACTGCTTCGCCGCCACTTTGGCCCACGAATTTTCCGATGACGGAAAGCAGATGAGCGACCGGGCGGCAGCGGAGCTCTCCAGGACCCTCTCAACCGTAACGGCCATACTCAACGACGGAGTCGAAGAGGGAGTTTTCGAGATAGAGAACCCGATGGTGGCCCAAATGATGATCGTCTCCACACTCATAATGCACCAGACCACCAGGACGATAAGAGCGCGTGTTGCCGGATATGTACAGGGAGAGCACAAAATAAGCCCCGACCCGAGCATGAAAGATCTGGCAAGAATTCTGGCCGACAAAATTTTGAAATCGGTGAGAGCCTGATGTTATGTGCAAAGCATAACAAAACTATAAAATCTTTGGATCTCCTAGCTCCATGGATTACAGAATCGATTGGACCCTGCCGAATTACGGGCTTTGCCGGCAGTTTGCGTAACATTATTCACTTAACTATCTATCCTCTATCGGAGCGACTCCTTCTATCCTGGCCTCGGCTTTAAGACGGCCGTCCTGAAGTGCAACGAGTTCCCCCACTTTCACCTTGTCCAACCCTACTGCCCTTCCATCCTTTACGAGCTGAACATATCCAGGTCTCAATTTATGGCGCGGGTCGAGGGCATCCATCTGTTCCATCATCGAGCGTACCGTCTGCTCTTTTCTGTTCAGAGCCGCCTTTCGAGCAGAACATATCTGAGAAGCGAGCGGCTCGATATGCGCCGATTTTGCATCGAGCAGCCTTCTCATCTGGAGAGTGAGGCTATCTTTTAACATATTCACATCCTTCAGACGCAGAGCGATTCTTCTTGTGATGGCGAGCTGCTCCAGTCTGGAGAGCAGGTGACGGAAGTTATCCTCTTTTAACGCCGTGATCTGACGCATCCTATGCGACATCCTGTTCATCATCTCGTCGAGGGTATAGAGCACCTCCACATGGTCCGGGAGTATCTGCTCCATTGCGGCGGAAGGGGTAGGTGCGCGCATATCCGCAACGAAGTCCGAGATAAGGGTATCCACTTCGTGGCCGACAGCGGAGACCACCGGGGTTTTGCACGCGGCTATCGCCCTCGCCACAACCTCTTCGTTGAACGCCCAGAGATCTTCGATACTTCCGCCGCCGCGCCCTACGATGAGCACATCGGCTCCGAGCCGGTCGGCATAGGCAATATGGCGGGCTATCTCTTCGGCGGCTTCGGCTCCCTGCACCAGCGTATCTACCAGGGTGATCTTAAGCAGCGGCCAGCGCTTGCCGGCTACACGTATCATATCCTGTATCGCCGCACCGGTTTTGGATGTGACCACCGCTATATGGCGAACGGTGCGCGGAATCGGACGTTTTCTCTCGGCCGCGAAGAGCCCCTCTTCCTGCAGCCTCTTTTTCAGCTGCTCGAAAGCGACTGCAAGCGCACCGGCACCGTACGGCTCGGCACTTTGCACCATCATCTGGTAGTTTCCGCGGGGCACATATACGGTGATGGAGCCGCCGAGTACAACATGCTGACCCTCTTCGAGCCTGAAGCGCAGTCTCGCCACGTTGGACCGGAACATTACGCACGAAAGAGAGCTCTTTTCATCTTTTATCGAAAAGTATATGTGTCCGCTGCTGTGGTAGGTAACGCGTGAAAGCTCCCCCTCCACACGTATCTGGATAAACGTAGACTCTAGCAGCGACTTTATCTGCTCGTTGATCTGGGAAACTGTTAGGGTCTGCATCACTTTCTGGCTATCAGCAGTGTCGATATACCCATCGAAAACGATTCGGTATACTGCATCCGGAACCCGGCACTCTCCAGCTCCTCCTGAAGCATCCCGGTCGTAAGGAAATCCTCTATGGAGTCGGGGAGGTAACGGTAGGCTTCATAGTTCCTGCTGACAACTCCTCCGAGCCTCGGGAGAATTTTATGCATATAGAAATCTACCACTCTGCCCTTCAGCCCTCTGTTTTCGCGCTTGGTAAACTCCAAAATGACCACCATGCCACCCGGTTTTAGGACTCGGTAGAACTCGTTTATCGCCTCCTGCCTGTCAACGACGTTTCGTATGCCGTAACTGATGGAGAGTATATCGGCGCTATTCTCGTCTATAGGCATCTGCTGCGCTTTTGCGACTATGAAGTCGGCGTAGTCGACCTTCTCTTTGGCGACTTTCAGCATCCCTTCGGAAGGGTCCACCCCGATAAACCGTTTAATCTCGGCACCGGCCGCCTCGCCTCTATCTCTCCACCACTGCAGCATATCTCCCGTGCCGCATGCGACGTCGAGTACAGTGAGATCTTCGCTCCTGTCGAGCAGTTCGAAAGTCTTGTCGCAACCCTTTTTGCGCCACGACTTGTCGATTCCCATGCTCAAAACGCGGTTTGTAACATCATAGGTCGATGCGATCTCGTCGAACATCGAGACAATCTTCTCCTGCTTCAGACCCTTATCTTCCATTTTTCGCCCTTAACCATAATATAGCGTCCCCGCCGCAACTGCTTTGGTGCAGCAGTTCGAAACTCTGTGCGCCATTATAACCCATCCCCGCTTTCACGAAGGGGGCTACGAAAAGAACCATCCAGTCTATCTCGTTTTTCAAAGCTTCGAACATTCCACTTCCGCCCTCTACCATCACGAAGCCTTTCAGATTCAAAGCGCCTCTATAGTCTATAAACTCTACACTCCGCCCCTCTACACCGAACAGCGGAATATCTCTTTCTATCGTATCCGGTTTTTCAGTTAAAACAGCGACATCGGGAGCCTTGGTGCCTGTCAGCCTGCCGTCAAGCAGGGGACGATCCGCCCTTACGGTACCTCCGCCGATCAAAAGGGTATCTATCTTGCCCCTTACGGCGTGAACCCACCTTCGCGACTCTTCGGAACTTACGGTACCGCCGTCTATCACACCGTTGAGCGTCTGTGCCAGTTTGAAAAAGAGAAACCTTCCACCCATCCACTTCTTGAAAGGCTCTATCAGCTCCTCGCACCGCTTCTTCTGCACACCTACGCTCACCTCAATGCCGGCTTTTTGAAGCATCTTTGCGCCGCCGGAAGCCAAACCGTTGGGATCGGGCACGCCGATTACCACACGCTTGAAGCCCAGTTCGGCTATAAGCCGGCTGCAGGCGGGCGTCTTTCCTTCGTGGGAGCACGGTTCGAGTGTTACATAGAGTGTAGAGCTGCTAAAGAGATTTTTGGCTCTTTTTGGAAGCTCTCTGTGCAGAAATTCGGAATCCTCTGTAGCGCAAAGCGCCCTATCGGATGTAAGGGCGGTGTAGGCATCCCTGATCGCAAGCACTTCGGCATGGGCCGAACCGGCCTCTTTATGCGCATTAAGACCCAAAACAGCGCCGGAAGAGTCAACGACAGCGGCGCCGACGGCGGGGTTGGGGTAGGTAAGCAGCTGGTACTTCCACGCCTCTTCGAGCGCCAGCCGCATATAGAACTGATCTTTGATCGCTACCATTCAAAATAGGTGCGGGCTTTTCTTATCTCAGATAGAGGAAACTCCTCTTCGCCGGCCGAAGTTTTAAGAATAACTTTGCCATCTTCAAAGCCGAGCAGCTTGCCCTTTACGACATCCCCGCTGCTCAGTTTCACTCTGACATCGCTGCCTACGGAGTTCATGAAGTGTTCCGGCTTCTTGAGAGTGCGTTCAACCCCCGGAGAGCTCACCTCCAGATAGTACTGGCCGCTTACCGGCGGGTAGACATCGAGCATCGGTGAAAGGTCGCGGCTTATATCGGCGCATAGATCCAGGTCGACACCGCCATCTTTGAGGATATATACTCTATAGATGGTTCTGCCGTCCTCGCTGACCACTTCGGTATCGTAAAGTTTGGCCCCGTGAGACTCTATGACCTTTTTAACCTCTTTTTCGACGCTCACTTGATCTCCTTTTCGATAATCGAAAAGAGTTCGTCGAGCCGTTTTGCACGCTCCAGCTCTTTGTCGAATTTAAAGTGGAATTTAGGGGACTTGAACCACCCTTCTGCTTTGAGGCAGTAGGCTTCCAGGCCCCTCACGACCTTTTTGAGCTGCTTGAGAATCTGTTTTTGTTCATCCTCTTCGTGTCCCGTCGGGTCAAGATATACATCGGCGTCACTTCGTCCTCTGCTGCAGACGACTTCCGTCACGGTAAGTCCGCGCAGCCGCTCGTCCCCAAGCTGCGAAAGCGCTTCGGGGATCAACTCGCGTAAAACCGATTCGGTCCTGTGGCGCTTGATCTCTTCAGCGGTCATAGAGTCGCTTTCTCCTCTCTCTCTTCGTAAGCCTCTATCACGTCACCCACCTTGATATCGTTGAAGTTTTCAAGCATAAGGCCGCACTCATACCCTTTTCCAACCTCTTTCGCATCGTCTTTGAAGCGTTTCAGGGAGCTTATACGGGTATCGTATATAACTACACCGTCGCGGATAAGACGCGCTTTCGCGTTTCTCTTTATAACCCCTTCGGTAACGATACACCCTGCAATGGTTCCGACTTTGGCGACGCTGAATGTTTCACGGACCTCTGCCTGCCCTATTCCCTCTTCGCTGACAATCGGGCTCATCATTCCACTCAGAAGCGCTTTTACATCATCTATAAGATCGTATATTATGGAGTAGGTCTTGATCTCCACTCCGAGCTGCTTCGCCTTCTCTTTTATTTTGGCGTCCGGTCTGACGTTGAAGCCGAGTATCACCGCATTCTGGTCGGCATTCGCAAGAGCCACGTCGCTTTCGGTTATACCGCCTACACCGGAGTGTATGACCTCTATCTTCACCTCTTCGTTTTTGAGCTTCTCAAGACTTCCTCTGATAGCCTCCAAAGAGCCCTGCACATCGGCTTTGATGATTACGGGCAGAGATTTTATCTGGCCCTCGGCGATCAGACTGCTGAGTTCATCGAGTGTCACTTTCGTACTTTTTGAGAGCTCTTTTTGCCTGAGATACTCCGCTCTTTTTTGCGCAAGCTCGCGAACCTCTTTATCGCTCTTCATAGCGACAAGAACTTCGCCAGCACCAGGAACTTCGTTAAGCCCCACAACTACACCCGGATCGCTCGGACCGAGCTGTTTGACCTGTTTGCCGAGATCGTTCAGAATGGTACGCACCCTTCCGAACGTCCTACCGCATATTACATGGTCACCTACATAAAGAGTACCGTTTTTGACAATCACGGTAGCGACGGGACCGCGCCCTTTTTCGAGAGAGCTTTCGATAACGATAGCCTTTGCCAGCCGTTTGGGATTGGCCCTTAGCTCCATTATTTCAGCCTGCAGCAAAATCGTCTCGAGCAGGTCGGGAATCCCTGTACCGGTTTTTGCGGAGACTTCAACAAACTCGTACTCTCCGCCCCACTCTACCGGCATATAGTCCAGTTCCGCGAGCTGAGACTTTACCATGTCGGGATTCGCATCCGGCTTGTCGATCTTGTTGATCGCGATAATCATCGGCACTTCCGCCGCTTTGGCGTGGTTGAGCGCCTCTATCGTCTGGGGTTTGACTCCATCATCCGCGGCGACCACGATAATCACGATATCTGTCGCCTGTGCACCGCGCGCCCGCATCTCTGTAAACGCTTCATGGCCGGGTGTATCTATAAAGGTTATCTTCTTGCCATCCTTTTCGATCTGGTACGCACCGACATGCTGGGTAATGCCGCCCGCCTCCCTTTCGGCCACTTTGGTCTCCCTGATTTTGTCGAGAAGCGAAGTTTTACCGTGGTCTACGTGACCCATTATCGTAATTACAGGCGGCCTCTCTTCGAGATACTCATCCTCTATCGCATCGTAGGCGCTAACATAGTCGAGCTCATCGAGGGGATTCATGGTTTTTACCTCAACACCGAACTCTTCGGCGAGTATCTCGATCTCATCTTTTTCGAGGAAGTCGTTTTTCGTCACCATTTTACCGAGGCCGAATAGAACTTTTATTACCTCTCCGGTTGTTTTACCGACCTTCTCCGCGAATTCGTATACCCTAACCTCTTCGGGAATAGTGACTACCGATGAGACGGTTCCCTCTTTTTCGACCCGCTTATGGCGCTTCTTGGGAGCAGTGCGGCTGACACTGCGGCTGCCCCTTTTTTGAGGGCCTCTGCGGCCGGCCGGCTGCTTCTGGCGTGGCTGTTCCGGCTTCAGCGTTACCGGAGATTTCGGCTCCTCCATCCGGTTGAGCTCTTCGCTGAAGTCCGGAAGAACCACCTCTTCGGTGGAGTAGTCTACGGGGATCGTATTCGAACTGCCGATATCCCTGTCTTCCATAAGACTCAGCTTGATACCGCTCTCTTTGCTGCTTGGAACGGGAGCCGGCTTTTTGGCCTTTTTCTTACTCTTTTTCGACACCAAGGTCTCGTCTGCTGCGGCTATGATGCGGTTTTCAAGCCCTATCTCACTCTTTTTTATGGAGACGCTCTTTTCAGTCGGCTCTACACTCCTGGGCCGTTTCTTCTTTACTATGAAGATGCCGCGGCGGCGCTTTACGGAAGCCTCTGCAAGGCTCTCTTTCGCTTCGGCGGTTTCTGTCGTCGGCTCCTCTCTTCTCTTCGGTGTCGCCTCCGCACTCTCCTGAGTTTTTTCGGGCTTTACCGAAGGTTTTTCAACCTCTTTTCTCTCTGCTGCTTCCTCTTGGGTCTGCACCTTGCTCTTCTTGGCGGATGGCACCTCTTTTGCCGTTTCCGCCGGCCTCTTAGGCTCCTCTTTCTCAACCTTTTTTGCGGGCTCAGGAGATTTTACTGTTTTGGCTGAAGCGGGAAGTGTCCCGGTCATCACAAAATTCATAAGGTTTTGTGCATCTTCCGGGGCAACACTGCTAGAAGGCGCTTTGACGTCAAGACCCATCTCCTTGGCCATCTCCACAACCTCTTTGCTTTTTATTCCCAACTCTTTCGCTATTTCATGGATGCGTACTTTATCCATTCGCTGTCATCTCCTTTAGTAGTTCGCCCAATGTTTCCGTTAAGTAGGTTCGATTGCTGCACAGTTTTGCCAGCCGCTTTCCAAGCTTCCTGTCGTCGATACAGGTATAGCAAAGATAGAAACTTCTTCCGTACCCCTGAAATGGTTGTATCTGATTGTTTTGACACTGTAGCCGTATAAGCTTGGCCTGCAAGTAGCGGCCGCGGCAATGGATGCACATTCTAACCGGATCGGACATAATCGTGCAATTATACCAAAATAAGCCGCTTCGCACAACCCGTCTTCGGGGCTGTTTCAAAGAGCTCTAATCTCGAAACAGAACTCCGTCGTTGTCGAAGTCGTAAACCGCACTTCTGAAATTCGGGAAACGCTCTCTGTATCTCTGCAGAAGCGGCTGTGCATCGTCTTTGTAGGTCATATTGAAAAAGGTCGATCCGCTTCCTGAAAGAGTGCTCATAAGTGCATTGTTTTCGATAGCGAGTTTCTGTACATCGAAGAGTTCGGGAAGGTTCTTCATACGGGCAGTCTGGTGGAAACGGTCTCTAGCCGCGACTCTGAGCATCTCCCACGATTCGTTGAAAAAGCATGCCGTAAGCAGCGAGGAGTGCGAGAGGTTGTATATGGCATCCTCTTTACGGTAGCTTTTCGGCAGCACGGTTCTCGAACGCGCCGTCGATATCGGCTTGTCGGGTATGACAACAACCGCTTTGAGATAACCCGGGATCCTCTTTTTCTGGCTGTACACTTTTCTGTTTTCAACCACCGCCACATTGAAGCCGCCCATCACCGCCGGCGTTATATTGTCCGGGTGGTGCTCATAATAGAGTGCAAGGTTCAGCAGTTTCCTTTTGGAGATATTGACACCGGCTGCACTGTAAGCCGAAGCGATGGCGCTTACTATGACGGCAGACGAACTTCCAAGACCCCTCGAGAGCGGAATCTGATTGTAGAACTTGAAGCGGAAAATCCCTTTTTTGCCGGTCAGGTGCCTGTAGTGGTCGTTGAATATGTTTATGAAGAGATTGTTGCCTTTGAGGCGCGGATTCGACGCCCCTTCGCCTTTGATGGAGACACTGAAAAATCTTGAGGGCTGAATGTGTACCCGATTACGAAGGGAGAGAGAAAGACCCAGCGTATCGAAACCCGGTCCCAGATTTGCGCTCGTAGCAGGTACACTGATGATCACACATCTCTCCTTGGTTTTGTTGGCGAAATTTTATTACAAGTTAACTAAAAAGGGGCTTCCGAAAGAGCTTTTTCAGACTGCCGGCAGGATATAGAGCGGTTCGCTCCGCTCGGAAAAAATAGATCTATCGAGTTGTTGAGGAGCGCAAAACGGGGCGGCCTCTTCGGCGCAGTCTGGTTCTATTCGGATCGAACCATCTTTTTTTACAAAACAGCTGTTGCCTATCGCCTTTATAGGCCTGCTTCCGTTGAATGCGAACGCATCCGTACCGTAAAGAGGAATACCGAGCGCACTCGATACCGTTTTGGCCATGACATAGGCGATCTTGATAGCCATGAAACTTCCGGGGCCGTTGGCATAATATACCGCTTTCAGTCTGTAACGATATAGAATATCGTGCAGCAGAGGCGGAAGCACTTCGGAGCATTTTCCGTCTCTCCGATATATCTTTATACACTCCCCATCTTCATATATCGCCGCCAATATAGGTGAAGTGACAGCTATAAGAAGCAGCTCTACCGGAGGTCTTTCGTTTTGGCTATGCAAAACTTCTTGCAAACTCCGTGCCCTCTTGTACCTGCAGGGTCACGATCTCATATGCTTCAGAATCCGCCATCAGGGCCATGGTAAGTTCATGGTTCAGACCGTGGCTTCCTGCGTAAGCTTCATAAGTACCGAGAATCGGACGACCGAGCAGCTTCATATCCCCCATCGCGTCCAGAATCTTATGTCTTACAAACTCATCTTCGAAACGAAGACCTTCGGGGTTGAGCACCTTCGTATCGTCCAAAACGATAGCATTCTCCAAGCTTCCGCCAAGGGCCAGGTTTTTACTGCGAAGATACTGCACTTCCCGCAAAAAACCGAATGTACGGGCTCTGGAAATCTCACGCACAAATCCCTGCTTCGAGAAGACGAAACGTCTATGCTGACGCGCTATCACAGGGTGGTCGAATCTGATCGTGAAGTCGAAAACGGCCGTCTCGGACGGTTTCAGAGATACATATCTGTCTCCCGATCTGACCGTAACCTCTTTTTTTATGCGAATTATCTCTTTTCCGGCAGACTGCTCCTCTATGCCCGCTTCGTCGAGCATCATGCAGAAGCTTGCCGCACTTCCGTCCATAATAGGCATCTCCGCATCGTCGAGCACTACACGAAGGTTGTCTATTCCATACGCATATACCGCGGAGAGAAAATGCTCTATCGTAGAGACGTTAGAACCCTCTTTTCCTATCACCGTAGCCATCTGGGTGTCTACGACATATTCAGGGGAAAGGGGGATCGTAACACCGCTATCTTTTCTGTAAAATAGTATTCCGCTTCCGGGCTCCAGGGGTTCCAGGCGCAGACGCACCGGTTTTCCCTTGTGCAGGCCTATGCCCACACTCTCCACCGCCCTGGCAACTGTTCTCTGTTTTATCATGAGTTTTCTAACCTCCATCCTCTCCCCGCCGGTCACAGAGAGGGTATGCGGCGTCAATACACCTGCTTTTTTTAAAACTGTTCTTTATTTCAATAGCTTGCATTTCATTATACCATAACACGGTACCGCTTACATTTTTTTCTGCCCAAATAGAGACGGAACCGCTTCAATAGAGCGGACTCTATGCCTTAAATACGGTTTCGCCTTGAAGCTCTATCTCACTCGCTGCGGCGATCTATCATCTTCCTTGCGGAGTCGAACACAGCAGTGATGTTATCCTTGATCCAGTGTGGATCCATCCATTCGACGGGACGTACCTCGACCCCTTGGACAACGATACCGAAATGGAGATGGTCACCAAGGGCCAGGCCCGTCTTTCCGGTCTTTGCAATGGGCTCTGCCCTTGATACGTCGTCGCCCTCTTTCACATCTACCGAAGAGCAGTGGCCGTAAATGGTATAGAGCCCGAGTCCATGGTCTATCATCGGCATGTTGCCGTATATTCCGTTATATCCGGAGTATACTACGCGCCCGGGGTTCGAGGATCTTATCTGCGCCATCTTCACACTTGCCAGATCTATGCCCAGATGATACGATTCGCTTACACGCTTCCCTTTATAGTAGTAGTAGCGATGATCGCCGAAACTCGCCACCTTTTTCGCATTTTTGAGCGGAGAAAATGGTTTTACGCTCCACCTCCTGATCAACTGACCGGAGACTTTCGAGCCGAGAGTGTGAATGAGCTTCTCGTTCTTCTGTCTAATATCTTCGTTGATGATCCTGAACCTCTCCAGCGGATCGCTTACGTTTGCCGTCTCGTCGAACTGATATGCGAGGTCGGAGACTTTGCCGTTCAAAAAGCGATCTTTCAGCGTAATGTTGGAGCGGCGGTAACGGTACCTCTCTATATACAGCGGGATGTGCGCTTTCGTCACGTTTCCCGCAAGATCTACAGCCTCGACCCATGCCCTGAAACTCTTCTGAGGAACAGGCCAGGCTATCAAAGCGGCATAGTAACCGGTTTTATAGAAGGGCTCCGCCTTGAACACTTTTCCGAAGGATGTATGGATCGAAACATCCGCAAGATGCTCATCTTTCGCACTGAATATCACCAGAGCGCTTCCTCCCTGGGTTATCTTGTAGGAGTTGGAGAGCACAAAGGCACTCGGACGTACCGCGTCGATCTTTATCTTCACACTCTTTTGCGCACTGTTGCCTTTAAACAGATTCCAGTTGCTCGCATCCGTAACCTCTATTCGCATAGTGGCATCTACGGCTCTTCTGTTCCATCCGGCACGAGGCAGCTGCACTGCGATCTCCACCTCTTTTTGCGGTGTGGCTGACTGCTCCTGCAAAACCGTGAAATCGGAGGTTCCGTCATTCAGAATGACTCTGTAGCTTCGTATTCCGCTCTCATCTTTGAGCTTGACCCTTATCGCCTCCTTCAGATTCCAATAGAGCGCCTCCGGTACTTCTATCCTGGGTGCATTGCGCTCGAACATCGGCGAATTGGCCAGATATATCGCTCCGCCGATAACGGCTAAAAAAAGCGCGACAAGAAGGGTCACGCCAACATTGCTCTTTTTTCTTCTCACTCCAACTCCTCTTCGATCATCTTAAGCACTCTATCTTTCAGCACATTCCGTTCCATATCGTACATTTTAAAACCAGCTGCCCTGATATGCCCTCCTCCGCCGAATCTCACCGCTATTTTGCTCACATCCACGCGGCTTTTCGAGCGTAGCGAAACTTTCAGCGATCCGTCGCTCTCCTCTCTTATCAGAAAACCTACCTCGACCGTCGCGAGAGAGCGGGCGTAGTTGACCATGTCATCGGTTTCGTTTACCGTAGCTCCCGACTCTTTCAGCATCTGCAGAGTTACATCCAGCCCTGCTGCGCGCCCCTGCAGATAGAGCTTGAGTGTCTGCAAGACTTTCGGCAGCAGGCGAAGCTTGCTCAGAGGCTGGTTCTCCCTGAGCATTCGCGCCGTCCACTCCGCATCCGCACCGAGGGCCTGAAGCTCCTTTGCAAAGTCGAAGACCCTGCCATTCACACCCTCGTATCCAAAAAAACCGGTATCACTCAGAAGTGCCGCATAGAAATTGACGGCAGACTCTTCAGGAACAGGCCACCCGGCCTCTTTTACCAGCCTGAAAGCGACCTCGGAAGCACTGGCGAAGCCGGGCTCGACTATATTGATATCCCCGTATCCGGTATTGCTTCGGTGGTGGTCAATATTTATCAGAAACGCTTTCGGAGGCTTCTGTATGCCCAGCCGGTCGAAGCTGCCACAGTCGACACTCACAAGCAGGTCGCTTTTGGGGCTGACATCTGTACGTATCTTTTCGAAACCGGGCAGAAACGATAGATTTTGCGGTAGAGGGGTACTTTTGAAAACTACGTCTACACGCTTTGAGAGTGTTTTAAATACCCGCCACAATCCAAGCCCGGTCCCAAGCGCGTCTGCATCGGGATTGAGGTGGCCTACAACCGTTATATGGCGGCTCGTCTCTATACGCTTTTTCGCCTCTGAATATACTGCTTTGTCTACCATGAAGGCGATTTTATCCTAAAAAAGGTCAAAGAGCCCTTTTGCTTTTGTAAACAAAGGCCAACACCTCCGCAACCGCATGGTAAAACCGCTCGGGGACCTCCCTGTCGACATCCACATGCTTGTACAGCTCCCTTGCAAGCGGCGGGTTTTCAACTATCTGCACCCCACTCTCTCTTGCAATTTCACGGATCTTCAGAGCGATCAGATCGGCCCCTTTTGCCACCACTTTCGGAGCACTCGATTCAGACTCCTTATATTTAAGGGCAACCGCATAGTGCGTCGGGTTCGTTATGACAACATCGGCATTGGGAACTTCCGCCAGCATCCTTTTCCTGGCCATCTCCATCTGAATTTGGCGTATTTTGGCCTTGATCTCCGGATTTCCCTCCATCTGCTTCATCTCATCTTTGATCTCCTGTTTCGACATTCGGAGACCTTTGAAGTAGTTGTAGCGGACGAAAAGAAGATCTATGAGCGCAAGCACAAGAAGCAGTACAAGCATTACGGCAGCCAGTATCAAAGCCCTCTCTCCGAGCCACGCCGTCTGTTGCAGTATCTGGGCGCGCGACACCGATACCAGCTCCTCTATGAAGCCTAAAAATACGGAAAAGGCTACAACGAAAACCGCCGCCACCTTCATCGTTATCTTTGCGCCCTCTACCAGCTTTTTCAACGAAAAGAGGTTTTTGGCCCCCTTTATCGGATCTATTTTGGTAAGGTCGGGCACCAGCGGTTTGGTCGTGAAGAGAAATCCGAACTGCACCCAGGATGCAAGCATGCCTGCAATAGCCACCGGCAGAGCGAGAGGAAGAATGATTATCGCAACCTGCACTATCGTGTAAGCTGCTATCTCCGCCAGTAGCGTGGGAGTCAGTTCTATGCCGTAAAAGTGTGTATAGTAGCGATAGAGCGACTCCAGACGATCCATAATCCACGAAAAGAGCGCTGTGACGGTAATGACTGCGACCAGAAGGGTTATGAACCCGGAAGTATCCATACTTCTTGGAACGTTGCCCTCTTTTTTCGCGTCTTCAATCTTTTTAGGGGTCGGTTCTTCGGTCTTTTCGAGATCGTCGGCCATCTTCTACTCCATCGTTGAACGGATCGCTTCAAATAGAGACAAACCCGATCCGGTCGCGAAAATCGTCAGGTGACGATCTTCATGGAGAGGTCTATCCATCTGGATTGATGTATTATACTGCCGGAGCTTATGGCGTCTATACCCGTCTGAGCCACCTCTTTTATGTTTTCGAGGGTGATGTTTCCGCTCGCCTCCAGCAGAATCCCCGGATAGTTGTCATTTCTGTAGAGCACCACCTCTTTTATATGGTCTATCTGCATATTGTCGCACATCACGATATCGGCTCCGACATCCATCGCTTTCGCGGCGGCCTCTACACTCTCGCACTCTATCTCGATCTTCGTTGTAAACGGTATTTCGCGCCTTGCACGCCGGATAAAAGATTCCAGATCGTCGATAAGGCTAAGGTGTGTATCTTTGAGCATAAGTGCATCGTCAAGACCCATCCGGTGGTTTACGGCGCCGCCCACACGCACGGCATACTTCTCGAAATTACGCAGCATCGGACGGGTCTTCCTGGTATCCAGAAGCAGTACCCCGGTTCCATCGAGAGCCTTAACATACGGTTTTACCTGTGTCGCTATGGAGCTGGCATGAAGAAGCATATTCAAAAGCGTACGCTCCGCAGCCAGAAGATCCGCCGCGCTGCCCTCCACTTTCAGGATCGTGTCTCCCTTGACAAACCTCTCTCCATCTTTTTTGAGCCAGTAGAGGTTCAGCCTGCAGAAGTGTGCCAGTGCCTCGAGGTAGGGCTCGCCTGCCACTATTCCGTCGCTCTTGGCGATCACCTCCGCCGTTGCGGCCCTTTTGGGCGCAACGCGCCCGAAAAGGTCGCCGCGGCCTATATCTTCGAGCAGAACCTCTTTTACAAACTCGTCTATTATCATAACGGCAGCATTCTTTCGAGGGCGATATTGGCCCACTTCGCCGTATCCTTGTCTACGAATATCTCCGTCGGTACTTCGTTTTTCTCTATCGCCACAAGTGTATTGTAGACATCTTCGAGCGTCGTCTCGTTCATTGTAGGGCACTCCGGCTTGGTCGAAGAGAGAACATAGGTGTTCTTGTCGCGCATCCTGTGGACGAGGTTGTATTCGGTCCCTACCGCCACCTTCTGATCTTCAGGAAGTTCGTTTACATATTTTATAAGCTGGCTGGTAGAGCCGCAGAAGTCGCTGACGGCCACGACGGACGGGTCACACTCCGGATGAACCGCGATCTTGATGCCGGGGTAGCGTTTTCGGTAGAAGTTTACATCATCGACGGTAAAGAGCTGATGGACGGAGCAGAAACCGTTGTAGCAGATAATATCCGCTTCGTTGGGATCTTTTCCGTCTCCTATCACACATGAGCGAAGCCCCATCATATTGGCTATATTCTGCCCCAGGCAGCGATCCGGTACGAAGAGAATCTTTTTACCGCTTCCTAGCCCCTGCTCTATGATTTTGTATGCGTTGGAGCTTGTACAGACCATGCCGCCCATCTTCGCGACGCTCGCCTTGACCTCGGCACTCGAGTTTATATAAGTAATAGGAAGCACATCGGACTCTTTGATTCCGTGCTTTTCCAAAAACTCCACCGATTCGTCGTAACACTGCTGATCTATCATCCTGGCCATGGCGCAGCAGGCGATCTTCGGCATCGCTACCCGCTTGTGCGGTGCGATGACCTTGACACTTTGACCCATAAATCCCACACCGCAAAAGAGCACCCATTCGCGGTCGTCCGCCTTGCAGCGCCGGGCAAGCTCCAGGCTGTCACCGGTGATGTCGGCCAGTTCGAATACTTCGTCACGCTGATAGTAGTGGGCGACTATCGTCACCGGCAGCCTCTCTCTAAGTTCGGCAATCTTTTCTTTGAGTTCCTGCTGTTGCAAATAGCTATCCTTAATGGCGTTGTAACCAATATTATTCTATAATTGCGCAATTTTACCATAAAAGGTCACTATGGATTTTCTGACAAACCCGAATATAATATTTTATCTTGCGGCATTTTTGATCGGAGGGATTCCGTTCGGTCTCATTCTGGCAAAGATTTTCGCCGAAGTCGATATCAAAGAGAGCGGCAGCCGGAGTATCGGTGCAACCAATGTCCTTAGAGTCGTCAAAGAGAAAAATCCTAAACTGGCCAAAAAGCTTGCCATAGCAACAGTCATCCTCGATGCGCTGAAAGGGGTAGCGGTACTGCTTGTGGCAAAGCTCTCCGGCATGCCGGATTCCACACTCTGGGCCATAGCGGTGCTCGCCGTAGCCGGCCACTGCTTCAGTCCATACCTGATGTTCGAAGGGGGCAAAGGTGTAGCTACCGGTGTCGGCGTCCTGGCGTTCATGATGCCTATGGTGGCGGCGATAGCGATAGCCGCATGGTATATACTCGGCAAAGCCCTGCGTATATCCTCGCTCGCATCACTCGGAGCGCTGATTGTATTCATTGTTGCCAGCTACATCATATACCCAGATGTACCGAACATCCACTCACATGCTCCCATATGGATCATAGCGATCATAGTAGTCTACAAACATATGCCGAATATTGCCCGCCTTTTAACCGGCAAGGAGACCAAAGTAGCATGAAGATTTCTATCAGAGCTCTTAGGTTCGAAGCGATTCTGGGTGTTCTCGAATTCGAACGGCTAACTCCTCAGACGATTGAGATCGACTGTGAAATAGCCTATAGCTATATGGACGGGGAGTATCTCGACTACTCAAAAGCTGCAGAAGTTTTGGCAGCCACCGTCAAAGATGGAAAATTTCTCCTTATCGAGGATGCCTTGGAGGAACTTTTTTGTAAAATGAGAAAAATTTTTCCTAAAATAGAGACGATTGAGATTGCAATCTCCAAACCGGATATTCTCCCAAACTGCCGCGTTTGCGTCTCAGATTTTCGCTCCTTTCTTTAAAGATTTTTGAAAAAGAGTTTAAATTTAGCTAAAAATATGCTATAATCCCGCTTAAATTTCACACCACAAGGACCTTATACCATGCGTATACTGATTGTAGAAGATGAAACCACCGTCAACAAAACACTCTCCGAAGGACTTAACGAATTCAACTATCAGACAGATTCGGCTGAAAATTTCAAAGACGGCGACTACTATCTGGATATAAGAAACTACGATCTGATTCTTGCCGACTGGATGCTGCCTGACGGCAACGGGCTCGAACTGATCCAAAAAGCGAAACAGAACAATCCCAAAACGGCGGTAATCATCCTATCGGCCCGAGACGACAAAGACAGTGAAATAGAGGCTTTGGAAGCAGGTGCAGACGACTACATTAAAAAACCTTTCGATTTCGATGTACTTATCGCCCGCATCAAAGCACGCCTCAGATTTGGCGGAAGCAATGTTATCGAGATAGACGACCTGAGTATCAACCCCCAGGAAGAGAAGGTTGTCTACCGCGGCAAGGAGATAGAGCTCAAGGGTAAACCTTTCGAAGTACTCACACACCTCGCACGCCACAGAGAAGAGATAGTATCGAAAGAGCAGCTGCTCGATGCCATCTGGGAAGAGCCGGAACTGGTAACACCCAACGTTATCGAAGTAGCGATAAACCAGATAAGACAGAAGATGGACAAACCTCTCGGTATTCAAACCATAGAGACTGTACGTCGACGCGGATACCGCTTCTGCTATCCCCAAAAAAACAACGAAGAGTAGAGTTCCGCGCGAAGACCGGCCATGTTTCTGTGCCGATTTCCGGGCCTGCATAGATAATGGGCCCTGAATCATACAATACTTCATAAAATTGGGAAATTTATTCCGAATCTCTCTACTCCAAAGGTGATCGATGGCCGGAAACCGCAGTATCCGCAACCAGTTTCTTACACAGCTTATTATCGCCTCTTCCATTCTTCTGATCATATTTTCCACGATGCTTTATACATACATAAAGCAGTCGCTCTACGATGAACTTTCACAAGAGCTTGTAAACCAGGCCCGCTATATTGTAAGGACTTTTCCGGACTATAAAGAGGGTGAGAAAATAGATGCCAAAAACCTTAAAAACGCCCTTCAGATTAGCGCAGAGGTGATTGGAGCACCTCACCGTTTTTACAGTTCGATCGAGTGGCGTGAACGCAAGGAGAACGGAAAGTTTTATCTGGAACTGATCTACCCATATAACTTCAAAGCCCAGACATATCTTCTTATGACAAAAGATATTACCGGTATGGCGAAGATGCTCAAAAAGATTCTGCGCTCGATAATCGTCATAAACCTCATAAGCCTCATCCTGATCGTTCTTTACGCATTCGGACTATCGGCCATGCTTCTGGTTCCGATCACGCGCATGAGCAAAAAGCTTTCAACTCTCAACGAGAATTTTCTTACTACCATAAACATCCGCGAGCTTCCGGAAGAGTTCGTACCGCTGGGTGAATCCATAAACCGTCTTATCAACCGGATACAGACATTCGTAAAGTATCAAAAAGAGCTCTTTATCGGCGCCGCACATGAACTGAAAACTCCGCTCAACGTCATGAAGCTCAAAAACGACGTCACCCTGATAAAGCGGCGCGAACCGGAAAAGTATATAGAGGCGCTCCAGCTTTCAAACAAAACGATACTGGAATTGAACCAGATGATAGGCTCCATCCTCGAAATCGGACGGCTGGAGGGTGCACACTTCGAACTTCCACAGCAAGTAGATATTATCGATTTTATTCGTAAAAAAGGGGAGGACTTCACGCTTCTTGCCAAAGCGGAAAAGAGAAATCTTGTTCTGGATCTTGAGCCAGATTCGCTGACCGGTCTCATTCAGACGACACTGCTGAACCAGATTTTGCAGAACTTCTTGCAAAATGCGATCAAATTTACACCCGAAAGCAAAACCATACTTCTTAAAACCAGGCTTCTTGATGAAAACAGGATAAAGCTCGAAGTAATCGATGAGGGCCCGGGTATAGATGAGTCGATAGACCTCTTCGCCCCATTCAAAAGAGTCGGCAACGCTCCGGGAGCCGGCCTCGGACTCTTTCTGGCAAAATCGGCGGCGGATGCGATGGGTGCACGAATCTCATTGAAAAACAGAACAGACGGAAAGAGCGGAACCATTGCAACACTGATATTCGCGACGACTCCTCAGTGCGAACTTCCCAATATGCGCTGAATCCCTCTTTGTCACCGCAATTTCCGGCATCCGGTTGCGTATATGAAATTTCAAATGGCAACTAATTATTCTTTAACAAATATCATCCATCTGTATGGTAATACTTTTAATTATTGGCTAAGGTTACATAGGTTATAAATCTCAGAATTTCTTTTTCAAGGTTACGATTATGGCATTGATGATTACCGATGAATGTATTGCATGTGACGCATGCCGGGATGAGTGTCCCAACGGTGCAATCGAGGAGGGAGACCCGATCTACGTCATCGATCCGGACCGGTGCACTGAGTGTGTCGGACACTATGACGAGCCTGCATGCGTGGCGGTTTGCCCTGTTGACTGCATTGTCCCCGATCCGGACAATGTCGAAAGCGTCGAGGAGCTGAAGTTCAAATTTGAACATCTTCAGAAAGAGCACTGATGGCCAAACGCACCGCCGTCATCGATATCGGCTCCAACTCGGCCAGGATGGTGGTGTTTGAACGCACCAGCCGTTATGGCTTCTACCTTCTTAACGAAACCAGAAGCCGTGTCAGGATATCGGAAGGTGCATACGAAAAAAACGGATATCTTCAGCCTGCGGCTATAGAGAGAGCCTGCCGCGCACTATCTGAATTTCTTACTATCGCAAAAAATCTCAAATCACGCAAAATACTATGTATAGCTACATCAGCAGTACGTGACGCACCGAACCGTAAAGAGTTTATAACCCGTGTAAAAAAAGAGTTGAATCTGAAAATCAAAGTAATCGACGGCGAAAAGGAGGCATATCTGGGCGGTATGGCGGCTGCCGACCTGCTTCCGATTACAGACGCCGTAAGCATCGATATAGGCGGCGGCTCTACCGATCTCGCCCTTATTAAAAACAAAAAGGTGGTAGCCGTTCACTCCATGAACCTGGGAACGGTACGTCTTAAAGAGCTCTTTTTCGACAAAAAGAGATCGCTTGAAGAGGCAGAAACCTATATAGATGAGATACTCGACACTCTTCCGAAAAACTTCAAAAACAGCATTGCCGTCGGAATAGGCGGAACCGCCAGAGCAATCACCAAAGCGATAATGCAGAGAAACGACTATACCGTAAATAAGATTCACGCCTTCAGATATGATGTGGAGCATGAGACAAAATTTCTGAAAAAAGTGGTAGACGCTTCGGTGCTGAAACTCTCGAAATACGGCATAAAAAAAGATAGACTCGACACGATCCGCCCGGGAGCCCTTATTTTCATGAAAGTACTGGAGAAGATTTCGGCAAAAGAGGTGGTTACCAGCGGAGCCGGTGTAAGAGAGGGTCTTTTTTTAAGCGACCTGCTTCGCAACAGCAACCATCTCTTTCCCGCAAACTTCAATCCAAGCGTAAGAAGCCTGCTCGACCGCTTCTGCACAGATCCCAGACTCGCATCCAATATCGCCTCAACGGCGACGGTTCTATTCAAAGCGCTGCAGGAGCCGTTCGACCTCCCCTCCAACCTTCTGAATCATCTTCAGACTGCCGCAAAACTATCTCAAATAGGTACAAGACTGGACTTTTACGGCTACCACAGGCATAGTGCCTATATGGCCCTAAACGATCTTGACTACGGTTTCTCGCATGAAGATATGATCCTTATCGCCACACTGATCCGTTTCAATAAACGGCGTCTTCCTAAAAACAGCTTTACAAAACCGTACAAAAAACTTCTTCCCGATGCGAAAGTACTCTCCTGGTTAAGCTATATCGTCTCGCTGGCACAGACGATACATATCTGCCGCGACTACGGCACTATCAAAGCAGCCTACGATAACGGGGTGCTTCGCATCAATGCCCCGTTCAACACCTATCTTGCGCAAGAGCGCATAAAAGAGCTGCAGAAGCCGGAACCCATAGCGATACAATTTAAAAAGTGAGAGATTCACTTCACTCGTTTAGTGAGCAGTGCGCACCATATAGCGATATACCCACTTTGCGGGCTTAAATAGAAGGCCGTAGCGGCCATCCTAAACTTTTTGTTTTTAACTATTTGCTTCTAGAATTGCGTTCCCATCGTAAATTCGAAATTTGAAGTCTGGTCCCCCTCCTTTTTCATAAGTGGGCGTGCGAATACCAGGCTTATAGGCCCCATCGGCGAAAACCATTCAAGCGTAACGCCGGTCCCTGCACGTTTTTCGTCTGTAAATGCATTCTCACCGATCATTCCGTAGTCCAGGAAAAAGGCTAGTCTCATCTTCGCGGCATCGACAAGCGGAATGCTGGCTTCGAGTGAGTTGGAGAAGGTATATTTTCCTCCCAGCAGGTAGCCGTTGGCATCTTTGTCTGATATGGATCCGGACTGGTAACCACGTACGGTACGGATACCACCCATAAAGAACTTTTCGTTTACCGGCAGTTTCTCGCTCCAGGGAATGGCTCCCAGTCTCGCCTTGTATCTAAGAATCAGGTCGTAATTGATCTCATCCTCAAGTCCCCTGAAAATAGAGAAGTTTAGATAGTTTTTATTGAACCTGGCACTTCCGCCGATCCCTGCATACTCCGCACTTATCCCAAATATCATGCCGTGACGCGGGAGATAGTAGTCATCCGTATTGTTGAACCTGAGAGAAGGGGTAATCGCACTTGTATCGAAAGGTTTGTCATAGTAGAGATCGTAGTCAGGATAGTCGGTATTCATCCCGGTAAGCTGCGTACTGAAGTACTGGTAACCGAGACCTGCATGCCAGTAGCGGGCGATCTGGCGGCCTATGTTTATGGACCCTCCCTTTCTCTTCTCCGTATAGTCGTAGGATTCGTATTGGGAGTTGTATGCGTTGAATCCGACACTGTAATCACTGTCAAAAATCCTCGGATTTGTCACATTGAAATTGAAATAGCTTCTGTGTCTGGAAAAATCGAGGCTGATTCCGACGGAGATGCCGCTTCCAAAGATGTTTCTGTCGTTTATCGATGCGTTGACTATAAAACCGTCATAACTTCCATATCCGCCGCCGAGCATAATGTTGCCGGTCTGAGTCTCTTTGACGTTTACAACAAGATCCATCTCGTTTTCATTGACACGCCTCTCGTCTATAACCACCTTTTCAAAATAACCGGTCCTCATCAGAGCCGACTTTGAATCTTTGAGATCCGTAAGGCTGTAGGTATCCCCGGGAGCGAGGAAAATTTCACGCCTGATTACACGATCGAGAGTTCTGCTGTTGCCGGAAATTACGACATCTCGTATATGGACTTTTTTGCCTGGAAATATCCTGTATTTCACGACTGCCGTATGGCTCTTTTCATCCTTTTCAAAGTCGGGGGCGACCCGAACATATGCATAGCCGAGGTTTGCCACCTTCTCTCTCAGCTTCTCCATATCGCGGCGCAGATCGTCGATGTTGAAGATCTCTCCCGGATCTACGCGGAGCTCCTCTTTCAGCTCTTTCGGGTCTATTACAGGCTCTGCAAGCTCTATCCGAACATCTTTTACCCTGTATACCGCCCCCTCTTTTATCTTGAAATCTAGAATCGCCCTGTACTGGTTGAAATCGACCCTAAGAAGCGGTGATTCCACTTTTGCATCAAGGTATCCGTGGCGCATATAGAAGTCCCTGATCCTGGGCGCTTCATACTTCAACTGCTCGATCTTCACCTTTCCATCGTTAAGACCCCACATCCAACCCATGAAGTCGCGCTCCCTGTTGGCAAGTACACTCTCTATATCCCTCTTCCCAAAATGTTCCGCCCCGCAGAGATTCAGCTTTTTTATTATGATATTCTCACCCTTGTTGACAAGAAACTTCACCTTGACGCTACCGTTTTTCAGTGTCTCTATCTCCGGCTCTATCGCAGTGTCGAAGTACCCCTCAGCCTCTACTATCGAACGCAGCTTGTCAGCGGCTCTGCCGATCCTTCTCTCGTCATAGATATCCCCCTTTTTGAGTCCTATCTGTGAGAGAAGCTCATCCTTTTTGCTCTCGCCGTAACCGACAAATACGATCTGTGAAATCACAGGTTTCTCTTTGAAGTGAAAAGTTAGCACTCCTCTCTCTTCGGTAACCCATATATCATCGAAGTAGCCTTGGGCAAAAAGCTTCTTTATAGCTTCGTCCACCTTCTCAATATCGATCGGCTCGCCTGGAGAGATCTCCATTATCTCTTTTGCGATCTCCGGCGAAAGATGGATCAGGCCGTCAAACTTGATCGCTTTGATCTGCTGCGCAGCTGCCAAAACGGCCGTCAGCAAGATAGCCGATACAATACGTTTCATTTAAATCCCCGTTGAAAAAATATAGTTTTTTTGAAAAAGGTTTCAATCTTATCATTTTTTCAATTAAACCGACGTTACGGAGCTCTCGGAGTAACATAAGCCTTATCGCCCGTAACTGCGCGGGTTAAACTCAATTAAACTGACTCTAGGTTACAATTTTGGATTCAGGAGAGACCTATACTTTTTGCAAAACCGCATAAAGAGTCGGCATAAAGGACGATCATGACAGTAGGAATAGTGGGGCTTGGGCTCATGGGAGGATCGATGGGATTGGCTCTCAAGGGTGTAGCGGAGGTTGGCAGGGTCGTAGGATACGATCACAACCAGGAGCACTGCGAAACCGCATTGAAGCACAACCTGGTAGATGCGGTAGTTTCATGGGAAGAGCTCAAAAAGAGCGATGTCATATTTCTCGCAATTCCCGTCGAAGGGATAATCAAGGCTCTGCAGGAGTTTGAAGAGATAGATGAAAAGACTACCGTAATAGACTTGGGAAGCACCAAGTCAAAAATTGTAAAAGAGATTCCTCCCTCCATCAGAAAGAACGTGGTTGCGGCCCACCCGATGACAGGAACCGAAAAGTTCGGCCCCGAAGCTGCGGTGGCGAACCTCTACCGCGATAAGATCGTGGTATTGTGCAATATAGAGCAAAGCGGCGAACGCCAGAGGATTACAGCGTATACACTTTTCGAAGCGATAGGAATGAGAGTGGTAACCATGGATGCCGATGAGCACGATCGCCATGCGGCCTACATAAGTCACCTCCCACACGCCATCAGTTACGCTCTTGCGAATGCTGTTTTGGCCCAGGAAGATGTAAACAGCATACTTATCCTTGCCGCCGGTGGATTCAAAGATATGAGCCGTCTTGCAAAGAGTTCACCTGTTATGTGGGAGGAGATATTCAAACAGAACCGCAGAAACCTTCTTGAAGCTATGGACCACTTCGAAGAGGAGCTGAAAAGCTGTAGAAAGATGATCAACGACTCCAACTGGGAGGGTGTCAGAAGGTGGATGAAGGAGGCCAACAGGCTCCACGACATCCTCTGAGCGGCCTGAATTTAGCCGTATAAGAAGTTACTACTTCTCTTCCCGCAACTTTTCAATCAGTCTCTCATAAGCTTTTCTGTCGACCTTCACAGCCTTCCCTTCGAAAAGATTGGCATATAGATTCTCTGCCATCTGAGCAGCCTCTTTCGACTCGGAGATATACGGAAGAATCCGCTGAAGCATTTCAAGCTCCTTTTTTGTGTGGCGGTGCGGCTCTTTTTTCCTCCGCCTCTTTCGCCCAAGTTGCAAAACAGCGTACATCAGTGCCATTCCGGCAATAAAAGAGATAATGGCCGAGAGATAGTCCTTATAACGGGAAACAGGCTCTATGGAGCTCTTTTTTTCCGGGGTCTCCCTCCTGTCGGCATGTTGCACACCGCCTGCAACCTCGATCTCTATCCGCTCACTCGAAACCATCTCTATCCGCCTCTTTTGGGGGTCGAAAAACTTAATTTCAAACTCTGGAACCGTGAAGGATTTTTGTGCGATCAGTACATATTTTCTCTCCCAGCTTCCACCGTATACCCCGCCCATGTAACTGTTTTTGATTTTTGGCGACTCCGCATAGACAGTCACACCCGGAATCCTGAGCGGCGCAAGCTCGAAATCGTCGATATTTCCCTCGGCTTCGACATGGACCGTAAGAGTGACCGGAGCCCCGGCCTCGACCCTTTTCGGCGATGCATCGACTCTTATGGAGTATCTGCCTACAAGTTTCAAGTCGTCCGGCAGCGGTTTTACATGCAGTGTTACCGGCTTCGAGACAACCGTTCTCCACTGTGGCTGCCTCACTATAAATCCGAAAGCGTCGCGAATCTTTTTGGCTGTCGCCACTTTTACCTCGGCCGGACCTATCGTCAACTCACCTGCCATTTGAGGGAAAAAGAGATAGTGGACTTCATGCACCAGGTACTCCCCCTCCCTGTAACGCCTGGACTTACCTACCCTTTTGACCCAAAAATCCTCATACCTGATAGGAACGAAATCGACGCTCATAACCGGAACATCTCTCTTCTCCTTGAAACGGATGGAGACATCTACACTCTCTCCTACATAAGCCTCTTCCCGATTTACGTTCAGCTCGATCTTCAAGTCATCTTCTCTGTTCGCCCGATTCGGCTTTACCTGTAGAAAAATCGGTTTGGTCAGCTCCTCTTTGCCGTCCACAATCACCTTGAAAGAGGGTATGGTCAGACTCTTTTTCGGTGTAAAAGAGTAGACCTGCGACCACTTCAAAACGGTTCTGTTGCCTTCGAACCACTCAAGCCTTCGACTCCCTTCCGTAGTGACCTTTTCGCCCCCTATCGATTCGATTTTCGGAAATTCAACCCTCTCGCCTGCAGCCTCTATCTCATACTCCACCATCTCACCCAATATAACCGGATTCTCATCTACACGGGCCGTCACATCCGCCAAAAGAGGTATAAAAAGCAGCAACCATAGAGCTAAAATTCTCCTACCACTTATCTGCATCTCTATCCTCCTCTGGCGGTATCAGCGGGTATAGTTTCGATTTCAGCGGCCTGTTCTGAATCAGACGCATCCACTTCTTCTCCTCGGCTTCGCTCAACTTTCTCGGTCTGCCCTCAACCTTTTTGCCCCCAGGTTTGGAGCTTTTTTGCGCAGACTCTTTCGCGGCGGATCCTCCCTTCTTTCTCTTCTTGCTCTCGTCATCCTCGCCCGATCCGCTCTTTTTCCTCTTCTTTTGCTCCTGCAAAATCTTCATCACAAGCTCCAGATTTGCCTTCGCATCTGCATCTTCGCCCAGTTCAAGTACCTTGCGGTATAGGTCTGCACCCTTTTGCAGATTTCCAAGCTTCACATAGCAGTTGGCCATAGAGTAGAGTTTGGCCATCTCCAGCTTTTTGTCGTCAGTTACGATCTTTTTGTATGTATGAAGCGCTCTTTTATAGCGTCCGCTTTTATAGTAGCTTCCCGCAAGATCAAACCAGACCTCGTTTTTCGGCTGGCTCATGCTAAGCTTTTCAAACGCTTCGGTACTTCTATTGTAGTCTCCGCTCAGATACGCTCTCTCACCCTTTTCTATGAGTTTGAAATCCATGATGCCGGCTTTGGCGCCTGGAGCGGCGAAGAGGAGCGGAAAAGCCGCGAAAATCACTATCATCGATACTCTCTCCCTTCCTCCAAAGGAGTAGAGCGCAAACGGCAGGATCAAAACGGCCAGAAAGAGCGGATAGTAAAAGAGCTCGATCCTGCTGTGTATGATCTTTTCCCTCTCTGTTGCCGAAGCGGAAACCCTTTCAAGATACGAAACTATCCTCTCCTCGTCCTCCTGCGAAACTGTCGCCTCGACATAGACTCCGCCAATATCTGCCGCAAGCTCGGCAAGAGCGCTGTTTGCCCTGCTTATTACCGGTTCTCCTTTACCGTTTTCAAGAAGCTTGCCGCCTTTTGTCACTATCGGGGCTCCCCGCTTTGTAGCCATCATCCAGACAACCGGCACGATTGAGCTCTCTTCCATGGTTTTACGCAACCTATCGAGATCTCTCTCTTCTCCTCCGTCTGTTACAAGAAGTAATATTTTTGTATCGCTTTTTCGCAAAAGCCGCCCGGCTCCCCTGATTGCCGCCGCGATATCGGTCCCTTCCGCCGAAATGTTTTGCGGTTTTACTCTCTGCAAAAGAAAGCGGATAGTGTCAATATCGCTCGTAAGCGGCGTTATAACGAATGCGGCCGATGTGAACCCTATTACACCTATGCGTCCCGCAGGCAGCTTCGGCAGAATCTCTTCGAGCTTCTGTTTCGCGAAAGCGAGCCTGTTCGGATAAAAATCCGCGGCACTCATGGATTGCGACAGGTCCAGTGCAATGACGATATCGGCCGCTTTGCTCTTTATCTTCGTCTCACCTCTCTCTATAACCGGCTCCGCAAGTGCCAGAGTCATGAAAAAAAAGGCGATAAAGGCCAAAAGGTTATGCCCTCCTCTTCCAAGCGCATCTCCACTGATCCTGAGACGCTCGAGCGCTTTTGGCTCGAACACTCTCTCGAGTGCATCTTTGTTGGTAGAAACAAGATAAAAAAGGAGCACCGCCGGTATCAGCATCAGATAGAGAAACTCAGGATAGAGAAACCTCATACTTCACTCCGGTTCAGAAGCAGAAGATACGCCAATAGCGACATGGCGGCTGCAAAGAGGGGATAACTGAACAGATACGTTGTCTGTGTAACGGGCTGCTGCTTCAGCATCGAGGGCTCCAGCCTGTCGATAGTTTCATATACCTTTTTAAGCATATCGGAATCGGCAGCCGGAAAGAACTTTCCACCCGTCTCCTCCGCCAGTTCGCTCAAACTCTTCTTGTCATAGTCGCCGGCCCTTCCGACTCCGATGGTATAGAGTTTTATTCCATACTGCTTTAGAAGCTTTACAACAACCCTGAACGGTATCTTACCGGCTGTATTGCGTCCGTCCGTCAACAGTACGGCCACCCTGCTTTTGGCTTCCGATTTCTCAAGAAGCTTGACGGCCATTGCGATCGCATCACTTATCGCCGTTCTCTCTCCAGCCATCCCTACCTCAAGGTATGGAAACATCTCCGCAAGCATCTCATGGTCAAAAGTGAGCGGAGACGCGACATAGGCGAACTCACCGAAAACGATCATTCCCAGCCTGTCGTTTCCCCTTCTCTTTACAAACTCCTCCAGTATCCTCTTTAGAGTCTCGAACTTGTTCTCTCTAGTAACGATCGAAAACTCCTCATCCATCGACCTGCTCACATCTATAATAAGCACCATATCCCGGCCGGCCGCATAGGTGGGAGTCACCTCTTTGGTTATGACCGGCGATGCCAGTGCGACAATGGCCCCGGTAATCGCCATCCATTTGAATGCCTGCAGCAGCGACCCTCTTCTTGAATATCTGCCGATAAGCTCTATACGCGGAAAATAGAGCATATCCAGACGCAGGGGGCATCTCTTTTCGCAAAATAGAAAAGGCAGAATGGCCAAAAGGACCCAGGGATACTCAAAGTGCATCTTTGCACATCTCTATAAAAAGCTTCATAAAACGCTTGGTCTCTTCATCCAGCGGCGGTACCTCTTTTTTATATTTATAGCGCTCCAGCCTGGGCAGAAGCTGCGACAATATCTCCTGACGCCTCTTGTCTTCAGCCAGAAGCCTGCCGTAACGCGTCATGATATATGCACTTCTTTTCGCATCGGCTAAATCCATTTTGTCCAGTTTTTTCAGCCAGGTAATGCGGGGATCTGCTTTTTTGTGACGGCGCCACCAGCGCCAGACAAATATCGCCGCTGCAGTTGCAACCAACAGACTCGCTGCTATAAGCGCTATGAAAATATATACAGAGATATCCGGAATCGGCATCAACGGCTTTATATCGTGAATCGGTATATCCGACGGATTCACACTCTACCCCCGAAGAGTTTGACAAGCTTCCCGAACGGATCCTCATCCGTATAGATTTTCACGAACCGTATTCTATGTCTGTTTAGATGTCTGTATAGCGCCTTGTCGTTTTCTATAACTTTGGCTCGGTAGCGCCGCACACTCCGTTCTCCAAAATGTGTCTGCAGACTCTTTCCACTCTCGGGATCTACAAGATGGACCTGTCCAAGGGGTACCGGCTCCTCCTCGAAGCGGTCTCTGACAATTACGGCTATCACCTCATGACGCCTGCTCAGCAGGGCAAGGTCCACAGATGTCAGAAAATCACCTATTACAAAAAGTACGCTCTTTCTCTTGATGCGCTCAAAAAGATTGCGTATGCCCCCAATGTAGTCTGCATGTCTACCCAGAAGTTTCAAGCTGTCTACACTCTCTACAAACCTGTTTACACCGAAAATCCTCTTTGTAGGACGCTCGATCGATTCGACAGATTCGCTTACCACGACACCTGAAAAGAGATCACCGTTTTTTACGGCGGAGTATCCCAAAATAGCGGTAATCTCCGTTACGAGATCCTGCTTTATCCTATGGGTACCGAAAAAGAGCGAACCGCTGGCCATACAGGCGGCGACTATATTGAGCTCCCTCTCCTCATGAAAAATCTTGACATACGGCTTTTGCAGCTTAGCGGTAATCGTCCAGTCTATTTTACGTATATCATCGCCCACTTGATACTCTCTAAGCTCACTGAAATCATACCCCTCACCGTGAAAGAGAGATGGGTTGTTCCCTAGCATCTCGGAAAAGACCTGTCTTCTGGTTTTGACAAGAAGCGTTTTAAGACGTCTATTCACTTAAAGCCTCAGGGAATCGCGACAGCTTCGAGCACTTTGTCTATCACCAAATCCGGACTTATCTCTTCGGCCTCCGCCTCATAGCTCAAAATGATTCTGTGGCGAAGAACACTTTTGGCGACATAGGCGATATCTACCGGAGAGACAAAATCTTTGCCGCGCAGATAGGCCTGTGCACGGCTCGCTTTGTATAGATCTATCGAAGCTCTGGGGCTTGCACCGTACATGATCCAGTTCTCGATAGACTCGATACCGAACTTTGCCGGCTCTCTTGTAGCAAAGACCAGATCTACAATATACTTTTCCACCTCTTCGTCGATATGGATCTTCTTTACACCCTCTTTCATAGAGAAGAGATCCTCCTTGGTGGCTACCTCGTTTATCTCGCCGAGTGCGTCGTTCGCGACGCGTCTCGCAATTTCCAGCTCCTCTTCGGGTGTGTTGTAGCCGACTACAAGTTTCATCATAAAGCGGTCGAGCTGCGCTTCAGGCAGATTGTATGCCCCCTCCTGCTCGACAGGGTTTTGTGTAGCCATAACCAGAAACGGCAGGTCTATCTTGAAGCTCTCTTCACCAATTGTCACCTGCCTCTCCTGCATCACTTCAAGAAGTGCAGATTGCACTTTTGCCGGAGCGCGGTTGATCTCGTCGGCAAGCAGAAGGTTCGTAAAGACAGGCCCCTGCTTTATCTTGAAGCTGTTATTCTGCGGATCGTAAATCTCCGCACCGATAATGTCGCTTGGAAGCAGATCGGGAGTGAACTGAACCCTTTTGAATTTCAGTCCAAGAGCTTTCGAGAGTGCATTGACCGTTGTGGTCTTTGCAAGACCGGGAACTCCTTCGAGCAGTATATGACCTTCGCATGCAAGGCCAATAAGAAGACCGTCTATCATCTTCTCCTGCCCAACTACCACTTTGCGTATTTCATTGCGTATCTTTTCGACAATTGTCGCCATGTAGTCTCCATCCAATAGTCTGATATTATTGTATCCAGATTTTGGTTATTGAAGGCTTTCAAAACTAGGACGGTCGACGCTTTGAGCCGAGCTTTAAGAGTGCCGTAATAGAACGTTCAAAGATGAGAAAATATAGGACAGATAATCGAAAAATGGGCGGCAGTCACGTTATACCGAACACAACTGAAAACGAAACATTTGGGCATTATCCTCACTTGAGGGGTGCTTCGTTCTCTTTTTATTTGGGTTTGGTGTTGCAAACTACATAACATATAGAGAGTATCAAAAGAGATTTTTCTAATCTTTCGGTACGACGATGCGGGGTATGAGATCCTCTTTTGCAATGAGCTTGTCGACGGACTCTTTTGCGATAGAAGGGGCGAATGCGGGGTGGTTTTGGGGGTTGAAGCGGTTTTTCATCCCTTCGGGCATCGCACTCTTTTCTTTCGACGGGGCGCTGAGGAAGTCGACCATCTCTTGTTTGATGCGGGCTTTGGAGCTATAGAGCATCAGGTATCGGCGGTAGACGAGAGAGAGCGGCGGGGCGCTCTTTTCGTGGCAGACAGTACACCGTTTGGGCACTAGGCTTTTCTGGGCGACGATACACTGCAGCCCCAGAAATAAAATCAGTACTACTCTTCCCATACGATCCTCACTTTCGTTCCCGCCCCTTTTTCGCTCTTGACTTCCAAATCCAGCCCGTAGAAATCTACGATTTCGCGAACAATGTTCAGCCCCAAACCGAATCCCCCTACACTGGTATCTGCACGAAAAAAACGTTCGGTCGCCCGCCTCATATCGCGGGCATCCATACCGATCCCGTCATCTTCTACCTCAAATGAGCGCTCATCGAGTCTCACGACGATACGGCCGCCGGGACGGGTATATTTGATAGAGTTTGATAGAAGGTTATCGATGAGCTTGGCTGCATCCTCCCGATCCATTTGAAGAATCGGAGCAGACAAAACTTCACTCTCGAACCCAATATCTCTACGTTGCGCCATCGGGGCGAAATATGAAATACGTTCCTCAAGAATTTCATGGAAGTCGACCCTCTCTATATGGCGTCTTCGCCTGTGCTTTAGTTGCAGATAGGCCAGGTCGTCATATAGGCGGCTCAGACGTTTCGAGGCTACTTCGATACGGCGAAGCTCTTCACTCGACTCCAGTTCCGGGTGCAGACTCTTGAAGAGTTCGACATTTGTCAAAATGGTGCTGACAGGAGTGTTGAGTTCATGGGTTGTATCCTGTATAAAACGATCTAGCAGCTTTATCGTATGGTGGACCGGCGCAAGAAATAGCCTTCCAAGCCAACGGGCGATAAAGGCGACAAATATTGCGGATAGAACAAGTGCGACGGCTATCTTTGCCTGCAGGGCGAGAATTGGAGTTTTGTCCAGAGGTATTGACGAAACGATCGTCGCCGCACCCAGATAGTACGGCTGCATCTCATCGCGGTAGTATATAGTGTCACCCTCCTGCCAAAACTCTCTGTTCCAGAGAACTTTGTCCGGCTTGAAGTCACCTATAAGATAGTGGCGGTCGATATCGTATAGAGCCGTACTAATCCCATCTATCCTGGGATAGACGAGACGGCTTTCGGTCGAAGTGTGCAACTCCCGCAGCCTTGGACGGATCAAGGCAGTTTTAAGTTTAAGCGTTTCGTTCTGGTGGTCGACGATACGGTGAAGGCTATAGTTATAAAAGATCGCCAGCCCGATACCGATAAGAAGCAGCGTCGATACGAGGTAAATTGCCAAAAAACGCCTGTGACTCCTCTTTTCACTCTCAAAAACGTGAACATTCATCTCCTATTCTTTTTACTTCTGTAACGGTACCCAATCTCTTTGACGGTCTCTATACGCTCTTTGCCCAGATGTTTACGCAAGACCTTTACGAAAGTCCTCAGACTCCCTTCGTTTGGAGTTTCGCCGTAATCCCACAAAGCACTGAAAATCTCCTCTTTTCGCAAGGTTTTATCGGGGTTTTGCAAAAAAAGTGCCATCAGCCTGCTCTCTTTCGGTTTAAGCGGAATTCGTTCACCTTCGAACGCAAGAGTGAAGTCTATGGGATCGAAACGAAGCTTTTCATCTATGATGACAGTATTATTCGCGCCCGGATAACGCCTTTTGATAACCGCCTCTATACGTGCAAGCAGCTCCTTTAGGGCAAAAGGTTTGCGAATATAATCGTCGCAGCCTGCATCGAAACCGCGCATGGCATCCTCCGCACCGTGCAGGGAAGTAATGAAGATGGCAGGAGTATCCTGCCCGATACGGCGAAACTCCGACAGAAGGTCTATACCGTTTTGAAGAGGGACCTTCACATCCAGCAACCATAAGTCGAAACCGCTTTCGTACATTTTCTCGGCAGCCTCTTCGCCATCGAAACTCTGAACCACCTCAAACCCTTCAGTACGCAGAAATTTGGCTATCGTATCACTCAGTTCCATATCGTCTTCAAGCAGCAGAATCCTGGGTTTCATCATAGACTCATACAATCAGGTGGGCACTCTGGGTCGTCGTAACAACTTTACGATTCTCAATGGAGAGTATTTTATCACAATAAGGCAGGAGCCGATCATCATGAGTCACCATGATGATCGCGACATTCTGCTCTTCAACGATCCTGCGCAGCATCTTGACAACGCTTACGGCCCTCTCCATATCCAGTGCAGCCGTAGGCTCATCGGCAAGTATAATCTTCGGCTCGTTGGATAGCGCCCTCGCGATAGCCGCCCGCTGATTCTGTCCGCCGGAGAGCTGGGAGGGCATGGCGTCGCGCTTGTCTGTTATATCGAAATAGTCCAGCAACTCCATCGCCTTCTTTTCCGCCTTTTCATCGGGCCATCCGTTTACAAGAGGAATAAGCTTGACATTCTCTACAATATTCAAAAACGGAATAAGATAGTGGGCCTGAAAGATGAAACCTATTTTCTCTCTGCGAATGCGCCTCGTATCCGGGGTGCTCCAGTGATCCTCATCCCAAACCAGCTCATCGCCGAGCCAGATCTTTCCGGAAGTTGGCTCGATAACGCAGCCCAGCATCATCAACAGTGTAGTCTTGCCCGCACCGCTGGGTGCGACAAGGGCGGCGAATTCACCCTTTTTTACCTCCAATGAAGCGTTCTCCAAAACCCTGACTTCACTCTCTCCCGACCCGAATATCTTCGTAAGATTTTCAACTTTGATACCGACTTCATTGGTCATATCACCCCCCTATCGCCGCACTGGGATCGGCTTTGATCGCTTTGTATACACCAAAGAGACTGGCCAAAATAGACGCAACCAGTATTATGCTGAAGAGTGCCCAGGCATCGTCCATCTCAAGAACTACCCGTTTCGGAAACTTATCCCAGATTGCATGGGCGAAGAGATTACCGAAGATGAAGGCCAAAACGCCCAGCGTTACCGTCTCTTGGGCAATCATTTTGGTTATCGTCATATTTGGCAGTCCCACAAGCTTCATAATCGAAATCTCCTTGATCTTTTCAAGGGTCATCGTATAGATTATAAGCGCAATTATTATCGTCGAAACCCCTACCAAAATCACTGTGAACATCCCTATCTGTTTACTGGCGGTCTCTATGACATTCTTTGTCAAAATATTTCGCTCGTCGCTTACGGTAAAGGCGCTCAGGTGTTTCCAGCGGCGGATATTCTCGGCCACCGCATCAGGATCGCTTCCTTTTACGACTGTAGCGACAACCGCATTGACCAGATGGTTGTCGGCATCTACTTTCAACCCCCGGGCCCGGTCGTTTCGGATTCGCGCATTGGAGTATAGAAACTGTAGCTCCTGCGCATCTTTTAGACTCACATATATCACAGGATCTCCACCGGAGGAGACTGCCCCTTTGGTGATACCTACAACTGTATATATGTTTCGTCCAAGCCGAATCTTGTCCTGCAGTCTGAAACCAAGCTTTTCCGAAACCACTATCTCGTAATGACTCTTTTCGATAGAACGTCCCGCAACAAGCCGTTCAGGATTGATGGCCGGAAGATCACCATGAGGGTCGTAGCCGACACTGTATACCCGCTTCATCACACCGTCAGGTGTTTTGATCTGCAGATTCAAAAACGCCAGAGCAGCAGTCTTATCGATCTCCGGGTTGACCCACAGCGTATTCTTTAGATCTTCGTGAACACGGGAGCTCTCGGCAAAAGGTCCAAGAGTGTTCTCCTGCACCACCCACAAATCGGCACCGATATCATCCAGCAGCACCTGAGCATCGATGACCATACCTCTATAGACCCCTATCATAATGAGAACTATACCAAGCAACATTCCCACTCCCATAGCCGTGACTATGAACTTGAGGTAGGAGTGGGCGATATCTTTATAGGCAAGATTGATCATAGCCGAATATCCGCACCTTCAAACAGCGGTTTTTTATGTGGATCCGGAACAAGGATCTTCTCACCCTCTTCTATACCTTTGACCCCAGCGAACTTGTCGTTTTTGCCAACTATTTCGATCTTTTTGAAGTGTGCCTCTCCATTTTTATAGACCCATACGCCTCCTCGCCGTATAAGGTCGAGAGGAATAAGCAAAACATTGCTCAATCGCCCCGTCTCGATAATCACTTCCGCCTGTTCGTTGATATAGAACGGAAAAGGCACCTTTTCAAACGCCACGTCAACTACGCGCTCTTCTGTAACCGGATCGCTCTCGGCTTCAATTCGCGCCACATATCCCTGAAGCTTCTCTCCGGATTTAGAACGTAATAGTATTGCGGCTTTCTGACCTTTGGCTATTTTTCCACTGATACGCTCATCAACATAGGCTTTCACCCATACATCTTGTGGATCCACTACTGTGATCAGAGGCTGCTGTGCCGCAATGGTTTGGCCCACTTCCGCATCTTTTCGTATTACATAGCCCTCTGCGGGGGACACTACGCGAAGACGTGCAATTTTCTGCATGAGAGCATCGATACTCTTTTGAGCTCGTTTCTGCTCCGAAATAGTGGACTCAATCCGAGCTCTTGACGCTTCAATCTGCGCTTCGACTGCCTCCAGATCGGTACGTGCTTTGTCATACTCCGCCTGAGCCGCATACCCTTTTTGAAACAGTTTGTCGTATCGGTCATAGGTAAGCTTGGCCAGTTTTCGCTGCGCCTGAAGTGCTTCCAGCTCTTTTTTTGCAGCTACGGTTTCATAGCCGGCTTTCTCAAACAGTGCCTTAGCCTGAGCAAGTTGATCCGGTAGATCGACAGGATCGAGAACGGCTACCGTTTCACCTTTTTTGACCCACTCCCCCTGATCCTTCAAAATTCGTAAAACCTTCCCGCCTGTATTCGAAGCGACAGGACGAATTATTTTGGAACTAACTGTTCCGATACCGTAAACCGTTAAAGATAGTTCGCCTTTTTTTGCCGTAACACTCTTATATGTCGCTTTAGGAATGTATACTTTGTTGTAAAAAAGCGTAGCAGCCGCTACCAAAACAAGAGCTGCTGCAGCCCACTTCAACCATCTATTTACCATTGAGATACTCCAATCTGTAGAGTTGTTCAAGTCGTGTATAATAAGTGTTTAGAAGACCAAGCTTGGCATCCAACCAGACCGCTTCTGAATCGAGAACCTCCATATATGTGGCCAACCCCTGTTCGTAACGTGCTTTAATCAAAGACTTGGTCTCTTCGGCCGAGTGCAACTGGGAACGACGCGCATCTATTCTCTTCCGAACCTCGCTTAGATCAGCCAAAAGAGAACGAACCTCCTTATCGACGGACCGCCTCTTGGACTCTCTCTCCTCTGCCGAAACCATCTCTGCGATTCTGCTCTGCTGAGCCTGGGCGCTAAGCCGTCCGCCACTGTAAATAGGTGCACTGTAGCGAACACCTATCACGGTAGAATCGTAACTCGACAGAGTATCAAAATGGCTCGCTTCCGCCACCAGATCAATCGATCCGAAACGCTCCACCTGTTTGGAACGGTACGACTCATAGGATGCTTCCCGATTCTTTTGAGCTATTTTAATCTGCAGGTTATTTGCAATCACTTTATCCGGATCGGTATTTTCAGGCTGCCCGTCTGAACCGTTCAGACGCCACTTCTCAAAGCTTGTATCTTCGGATATCCGTTCACCAATATACTCTTCCAGTGCAATTCGTGCCTTTTTATAGTCTGCCTGAGCAATGGCAAGGGCATCTTCGGCCTGACGAACCGAAGATAAAAAGCGGCTCTCATCAGCCCTTGTCTTCAATCCCTGTTTCACAAGCGCCCTGGCTTGTTCATAGAGAGCCTTTTTTGCTTCAAGATCTTTCCTGCGGGCACCAAGAGCCGCCTCTTGAACCAGTATCTGCGCATAAGCCACCCGTATCCGGTAACGCATAAGCGCCTTGGCCTCTTCAAGTGAAAGACGGGAAACTTCATGACGAATCTTTGCTGAGCGTATAGAGTGGGAGGATTTGGAGAAGTCATAGAGCTTTTGACTTGCGCTGATTCCGGCGCTCCACCCGTCACTGTCGATAGTATTGAACTCTCCGTTGAGTGGAATGACATATGTACGCCGGGGGTCATATTCGGCATATATGGATACCTTTGGAAGCAAGGCCCCCCTCTCCATTTTCACCCCCTCATTCTGCTGTTGGACTTTAAGCATGAAGGTACGTACATCGGGATGGGTAGCCAAAGCTTTGTCGATACATGTATCCAGACTCAAAAGTTCAGCCTGTAGACCTATGACGGCGGCTATGATCAGTATCGTAATTTTTTTCATACCGATACTTTAACACAGAAGGCTGAACAGAATGTGAACACGAAACTAGCCGTTTAACGTTTTAACCGGGCTCAACCCATTATAGTCGTAAGTGTGTTGTTATATAAGACAGCGTAGCATCCATTCGACACTTTTCATTTTTTCACTAAAAATATAGTTACTTGAGGAAAATCACTCTCTCGATCCTCTTCCCATTCCCATACCGTGCGCTTTTGCTTTACAGTTGCATTGCACTTTAGCGGAT
The DNA here is from genome assembly GCA_015490295.1 of Hydrogenimonas sp. Classification (GTDB taxonomy): domain Bacteria; phylum Campylobacterota; class Campylobacteria; order Campylobacterales; family Hydrogenimonadaceae; genus Hydrogenimonas. The sequence goes on along the minus strand of WFYC01000073.1, from coordinate 3,423 downwards.
TGTTCCAAGATATAATCAGCGAGAATGGATAGCTCTTTTTGTGAAAGATTTTTAAATGCAGGCATTGCACTATTTGCAAACATCGGGTATTTCCCTCTTGAGCCATTTTTGATTGAATTCATAATGGCAGTTTTTGCGTTAGAGCCTTCAAAACGCTTGTTTTTCATTCCTATACCGGCAAAGGCAGGAGCAGATTTTTTGCTTGCTACAGCGTGACAAGTGAGACATCCATTTTTCTCCATAATCTCTTGAGCGCTTTGTGCAAAAACAACTACACTTAATGCCAGTATCGTGATAAATGTTCGTCTCATGATTCTTTTTCCTTTCTCTTTACGTATCCAGTAGACGGGATTTTTAATCGTGCTCCTCTTTTTTTTCGCCAAAGGTTCGCACGAGCCCTTCGGTCAGACGCTTTTTCTCAGCTTCACTCAGTCTGGCTTCCGGATGAGCGATCCGATAGACCAGCGGCGGCATTTCACCTTCACGCAGCTCTTCGGCGGCTTCATCGCCCCTGTTTTTGCGTTGGTCTCCCCACATCGATACGTTAAAGTGCTCCCGTCCCTCTTTCACATCGTAGGTGACGAGCCATGAGATCGGAGCAATATGGCTATACCAGGGCCATTTCGTTTCGTTGGAGTGACAATCACCGCAGGCTCTCATGAAGAGCTCACGGGTTTGAGGCGAATCCCACCGGGGCTCCGCGACAACGGGTGGATTGGTGTGATTCTTGCCGTAGGGCACGAATTGAATGAGCACGATGGCAACGGCGGTTCGTTTTTTCCACCCCATCTGTCACCTCCTTTCATACCTATTGTCACACGGCAACATGAACCGAACATGAATAGAGGGGCGGATGGTCGTATCCAATTTAGAGCCCTCCGCGATAGCCATTGCCTTGCCCATTACTGCTTGGAAATTCCTCTTCCGTCTTGCAGTACTCTTCACCAAGCGAACAGCAGCCGTCGCTGACACCTATGTTTTTGAGTGCCCGGTCGAAAGCCCAATAGTGGTTGTAACTACCGCTGCGAAGAAAGTTGAATACGATGGTAAGGTCTTGTGCATCACCGGCGGTTTCGATGTCTTCGTCCAAGTCGTTTACATCGGTTACTTCAACCATACATCCTACCTCCAGGGCATCTTGGAGCGATTGGCTTCCCTTGGCGTAGAGGGTGTTGTAGAGTTCTTGAACTTCAGGTACGGTATACTGACCAGGCGCCAAGGCTCTAAGCTCCTCTTCGGAGTAGCTAATTTCATAATCTTTCAAATTGGTGATATTTATGTCGTACTTCTGTACCAGATTTTCCACCTCCGCTTCGTGTTGTACTTCGGAGCGGGTCGCGATATTGTAGAGGGTCTGGTGGGGCGTCAGGTCGTTGAGGGCGAGGTAGATGTCTTTGGCCAGCTTCTCTTCGTTCCACATATAGGCCAAAGTATATTTCTGTTCGACGGTCAGATTCGACTCGGGAAGTTTGTCTACAATTTCTCCGATATTGAGTTGTGACAGATTCTCATCTTCGGTCAATTTAGGAATAGCCAGTTCGTCGACCAGTTCGTTTTCGAGCTCCGAAGCTGGCGTGTCGGTCTCTAAATAGGACTGAATCCGATTTTGAATCCGTGCCTGAATCGTTTCCAACTGTTGTATCGTCAGGGTCGAGGGATCGGCAATCCGGTTTTCGATACAGTAGGCGAAAACTTCGTCGCTTATCGCCGCAACCGTACGGTTGGTCGAGGGTGTCGCGTCGTCTATTGCCGTGTCGTCCAGACCGAAACTATCTTTCAACCAGTTGCGAGTATCTGCATTCGCCGCGATCGTATTGACCAGAGTGGCAGCCTTGCCCGCGGAGGCTTTTATGATGACGGAGTTGTTAATGTCCCCGGCATTCACTACGCCGTCGCGGGTAAGGTCAATGAAGCCGCCATAAGCAGAAACGGGGTATTCGGGGGTCTCGGTGAACCGATAACGGCCTTCACCGATTTCCCGGGCCTGGCGGCCAGCCTTGTCTAGGACGAGGGCATGGAGTACCGGCCCTCTCTCTACAGTGACCTCATAGCCGGTCACCGCGGTCGTATCGTCCGTAGAACTCCCGCCACCGCAACCGGTCAGAAGTATAATCCCTATAATGGTTCCAATTGAGATCATGACTTTTTTCAATTTTTTCCTCCTTTAAGATTCAATCATGTTATTATAAAGCGAAAGTATTAGCGAAGCGTTACCACTTTCCCAACATGTATCAAATAGTAATCCGGTGATTTGAACGGAAAATGAATGGCTTGCCGTCATCGTTTGTATGGCTATTCATGGACCCTAAATCGACGATGAAATATTAAAAAGCGGTCGAAAGACGCAAGGCAACGGACGGGATAATCGTATAAAGAACGAATATGAGTTAGCCGAAAAAAATGGGCACCTCTTTACGGAAGACGAATTTGGTTTTGGATCAACGGGGTTTCGAAATGTCGGACTGTTTGAGGTAGGGAAAAGCTCAACAACCTCGCGATGCCAACAAGATGGTTTTAACAGAGATCCACAAGCCAATATAAGTGCAATTTTTCAAAAAGGGGCGTAAAAGAGGACGCCAATTCAAAAGACAAGTGCAATTTTTCAAAAGAGGTTATAAGAGAGGGTTAACCGGGACTCGGTTATCCTTTTCTCGACCAAAAGCAAAGGAAAGTTGCATAAGTTACCGTCAGTTAACCCTCAAGGAACGATACCATATTTCAGCTTTGTATCAGCAAGGAATGAAGCAAAAAGAGATTGCGGAATTTATCGGTGTATCGCCTTCCACGATTTGTCGTGAATTACGCCGTAACGGTGACGGGAATGGGCATTAGGCGTAAAGGTCACCACTATGAACAGACATTCAAAATTCACCCTGATCACCCCGCATCCAGTTAAACATGCCCAAGTCGATTCCGATGCGCTAATGCGCCTGCTAGAACCACTCAAAACGATGACTGCTTCAACGGCAAAGAGTTCGAGTTTCATGAAGTCATTACCGGAAAACTGGAAGCGGGTTTCTATTTCGTCAATTCCTGCCACTCCTGGGAGAGAGGGTTGAACGAACACTCCAATGGAGTAATTCGGCACTATCTGCCCAAGGAGAGAGACTTCTCTTCATTGACTTCCAAAGAGGTCACGATGATTCAAAACAGACTCAATCACAGACCAAGGAAAGTCCTGGGATACAAAACGCCATATGAAGTCTTCCTTGCTAAGATGCTCAAGGAATTGGATGAAATGTCGGTTTTATTGCACTTATAGCTTGAATGGGTGTAAAGATGATTTTATATAAGAAGTATAAAGAAAAGGATCATAAACCTCAAGCCCGGCACCGACCTACGTTCCCACACCCGAGGGGTGCAGTATCATCAGCGCTGAGGGGCTTGACTTCCGGGTTCGGTATGGGACCGGGTAGGACCCCC
>WFYC01000072.1 GCA_015490295.1 Hydrogenimonas sp. | reverse complement strand
ATCTACTTCCAGGAGAAGAAGAGACTGCAGGAAGGTAAGTAGGAACGTCAGGGAGAGTGGTGAGAACGGCCTTGCGGCATGTTCTCTATGAGGGGAGGAAACCTCAAAAAAGGAGAGAAAATGAAGCTATCTAGACTTCTTGGTATGGCTGCATGTGTTTCAATGGTTGCCGGATCGCTCTATGCCGGCACATCCAAGATGGACTTTGAAAAGGTCTATGAAAAAGAGTGCCAGGGATGTCACGGCCCGATCCACCAGGGTGGTGTCGGTTCCGACCTTCGACCCAAGGCTCTCAAAAAGAAGAACGCCCAGATGCTGGCCGACGTGATCCTCAACGGTAAACCAGGAACGGCGATGCCCGAGTGGAAACATATGTTCAGTAAAGACGATGCCGCCGGCATGGTCGACTGGCTCATGCACTGGAAGAATACCGTAGAACTTCGCCTCGATCTCGACGAAGTTAAAAAGACATGGAAGATACTTGCAGACAGAAAGGCGCTGGCGAAAAAGTATCCGCATGCGACTGATGTCAAAAGCGTGATGGATATCGTGTTCGCGACAGAGCGTGATGCTTCACTTGTCGACTTTATCGACGGTACCAGCGGTAAAGTTCTCTCTCGCCACAAGGCGGGATTTGCGGTTCACGTAACGGTTACAAACAAGCGTATGCCGCGATATGCATACTCCATCAGCCGATCCGGACGACTCACGATGTTCGACCTCGCTGCACCGGGACAGCCGGCTCTTGCCAGTGTACAGGTCGGTCAGGAGTCTCGAGGTCTTGCGGTCTCTCCGGACGGAAAGTATGTTATGGCGGGTAACTACAACCCTGGCGGTGCCGTACTCTGCGACGCGCTGACACTCGAGCCTCTCAAAGTCTACCAGACTGCGGGCGTCATCGATCCTGACGGTAACATAGGGCCCAGCCGTGTAGCTTCTATTGCCGACACTCCGTACGGTCCCTACTTCGCGTTCGCGCTCAAAGACGGCGGCCATGTCTATATCGTAGACTACAGCAAGCCGGATTTCCCGATTGTCGGTGACATTCCGAACATCGGAAAGATTCTGCATGACGCATTCTTGAACGAAGGAAAAGAGATTGGTCGATACTACATGATCGCTTCCCAGGGAAGTGACGTTATGGGTATTGTCGACTTCAAGACCAAAAGACTTGCCGCCAAAGTCTATACAGGACCGGGTTCAAAGCCGCACCCCGGACAGGGAAGCTCCTGGTATAACGAAAAGTATGGACAGCTTCATGCAACAGTCAGTATGAACGTCGGTAACGTCGTTATCTGGGATAATAACTGGGATGTCGTCGCCAATGTACCGACTGCAGGTGGCGGACTCTTCATCGGAACGAGCAAAGATACACCGTATCTCTGGGCAGACTGTGTTCTCGGTACACCTGACAACTACAACAAGGTCTACCTGATCAACAAGGACACTCTCGAAACCGACAGAATCATCGAAGTCGGCAAGAAAAAAGGCAAGCTGATAGATGCCCATACCGGTAAAGTGCTGCAGACATGGGATGCGACGCAGTATAAAACCGTAAAAGGTAAAGAGATCGACTCTAAAATCTCCAAAGAGAAGCTTGTCACTTATACGACCAAAAAAGGTCCGAAAGTCAAAAATCCGGTACAGCCGAGACTGCTCCATGCCGAGCCGGCAAACCACGGAAAATGGACTTTCATATCTGAGTGGACTACCGGAAGAATTGGTGTATATGACGCCAAGACCGGTAAATTCATCAAGTATATCTACAACTTGACCACTCCGACATTCACCTACTCTGTAGAGCATCGCCAGCACATTCCGGGTGCTTAACAGAGGCCTCTCTCCCCTCGGGGAGGGATGTTCCTTCACTGAACTGCAACGATATAACAGACTGTTCCATCACTTTTTTATGCAGAAAAGATGAGTCCTTTATTCCATATGAGGAGTGTTCTGTATATGAAAGTGGTCTCTAATAGATGTTTTTAAAAGTTTGATGTATATGTAGAGATGGTAGAATACCGTCTGAGCCTATGGATGTGCCGCCAAGTGCATCCGAAACAACAATTTAAAAAGGTTGAAGTCGTGAAAAAAGCAGCCGTAGTTATTCTTGCTCTCTGTGCAGCCTCTGCCGTATCGGCAGCGGACGGTAAGAGGCTTTTTAAAACATATTGCTGGGGGTGTCACCACCAGACGGCCGAAGCGTTCGGGCCTTCGTTCAAGACGATCGCTTCAAAGCGAAACAGGGGTGAAATCATTGCACAGATAGTCGACCCGAAAGGGACATACAGAATGTTGGGGTACAAAAGAAACTCTATGCCTCCATTCAACGATCTTAAGCCCGAGGAGCTCGAGGCGCTTGCCGATTACATTATGAAGTTCAAGGATGCCAAATGAAGATATTGAAGATAGTGCTCTTTATACTTGCCGTCACCTCTCTCCTGGCGGCGAAGGAGAAGATCAAGGATCCGTCTGAGGTCGTGCCGAAATCGAAAGACAAAATCTTTGTCGTCGAGCGTGAAGACTCCGCACTCGCCGTTATAGAGAACAATATGTTCAAGGGTGAGATCAAGGGTTTGCACAACTTCAACCATGCGGTCGTTAAGTTCAGGGACAACGACGGATATGTGATTACAAGAGACGGCTACGTTATAAAGTTCGATCCGATAAAGGAGAAGAAGCTCAAAGAGTACAAAACCAGTAGAAGTGCTATCGGTTTTATAATCGGTGACAACTACGTTGCGGTCGCCAACTACGACAACAAGACCGTAGAGATTCTGGACCGCGATCTCAACCCGATTCAGACCATAAAGACGGGAAGCCGGAATGTCGGAATAAAAGAGTACAGGGATTTCCTGATTTTCGCATGTATGGACAGCGACGAGATATGGGTCTTGCAGGATGAGCATTCGGGTGAAAGGAAGCCGTGGTTCGTTCTCTACAAGAAGATAGAAAATGCCGGAAAAGTCCCTTTCGATGCGATGATAGACAAAAATCTCTACGTGGTCGGGTTTTTCAACTCCAAGAGTGTCGGGGTATTGGATCTGGATACCATGAAATATAGGAAGGTTCCACTGAAGATGGGAGACAAAGAGCGTATTCTGAAGGTTCCCCACTTCGGATTCTGGAGTATAAGCGGTGACTACTTCTTCATTCCGGCGGTAGGCAACAAGAAGATCTTCGTATTCGACCACGACTTCAGGCTTGTCAAAGCGATCGAGGTGGAGGGGAACCCGGTCTTTACCGCTCTAAGCCCGGACAAAAAGTGGCTTGCCGTGACATTTAGCGGGAAGAAGTTTCCTGTCGTGCAGATAGTGGATGCCAAGAGGCTTAGAGTCGTTCGCAGACTCAAGTTTCCCGGTATGGTTCTACACCTTAGATGGTCGCCGAACCATCCATATCTATACTTTTCGATCAACGATAAAAACATGGTCCAGGCATACAGGGTCGACAATCGCGATCCGAAGAAGTGGTGGCTAAATCTCGAGTGGCAGATACCGAAACCTTCGGGTATATTCGTTTTCGAGAAAAAAGAGACTCGCTGATGTTCAGACTCTCCAATCTTATCAAATCGGTTACGGAAGGCAAAAAAGAGCGCTCGTTGAACGGTAGTATCGTTATCTGGAACTTCACGAACCGATGCAATCTCGCATGTCACCACTGCTACAGCTATGCGGACCCCAATTCGGAGGATTTCCTGACTACAGAGACAGTTTTGGAAACGATTCCGGAGCTGAAGAAGGCGGGGGTGAGATTCGTCATCTTTTCTGGCGGAGAGCCACTGATCAGAAGAGATATTTTCGATATAGCCGATGCGATGCGGAGTGAAGGTATCATGACCTATCTCTCCACGAACGGGCTCTATGTAAGCGAAAAAAATGTGGACCGAATCATCGAAACCTTCAACTACATAGGCATAAGTATAGACGGAATCGAAGAGGTGCACGACAGGTTCAGGGGGATGAACGGCGCCTACAGAAAGAGCCTCGATGCCATATCACTCATTCAAAAGCACGGCGGAAACGCAGGAATCCGTTTTACTCTCACCAACGAGACGAAAGAGAGCTTCTACCCTATCTTCGAACTTGCAGAGAGTATAGGGGTGGACAAGATATATATATCGCACCTGGTATACAGCGGCCGCGGTCTGGAGAATCTGAAAATAGATATCTCCAAAGAGGAGCGGCGTGAGTATGTGGAGTTCATGATCGACAAAGCGTTCGAGTATGTCGAAGAGGGCAGGGGCATCGATATAGTTACCGGCAATATGGAGATGGATGCCCTACTCTTTTTGGAGAAGTTCGCCCAAAGGTATCCGCATCTGAAAGAGGAGATGGCAAAGCGTCTTGTAAGGTGGGGTGGAAACAGTGCAGGCGTGAAACTCGGGAATATCGACTGGCTGGGGCGCGTCAAGCCCGACCCCTTCTTCCCGTTTGTAATAGGAAACATTACCGAGCGCCCCTTCAGCGAGATATGGTGCGACGACAAAAACGAGATGCTCGGAAGATTGCGGGAGCGTCCAAGGCGGCTTGGGGGCATATGCTCCGAATGCGGAGTCATAGATGTATGCAACGGAGGGTCGAGAAGCAGGGCCTACGCGATTTTCGGCGACCTGTGGGCGGAAGACCCCTCCTGTTATCTGAACGATGAAGAAAGAAGAGGATTGTAAATTATGGGTAAAGTCTATCTTACAGGTGCCGGACCGGGAGATATCGACCTTCTTACGGTCAAAGCGCTTAGAGTGGTCAGAGAGGCCGATGTGATAATTTACGACCGTCTGGCCAACCCGGACATTCTGAAAGAGGCGAAGCCCGGATGCGAGTTCGTTTATGTAGGAAAAGAGGATGGACGCCACACTCTTCCTCAGGATCAGATAAACGAAGTCATATACAAAAAGGCTTTGGAAAACGAGAGTGTGGTGCGTCTGAAAGGGGGTGACCCACTGGTTTTCGGCAGAGGGGGCGAAGAGGCTAAGTATCTGCGTGAAAGAGGGGTGGAGTTCGAGTTTATCCCGGGTGTTACATCGGCGATATCAGTTCCCGCATATGCCGGCATACCCGTTACCCATCGCGGAGTGGCCGTCTCTTTCAAGGTCGTAACAGGGCATGAGACCCCAAATAAAAAGCACTCCCAGGTGGATTGGGAGTCGATGAAAGCCGATGAGACCATAATATTCCTGATGGGGCTTCACAATCTGCAGAACATCGTAGAAAATCTGATAAAGGTAGGGCGAGCGAAAGATACGCCTTGTGCTGTCATAAGCAAGGGGACCACTCCCGATCAAAAGAGTGTTACCGGAACGCTTGAGAATATATATGCAAAAGTGAAAGATGCGCAGATTCAGACTCCGGCTCTCATAGTTGTAGGTAAAGTGGTGGAGCTGAAAAAGGACCTCGAGTGGATAGAGGAGTCGAAATAGTTTGAGTCGGTGATGCGGCCTGTTTTTACCGCGGTATTGCAGCAGGTCGGCTTACGACGCGGCGCAGGAGAGGATCTCTAATGAAACGGGGAAGAGTCGTATTTGTAACGGGATCGGGAAGCGGAATGGGCAAAGAGAGTGTCCGTCTTCTTGCGCAGAAGGGGTTTAAAGTATATGCCGCTACCCGCGATCCTGAAAAACTCTCAGGGATTTTTGAAGGCGAAGTGACTCCAGTCTACATGGATATAACCGATCCAAAAAGTGTCGAAGAGGCCTTTTACGGCATAGAGCGGCTGGATGTTCTTGTCAACAATGCCGGATACGGCCTGGTCTCCACGGTAGAGGATCTGGATGAAAAGCAGATGTTCGACCAGTTCAACGTGAACGTTTTCGGCCTCCTTAGAGTGACAAAACACTCCATCGCCCTGATGAGAGAAGAGAGATCGGGCGTGATAGTGAATATAAGTTCGTTTCTCGGCAAGATCGGTCTTCCTCTTCTTACGATGTACAACGCCACGAAGTATGCCGTAGAGGGGATTACCGATTCACTCAGATATGAGCTGGCCGACTTCAACATTCGCGTCCACTCCGTAATGCCCGGCTTTTTCGATACCCAGTTTGCCAGGGCCAACCTGGTTACGAACGCACGGACATTCAGTGAAAAGTCTCCCTATGCCTACATGGTTTCGAATCTGGCTCCCAGAATCGTGGAACAGATAAACCGCGGAAACGATGCCAAAGAGGTGGCGGCGCTCATATACAGGATAATAGAGGATGAGAGCTTCCCGGCGAGGGTTACAGCCGGAGAGAAAGCGAGAAAGTTCATTCCTATGCGCAAAGAGCTGAGTGATGAAGATTTCGAGCGTCGTGTAAGAGAGTATTACGATTTGTGATGGAGAGTCTCTTTTTCAATATCGGCGACAAGAGATACAAGACAACCGACCTCTACGAGAGGGGCGAAGAGCATATAAGAAGGGTGGATATCTCCAACGGTATCGTCTTTTTCGATATACGCCTGAAAAGGCACGAAAAACGCTGTTTCGATATCAAAAATCTCGACAGAATGGCTGTAATCACGGTTGTGAAAGAGGGAGAGTTCACGATTTTACAGAAGGGGAGTACGGAAGCGCTCTCTTCAAAAAGAGACGAAGTGAATATCTACTGCTCCTCGAGGCAGGATTTCACCCTTACGATTGAGGCATCGGAGAGTAGCGACATCTTTGTATTGTGCATCGCCGACTTTTTTCTAAAGAGGTATCTCAGCCTGAACAGAAACGAGCCGATAGATTTTCTCTATGAGAAGATTCAGGGTGAGATCGGTGTCGAACAGGTGGAGAGCAAGCCGCTGGACGCGTTGAGCCTTCACATAATAGAGAAGATTGTCGACACGAGGCTACAGCAGAGGCTCCACAGTATAAAATGTGAGCATAACGTCATCGAGTTTATGATACACCGATTCTCTCTGATGTGCCTGGTAGATGAGAGTATAGGCTCCGAAGAGCTGGAAATCGCGCAGAGAGCACAGAAATATCTGCTCAACAACTTCGTATCCCCGCTGACCATACCGGAACTTGCCCATATCTGCGCCACTAACGAAACGAAGCTAAAGCGCATTTTCAAAAAGGTCTACAAAACCACTATAGGAAACTACATTCGCAAGCTGAGGCTGGAGAGGGCGAATCTGCTGCTTAAAGACCGTGTACTCTCTATCGGCGAAGTGGCGAGAAAGGTCGGCTATAGACATCAGGGCCACTTCGGCAGACTATTTTTCGAAACGTACGGAATATACCCGAAAGATCTGAAGTAGTCTTCTTGTTCAAAACCCGACTGAAAACGAAACGGTTACCCGCCTTCCTCTCCCGACACTACTTCGTTCCCATTTTATTTGGTCATGGTATCATATTTTGAAACTCCGAAATAATCCTTTTCGTGCCAAAACAAAATCCTTTTCGTGCCAAAAATATCTTGATTTTGATATGTATCGACTACTATAATTGTTTAAACATGGATTATGGCGTATGCCTTCCGCCTCTTTGGGGCGGCTGAACGGCTCTTTTCGAAAAAAGGAGGGGAGTATGTCGGAAGTGGTACTGATAACCGGAGCAAGCTCCGGAATGGGCAAGGAGACGGCGAAACTGCTGGCGAGCGAAGGCTATAGAGTATACGGCGGTACAAGAGACCGGACTCTTTCAGGGGAGGATTGCCCGGGCGTAAAAACTCTCTATCTTGATGTAACGGACTCCTACAGTATAAAAGAGGCTGTAGAGAGCGTAATACAGAGAGAGGGAAAGATAGACGTTTTGGTAAACAATGCCGGTTACGGCTTAGTCGCAACGGTTGAAGAGGCTACCGACAAGGAGATGTTCGACCAGTTCAACGTCAACGTTTTCGGCCTTTTGCGTACTACGAGGGAAGTTCTGCCCCATATGAGACAGGCGAGAAAAGGTGTCATTATCAACATAAGCTCATTTCTCGGAAAGATGGGGCTGCCCCTTTTGACCCACTACAATGCAAGCAAATATGCGGTGGAGGGGATTGTCGACTCTATGAGATTCGAGACGCTGCCGTTCGGTATCAGGGTTCACTCCATACAGTCCGGGCTTTTTGGAACGAACTTCGTTAAAAAGGGGCTTGTCGTCAATGAAGATACACTCATTGAAGAGTCTCCATACAAAGAGCTGGTCTCACACTTCGTTCCGATCGTTGCGAATGCGATAAACGAGGGGCCTCGGCCGCTTCCCGTGGCGCAGGCCGTTAAGAGTATAATAGAGAATGAGGATGCCGACATCTTTGTTCCGGTCGGTGCGGAGGCGGAGAGATTCGTGTCGCTTCGAAAAGAGTTGGATGACAAGACGTTCGAAAAGAGGGTGAAAGAGACTTTCGGAATATAGAGGATCGGCTATGAGAACGGTTTTTGTGATACTTCTCATATCTTTCGGAGTCTTCGCGCTCTATTTTAAAATAGGGATACTTATACCGGCGGGTGGAAATGGCACGCCTGAAATAAATAGCGAAGAGCTGCGTGAACGTGCACTGAGCCGAGGGATGCTGCCTGTTCCAAAGAGCTGGAAGGAGGCGAAAAAAGTTGTAGACAATCCCGAAAATCCCGTAACTCCGGAAAAGGTCGCACTCGGCAGGGCGCTATATTTCGATCCGATACTTTCTAAAGATAGAAGAGTAAGCTGCGCAAGCTGCCACATAATCGAGGAGGGCGGAGACGACAACAGGCCAACGGCTATCGGGATAGGGGGGCAGGCGAATCCTTTTCATCTCAATTCACCTACCGTTTTGAATGCCGCACTGGCCAAGCGCCAGTTCTGGGACGGCAGGAGTCCGGATGTGGAAGATCAGGCCAAAGGACCGATACAGGCCCCTTTCGAAATGGGAATGACCCCCGGGGAGGTGGAAGAGAGGCTTAAAGCGGACATCGGGTATAGAGCTCTGTTTGATGAGGTTTTCCCAGATGAGGGAATAACATTAGATACAGTCACCAAAGCGATCGCAGCATTCGAAAGAACCCTTCTTACCCGCGGTGCGTTCGACCGCTTTCTAGAGGGTGACGACGATGCTATATCGCAAAAGGCCAAAAGAGGGTTGTACCTCTTTATGCGTATTGGCTGCAAAGGGTGCCATACCGGAATGAGCGTCGGCGGGCAGAGCCTGCAGCATTTCCCTCTCAGAAAATATAACTCGATACTCTCCCCAGAATCCCGTTTCGTGAACGATGAGCGCTATTTTGCAGGTTTCAAATGGCAGAAGATTCGCGGCGACGAGCCGTTTCCGTTTCCCGATATCGGAGGGTTTCATGGCCGAAACGGGCAGTTTATTTTCCGTGTTCCCATACTGCGCAACGTGACCCGTACGGCGCCCTATTTTCACAACGGCTCGGTACAAAAGATCGAGGAGGCGGTACGCATAATGGCACGCCACCAGCTAGGACTGATACTGAGCTATGAACAGATAGACGAGATAGTCGCCTTTTTGAAAACGCTGGAGGGTGATCTTGTGGGGTACGAGATCAGATGAAGCTCTTTATCGTCGCAGTGACGCTTCTTACCACAATTTTGCAAGCTTCCACCATCAGATGGTACGGATTGTTCGAGAGTGCGCTGAGAGTTTCGCAGGCCGAAAAGAGGCCGATGTTCGTGGTGCTTGTCGAAAGAGAGTGCGACGAGTGCAGGAGGCTTTTCGCTACAACGCTGATGCAGAAGCGTATAGTGCGGCTGGTAAACGAAAAGACAGTTCCGGTAATAGTCACCAGGGAGAATGAGGACTATCCGATAGAGCTGCTCTACACACTCGACTATCCGACGATATTTCTGCTTTCGCCCGAAGAGGTGCTTCTGAAACCTCCCATTTCGGGAGCCGTAGATGCGGCGCTACTTGAAAAAGAAATTCTTGACGAATGAGATCTCTTTTTCGTTCAGGTGCATAGTATCGACGGTCCTGTTTTCGTCATCCAAGATGACAAGTGTGGAATCTTTAAGTTTCAGGTGCGTGCCGCCCCACTTCTTAAGAAGGTCGTCGAAGGCCAGGAAAACCTTTGCATTGTCTATCTTGAGCTTTTCGCCGCTCCTTTTGTCTACTATGTCTAGTCCGCCCATGGTTTTCGTAATCTCGTAGGGAAAATATGCGCTAATCTTTTCTATGACGTGCCTGTCCTTCTTTTCCGGCATATTCATGATGAGTGTGCTTATACTTAAAAAGGCGAAAATCGCCATCAGCGCCCAGACCAGTTTTTTACTGAACATTCCTATCCTTTGGAAAGAGATTTTCTATATAGTTTTTCGCTTTTTCATCCAACATCTTCATGCGCTCCCTGCCTTTGGGCAGCGTAGAGCGCAGACTCTTCATCTCTTTTAGAAACTCGGAAATGGAGTCCGGAATGAGCTTCTCGATCGAGCGGCGCAGATATTTTGCTACCGAAGGGGAGACGCCGGAGGTGGAGAAGGCGACGGTGAGATCCCCTTTTTTTGTGTAGGAGGGGAAGATGAAGTCGCAGTAATCCACGGAGTCGACGCTGTTGCACAGAGTGTGCCGTGCACGGCATGCTTCATAGATCTTCTTTTGAAGATCGAGGTCGTCTACCGCCACTATGACTATATCGAAACCTTCTATATCGGAATCTTCGTATGGGCGTTCAATCACTCTCAGGCCAGCCGATTCGACCAGCTCTTTCGTGTGTCGGCCCAGTTTGGGGGAGATTACGGTGATATTGTCTGTAAAGTCGAGCAGTTTATCGAGCTTTTCGCCGGCGATACGGCCTCCACCCACCACCAGAACATTTTTGCCGTCGAGTTTTATGAATGCCGGAAAATACGCCAATAGATATCCTTTCAAAGTGAAAATAATCTTATCATACCCTCCTTGAAAAGCTGTTGATAGACGTCAAGGAAAGTGTAAAGAGGAAAACTTTATAATGGAGCGAAAAAAGCGGACGGATATGGAAAAAGAGTTTTTGACACTGATACAGAAAGAGTTTCCCGTATGCAAAAGGCCTTTTGCGGAGTTGGCGAAGGAGCTCGGCGGCAGTGAAGAGGAGGTTTTGAATCTCTACTCCAGGCTCAAAGAGGAGAAGATCATCCGCCAGACTTCGGCAATTTTTGATACGAAGAGTCTCGGCTACAGATCTTCGCTTGTAGCGTTTAAAACCGACAAGATAGAAGAGGCTGCAGCACTCATCAACAGGCACCCGGGCGTAAGCCACAATTACGAAAGGGACAATCCCTACAACCTTTGGTTCACCATCGCGGTAGCGCCCGACTCGAAGCTGGGACTCGAAAGAACCGTGGAGCTGCTTGCCAAGCAGGCTGGATGCGAAGAGTACATAATACTTCCGACGAAAAAAATGTTCAAAATCTCGGTACAGCTCGATCTAAAGGGCGACAGAGCCAAAAAAGAGCGCCCCAAAAAGGTAAAAAGGGAGCCTATGGAGCTAAAAGATATACATTACGAGATGATAAGGGGGCTTCAGAATGATATTGCGGCGGTAAAAGAGCCATTTGCCCATATAGTAGACGCTCTGGGTATAGGGTACGAGACGCTCTCCGCCGAAGTGCAGAAGATGAAGAGGGCCGGCATCATGAGACGTTTCGCTTCAATTCTTTACCATAGAAAAGCGGGATTCACCGCCAATGCCATGGTTGTATGGAGAGTACCCGAGAATCGTGCCGAAGAGATCGGCGAAACGGTTGCGGCTTACAGCGCGGTCAGCCACTGCTATCTGCGCCCGGTTTACCCGAACTGGCCGTATCCTCTCTTTTCGATGGTGCACGGGAAGAGCAGAGAGGAGGTCGAAAAGATCGTTTCGGAGATGGCGGAAGAGATCGGTGTGGACGATTACAGCTATCTATACTCGACAAGAGAGTTCAAAAAAGTTCGCATAAACTACTTTTCGAACGAGTTTACAGAGTGGGAAAAGTGCTATAATTAGCCTATGTTCAAGCAGTACAAAAATGCGATCGAGAGTTCGAATATCGTCTCTAAAACCGATATCAACGGTATCATAACTTTCGTAAACGACGAGTTTTGCAAAATCTCAGGCTACACGAGAGAGGAGCTGATAGGCCAGAACCACAACATAGTTCGCCATCCGGACGTTCCGGCCAGTAACTTCAAGCGGTTGTGGGATACGATTTTGCAGAAGAAGATATTCAAATCTACCGTCATGAATATGGCCAAAGACGGCAGTACCTTCTTCGTAAACACCACCATCATTCCCATATTGGACGAAAACGGTGATATAGGAGAGTTCATAGCAATCAGATACGATGTCACGAAAGAGGTGAATCTGAAGATCGCGCTCGAAAAGAAGGAGAAGGAGCTCGAAGCTCTCAACAGGACTCTCGAGAGGCGCGTGGCCCTGCAGACGCGCAAGCTTTACGAGCTCAACAAGAATCTCGAAGAGCGGGTACGTGAAGAGGTGCGCAAAAACGAGGAGAAACAGAAGATGCTCTTCTGGCAGTCGAGGTTCGCCAGCCTGGGGCAGATGATGGCAAACATTGCCCACCAGTGGAGGCAGCCTCTTACAGAGCTTACGCTGGCTCTTTTCAATATGAAGAGGGCAGCTTTCAAAAGAGACGATGAACAGCTAGAAGCGATCTACGACGAAGCGAAAACGATGATCCAGAACATGTCGCAGACGATAGAGGATTTCATCAACTTTTTCAGACCGGACAAACCCAAAGAGCCTTTCGAGATTGCCAAGAGTCTGGAGGAGTCGATGCAGATACTGCATAAAACTCTCGAAAAAGAGCATATCGAGATAGATATGTCCATAGATACGTCACTCAAGGCTGTAGGGGTCAGCAACGAGCTCTCGCAGGTCATTATCAACCTGCTTCAAAACGCCAAGGACGCTTTCATTGAAAATGATGTAAGGGAGAGAAAAATATCTTTGAAAGTGTCGAGAGACGGGGATTTTGCACGAATCATCGTAGCCGACAATGCCGGCGGTATCGAAGAGTCGGCCCTGGAACGGATATTCGAGCCCTATTTCACCACCAAACATACTGCCAAAGGGACCGGTCTTGGGCTCTTTATGTCGAAGATGATCATAGAGAAGGGGCTCTCGGGCAGCATAGAGGCGAGCAACTGCGGTGACGGCGCCTGCTTCGTGATAGAGATCCCGCTGGCAGAGGAGACTGCGGATGTCGTGTAGCTCCAGGCTTGTAAAGCTGCGTCTGCTGCTGGTAGAAGATGAGGCGACCCTTGCAAAGCTTCTCAAGGAGGCGATCGGGGATTACTTTGCGGAGTTTACAATAGCGCATGACGGGATAGAGGGGCTGGAGGTTTTCAGAAAGCTCAGGCCAGATATAGTCATTACGGATATTACAATGCCAAGAATGGACGGGCTTCAACTCGCTTCTGCCGTAAAGTCGGAAAACCCCGATATACCGATAATAATACTCAGCGCATACAGTGACAAACAGAAGCTGCTCGGTGCCATAGATGTCGGAGTGGTCAAATATTTCATAAAGCCTTTCGATCCGGAAGAGCTTTTGAACTATCTTTGTGAATTGGCACTGCGGATAAAAAAGCAGAACAGGATTAAGCTGATAGAGCCGTTCGAGTACGATCTCCAGAGCGAACAGCTCTTCAAAAACGGAGTTCTTGTACACCTTAGCAAGCGTGAAAGCAGATTTATAGCCCAGCTCCTTCACAGCCCGAATAACTACCTCTCGAACGATGCGATCAAAGCCGCACTTTGGCCGGATGAAGAGGTGAGCGACGACAGGCTCAGAACTTTTATAAAGCGTGTCAGGCAGAAGAGTGACAGAAAGTTAATTGAGAATATATCGGGACAGGGATACCTTCTGGCCGGAGTCGGCTCCAAAAAGAGGTGAGAGTAGAGTGTATGGAAAATTTTGTCGGTTTCGGAAGCTCTTTCGTTAGCGCCAAATGATCTGAAGCGTACCCTCCAGTCTGCTCTCGTCAAAGTCGCTTTCGGGACTTTTCATATTTGCGATATTGTTTCTGGTCTCTATGAATCTCTGAAGATAGTAAGGGCCGCAGTATCCGTATGACTTCAGCTCTCGCATCATTATATTTATATCTTCGGGCTGCAGAAGGTCGGAATGGATTGTAGTGCGTACTTCGAACTGCGCCTGACTCGAGACAAGAAACTCCAGTGTTTTGGTGAAGCCTTTATACCTGCTCGATCCTGTCACATAGCCGAACTTTCCGTTCATTGCTTTGAAATCGAGGGCGATGTAGTCGACCAGCCCCTCTTCGACAAGTGCCTCCACCATTTCGGTGTTGAGTCCGTTCGTATCGAGTTTTATGGAGAAGCCAAACTCCCTTATTTTGCGGCAAATGGGGATCAGGTCGTGTATCGTTGGCTCTCCTCCGCTCAAAACCACCCCGTCAAGCAACCCTATGCGTCTTTCGAGAAAGCTGTAGAGTTCGTCTACTCCGTAATTGCCCTCTTTGGCAAATACGATATCGCTGTTGTAGCAGTACATGCAGCGCATATTGCAGCCGCAAAACCAGACTATACAGGCGAGTTTACCGGGATAGTCGAGATGGGTAAACGGTGTGATATCGAAAATCTGTTTATCGTTCAACAAACTGCTTTCTTTGGCGATGTTCGCCTTTTTTGCCTATATTGAAGCTCTCCACCGGTCTATGGTAACCCATCACTCTCGTGTATACTGTGCATCTTGTGCGTCGATTCCGGAACTTTTTGAGAATCTCCTCTCTGTTATGCATGATCTCCTCCTTTTATCTATTGGATATGAATCCCTGGGTATCGGGACGTATAGTGCTTCCGGCCATTCGGAAGAGCAGTCTTATAAATGAACCAGACGACTGGTCTTTGGCTAAAACGATGAACATTTTTTCTCCTCCTTTTCGCAAGCTTGCAGCAGCTCTTCATCACATTTCGGACAGAATTCGTGTTCGCCCGGTATATAGCCGTGTTTGGGGCATACCGAAAAGAGCGGCGTTACCGTGATGTATGGAAGTTTGAAGTTGGTTATGACCTTCTTTACGAGGTTTCTGCACGCCTCTGCCGAACTTATGCGCTCTCGCATATAGAGGTGTAAAACCGTTCCTCCGGTATATTTGCATTGAAGTTCGTCCTGCAGCTCCAGAGCCTCGAACGGATCTTCCGTCAAGTCGACAGGTATCTGTGACGAGTTGGTATAGTAGATATTTTCGCCACTTCCGGCTTGAATGATGTTCGGGTACCTCTTTTTGTCCTCTTTGGCGAAGCGGTATGTGGTTCCCTCCGCCGGTGTCGCTTCGAGGTTGTAGAGGTTTCCGGTCTCCTCCTGGTACTCTCTCATTCTCTCACGCATGAAATCGAGAATATCCAGGGCCATCCGTCTGCCCTCTTCGTCCGCTATCTTGATCGTGTCTTCGGAGAAATTCCTGATCATCTCGTTCATGCCGTTTATACCTATTGTAGAGAAGTGGTTGTTGAAACCGGGAAGATACCGTTTCGTATAGGGAAAGAGTCCCCTCTCGTAAAGCTCCTGTATAAACTTTCTCTTCTTTTCGAGTGTCGATTTTGCCAGATCCATCAGCTCTTCAAGCCTCTTGTAAAGCCCCGTCATGTCGTTTTTATAGAGGTATCCGAGTCTGGCCATATTTATCGTGACCACCCCTATGCTCCCGGTCATTTCAGCGCTCCCGAAGAGCCCGCCCCCTCTTTTGAGCAGTTCGCGAAGATCGAGCTGGAGCCGGCAGCACATGCTTCTTACATGTCCCGGTTTGTACGCCTCTTTGTTCGGTACCAGATTTCCATTTTCATCACGTTTATACTGGCTGCCTATGAAGTTCTGGAAGTATGACGAGCCGATCTTCGCCGTGTTTTCGAAAAGTATATCCGTATTTTCGCCGTACCAGTCGAACTCTTCGGTAATGTTTACGGTAGGTATCGGAAAGGTAAAGGGCTGGCCGGTACTGTCGCCTTCGGTCATCACTTCGTAGTATGCACGGTTGATCATATTCATCTCGGGCTGGAAGTGGCGATAACACATCTGGTCCAGAGAGGTTATGTCGGGGTCGCGTTTTTGGGCCTCTTTCAGCAGGTCCGCATCGTCGACCCCCTTTAGTAGATGCTTCTGCGCACGCGTTGGGAACTGCTCTTTCAGATCTTCCGGAACCGTCCAGTCGATGGTTATGTTCGTAAAGGGCGACTGCCCCCAGCGTGCCGGGACATTGAGGTTGTATACGAAGCTGCGTATAGCCTTTTTGGTCTCCGTAAAACTGAGGCGGTCTTTAAATACATAGGGTGCCAGGTATGTGTCGAAGGAGCTGAACGCCTGTGCCCCGGCCCACTCCGACTGCAGGATTCCGAGAAAGTTTGCCATCTGTCCGAGCGCCTCTCTGAAGTGGTTCGGCGGACGGCTCTCGACACGGCCCCTTACACCGTTGAAACCCTCGTCGAGCACCGCTCTTAGACTCCAGCCGGCGCAGTAGCCGCTCAGACAGTCCAGGTCGTGTATATGATAGTCGCCGTTTCTGTGGGCGTAACCCTCCTCTTTGGAGTAGATTTTATCGAGCCAGTAGTTGGCGATTATTTTGCCGGCTGTATTGTTTATCAGCCCCGCGTGTGAGTATCCGGTATTCGAGTTTGCGTTTATGCGCCAGTCGCTTTTGGAGATATACTCCTCAATCGTCTCGGTGGAGTTTACGAACGTGGTGTCCTCAACCAGACCAAGAATATGCTCTCTCTGCATCTTGTGGGTATGGCGGTAGATCATGAAGGCGCGCATCACTTCGAAATAGCGCGCCTTGAAGAGCTCCTGTTCTATCATATCCTGAATATCTTCGACCGCGGCGATGCGTCTTTGCTTCAGTCTGTCAAGAACATTGAAAAATATCGTATTGTCATAAGTCGTGTTCTGGCTTTTGAAAGCCGCCTTGATCGCATCTTCTATTTTATAAGGGGCAAACGCCTCTTTTGTACCGTCTCTTTTCAGAATCTCTTTCAGCATCGTAAAAATCTTTTTAGTATGGTATTTTGCAGGAGTTATCCCGGGTGCCTCGAAAACCCCGGGAGGTTCTGCTGTCTCAACGGGGCTTTGGAAGCACCCTTTGGACAGAACCTGTCGCGAAGAAGTGCTTTATCACTTATTCGTGACAGGTTCCGAAAGGGTGTCTGAAGCACTGAATGCTTCAAAAAATTGCTCATTTCGGTGCAAGCTAAAGGAGCAGGTACCCGGTTACGAAATATTCGTATGCCGGACTCTGAAATTGTAAGCTTTTTTTACTTGCCGAGCCATAAAAAAATAGCTCACAAAAGTGTCACGACATACCGTTTTTACGGGGCTTGGTGACACAATAGTGACATCTGTTTTATTTAAGATAAAAATCCGGATTTGTTGATGAACATCAACCAATTCAAAAGATCTTTTTGAGTACAATCGCATTAAACTTATTTCATGAGAACCGTATAAGCTCGACCCTTTCGGAGCGTATGTCACAACGGCGCTGAAGGCGGTTTCCCTCCAGGCGGCGGGAGTTGTCCAAAGAGAAGTTGTGAAAGAGGAGACTTAACAAACTTACGTGTCTCTGAAGAATACATGGGGGCAGGAGAAGGGAAAAAGATGGACTGGATAATGGTCTCGTTTTTGGCTTTGACTGCCGTACTGATGGCAAAAATATTTTTAACTTTCAGATAGGAGCAGATTGTATGCAGATATCCAACTATATGAGAGAAGAGCACCGTAGCTGTGACGAGTCGTTTGCGAAAGCCGAACAGGCAGCGAGCAATGGTGACTTCGACGAGGCTTTCAAACATTTCGAAGAGTTTATGCTCGATACCCTCAGGCACTTTTTGAAAGAGGAGGAGATACTCTTTCCCGCATTCGAGAAGGCTGCCGGAAGCAGTGAAGGGCCAACACAGGTTATGCGTTATGAGCATACTCAGGTAAGAGGGCTTCTGGAGCAGCTCAAAGAGGCTATAGACAAGAGAGACAGAGAGAGGTTCTTTTCGGTTGCGGATACCCTTATGATACTCCTGCAGCAGCACAACATGAAGGAGGAGCAGATGTTGTATGCGATGTGCGACCGGCTTCTGGACACCGAGGCCGAAAAACTGGTAAGCGAGATGAAAGAGCATTGAGCGGTACAGAGATTTTGGAGCTGGATGCAAGAGGACTGAATCATCCCGAGCCGCTTGAGAGGTCGGTACAGATGTTTCAGAAGCTGGACGGTTCGAACCTGTTTCATCTGCTTATCCACCGTCTGCCCCAGCCTCTACTTATAATAGCCGAACGGTATGGAATCCGTTTCGAAGTGTGTGAGGCTGCAGAAAACGAGTGGCATATCCTGTTTTCGAAAAGCGAAGAGCTGGATCTTGAAAAAGTGATGAAAAGGTACTGTAGTGTTCAATAAAGGTCTCTCACTCGATCAGGCTCCGCCTATCGAAGTGATATTGCGATTCTTCCTGACTATCCCGCTCTTCGGTATTCTGGCTGCTGCAGCCATACTTTTTGCAGATCCGGAGACGCTTCTTCAGTGGGATACACCCGCAGTAGTATCCGTAGTGCACCTGCTGATGCTGGGTGTCGCCGCAATGGCCATGGTCGGTGCGCTGTTTCAGATGTTGCCTGTAATTGCCGGCGCTTCGATTTCGGAGCCGCTCTATCATGCGAGGTGGATCCATCTGCTTATGGTTGTCGGTATCATTCTGCTGTCGGCCTCTTTCTATTTCGATCGCTACGTTCTAATGCATCCGGCCGTGCCGCTTCTTGTCGGAAGCCTCGGTTTTGTGATATACCTTATGCTTTCGAAGCTTATTAAAGTGGAGAACAGGACAGCCTCGGTAAGGGGGATGATGGTCTCCATATCAAGCCTCGGTTTCGGGATCCTATTCGCGCTGGCATTGACGGCTATCTTTATGGATTTCGATTTAGGGCTCGATCCTATGGTGCTACGCTCCGTCCATATCCACTTTATGCTTTTTGGATGGATCGGCGTACTGGTCATGGCGGTGGCTTTTCAGGTGATCGAGATGTTTTATGTCACACCACCGTACCCCAGGGAGGTAACAGATCTTTTCCCCGCCGCCGTCTTTGTGCTGCTTATTCTTTTTTTCGCCGTTTCGTACATTATGCCGGAAGCGGCCGCCATGATGGACATCCTGCTCGCTTTTATCTTTTTCATCTTTGCCGCAGTCACTCTCAGACGTCTCTCCCAGAGAAAACGTCCTGTCGCCGATGCTACGGTATTAATGTGGCGGACGGCTATGATCTCTTTGGCGGCTGCGTGCGTAACGGCTCTTTTGTCAAACTTTGTCTATATCGAAGTTCTGGTTTCGTCAGCCGCCCTTCTGTTCGGATATTTTGTATTGAGCGTAATATTTGCGATGAGCTACAAGATAGTCCCTTTTCTCGTCTGGTTTCACCTCAATGCAAAAGGGGTGATCGAGTGCCCGATGATGGGAGATATCATACCCTCAAAAAGGGCTATGGCGCATCTTTGGATACACTGGGGCCTTTTGGCGGCCGGAGCCGCTTTGATGGTGACACCGTACGCATGGAAAGCGGTCGGAGCATTTATGGCCGCGGAGTTTCTGCTATACGGTACGAATCTGGTTCGTGCCGCCAAAATATACCAATCCCTAAAAGATAAAGGAATCCTATGAAATACCCTGACTTTTTCGATGAAGTCGAACCGATCGATATGTACGACCCTTTGGCGGAGACGCTCGGCGCCGTGGAAGATGGCAAGTTTACATACAACTACCTGGATATGGTGAAGCTTGCGGGCCACTCGTGCCCCACCGTAGCGGGTGCGTGGATCATGACCTCGATCGGTCTGAAAAAGCTGTATAGTGACGAGCTTCCCGTAAGAGGTGAGATACGGGTTGAAATGCGGGGAGCGCTGGACGAAGGTGTGGAAGGGGTCATAGGCAGCTGCATAGGCTTCATTACCGGAGCGGCCAACGAGGGGGGATTCAAAGGGCTCGGCGGAAGAATGGCCAGGAACAACAGACTCATATACGGTGTAGAGATGGAGGGAGAGGTCAGACTGAGCCGGCTTGACAGCGGCGAGAGTGTGGAGCTTGCCTACAACCCCTCCATAGTTCCCGGCAATCCCGAACAGCAGATATTGATGCAGAAGGTGCTGCAGGGAGTAGCAACCCTGGATGAGAAGATGCGGTTTGCGCAGCTGTGGCAGGAGCGTGTAAAGAGGATTCTGCTGCAAAAAGAGCTTTGGGAGAAGATGGTTACGCTATTTTGAGAACTTTTTCCCGGAGAAACGGAGGGGTATATGGGATATCTGCTGGTAGTGGATGATAACGAAGATCTCCTTTTTGCATTGAAAGAGGTTTTTAAAACCGGTGGATACAGAGTTTTTACCGCGACCTCTCTCTCTGAAGCCTCACATGTCCTAAATGAGAGGAATTACGACTTGATACTGTTGGATTGGATGCTTCCCGACGGAAGCGGTGTAGAGTGGCTGAATCAGATAAGAGAAACGGGAGTAGCTACACCGGTATTGCTCTTTTCCTCCAGAGGTGAGGTAGAGGACAAAGTGAATGCCCTTGACAAAGGTGCCGATGATTACCTTCCCAAGCCGTTTTCAAATATTGAGCTTCTGGCGAGGGTTCGCGCACTGATCAGAAGGGGAGCAACAGTAAAAAATGAAGTAGTAAAAATTGACGATATAGAGATAGACCTGAAATACAGGAGTGTAAAAGTTGGTGAAAATAGTGTGGATCTGTCTGCAAAAGAGTTTGAACTGCTGGAACTTCTGGTCAGAAACAGGGGAGTGGTTTTGACGAGATATCAGCTTTTCGAACATATACATAGAGACTTTAATAAAATCTCATCCAGTAATGTTGTGGATGTACACATAAAAAATATTAGAAAAAAGATTCAAAACAGCGGTTTTATTAAGACGGTCCGGGGAGTGGGATACACTATAGAGGGAGAGTGATCGTCGCACTTGCACCCTTTCCCTCTCCTTCGCTGAAAATCTTTAGTCGACCACCCAGAATCTCTACGATTTTTTTGCTCAAGGCGAGTCCTATTCCGGTGCCATGTTCGCTTGAATCCTCTCTATACTCCCTGAAAAATTCGTCAAAGAGTTTGTCGAGATTCTCTTTTGAAATTCCTATTCCGCTGTCTTTGATTTCGATACGTAAATTTCCTTCGTTTTCAGATACGGCCACTTTAATGTAACCTTTTTTGGTGAACTTAACAGAGTTTGCCAAAAAATTTATTATTACCATCCTCAGAAGTTTCGGATCTGTAGGTATATTTTTGCATTGATCCAAAAAGAGTGTTTCAAGGCTAAGATTTTTGGCTTTTGCCAGAGGCTCTATTATCTCTATACATTCACCGATCAGGCTTCTTATGTCGCACTTTTGTATATGCGGTTTGATCTCTCCCGCATCAGCTTTCGCCAACATGAGAATATCGTTGATTATATGAAGAAGGTACTGTGCGGAGTGTTCTATTCTGGCAAGGGACTCCATCTCTTTTTCTCCGCACTTACCAGATCCGATAAGAAGCTGCGCAAGTGTCAGGATGGATCCAAGAGGTGTTTTGAGCTCATGGGAGAGTCCGGAAAAAAAAGAGGTTTTGCTCTTTAGCAGGTAGAGTCTCTCTATCTGTGCAGAGACGATGCGGCCGATCGATTCGTAGACTCTGTCCGTCATTGCAAGAGTGTCGTTGATCTCTCTGACATTGATGTACTTGTATACCGGCACTTCTCTTTTTTCGTAAAGAATCCGAATCGATAAACTCCCATCTTCACGATTCGCACTCTCGGTGACACTAACCTCTTTCGAGCCAGTCATCAGTCTGATCCTGTTCGTTGCTGTCTCTATTGCCTCATCTACACTTTTTGCAGCCGCCATCTCTTCCAGAAACGTCATGAGCGCTTCTAGTGTTTTCATATGTCGTAAATTCTGCTCTTCGATCTTTGTGAGCGCCTCGTCTGTTCTCTCCATAAGGAACGCAAAACTTTTGGCCAGATCACCTACCTCGTCATTCGAGGGTATCGGCGGTTTGAGTTTGTAGTTGTTTGTCTCTATAATCCTTTTGACAAACTTGGAGAGATCCCTTACGGGAGCGAGGAGCTGCTTCTCTACCATTAAAGTGAGAATTGCCATAAGAACGGCCATTATGATGAAAGTGGCAAAAATGATTTTTTTTGCGAAATATACAGTTTGCAGGGCATCGTCTTTTTTTACGGCATAAATGAGCTTCCAGCCGTAAAGTGGGGATGCCATAGGAATGGATGCGTATATCATATCATCCAGCTTCTCATTCGGAGCGGAAAAAATCTCTTTTGTGGTTTTGTCCGAATTTTCGGGAGGCAGGAGCCATGCAAATTTATCTCCTGTTTCATGCAGGCTTCTTTTAAAATATTGGAGAGGAATCAGCATAACCAGTCTCCCAATATTCAAATTTTTGTCAAACGAGGCATGAACCTGAGTCGAGATGATATAAAACCCTTTAAAAATGCTTTTGCCGTCGGCTACTGCACTGAAGAGACTGTTTGAATCTGGAGCTATATTTTTCCGTGATGTCGTAAGAATCTCTTTTCCATTGGCATTGAAGAGTACGAACTCTATCCCGTAGCCCAGATCGGCCGCTCTCTTTTTCAGATAGGATTCAATGCGTATATCCACATCATGGGCAATGATGTCGTCCATTACATCCAGGGTCGAGAGAAAAAGCAGCTCTTTTTTGAGTTCTTCGAGGTTTCGAACTATATCATCTGCCGATTCTATTGCTTCGATATGGAGTCTGTTTACTATCTCTTCGGTGAGTTTGTGGGTTTCGTATCTTGAGAGGATAAGCCATGTTGTAATAAAGCCCGCAGTCAGAATTATTGAGAATGCGAGAAGAAGTTTGAACCGCATAGAGTTTATCATCTATCCAGCCTTAAAATAATTTTAAGCCCCTCTCTCTCTGCCAAAGAGGGCTCCATATAGCCTATGGCGTATGGAATAGTTTTTATCATCCTTGCCGCAGCTTGTTGTGATTTTAGTACTTTGGGGGAGCGGTGGCCTTTATAGTGGGCAATATGCCAGCATCGTTTAAGGGACATTCTGTTTGTCCCCAAAGCATTTTCAAACTCGATTCTGACAGGATGGTCATAAGGAAGGTTTATCAGCAGAACTTTGTGACCTTTTAACTGGAACTGTTTCCCGGTATATAGTTTTTTCAGAGTTGTTCTATCGATACGATCTATGGAGTTGTATGGGTTCGTGACAACAGCCAGTCTTATTTCCGCTGTCAATAAAGATATTGAGAGTATTAGCAGAAAAATGGCTTTCATATGCTAAAACATAAGCGAGAAAGAGAAGAGCGCCTTCCCGCTTTTTCTTTCATACATATTGTATTCCGCTTTCAAAGCGATATTGGGCCTTGGTCGGTAAGTATAGCCTGCCAGAGCCGTAAGATCCCGGTTTTGGGATATGCTGCTCTCCTTATATTTTTCAATCCGGAATATAATGTCATGCCTCTCTCTTATGTGCCAGGTATCCTGAATATAGATGTCATAAGAGAATCCTTTCGCAAAAGAGGAGTCTACTGCAATAGCCGACTCACCCAAAATCGTCATATTTTCGAGCAGTTTTTGAAAAGAGAGTGCCATATACCAGCGGCTTTTTCCCGCTTTTATCCTGTACCATCCCGCTGCCGTGCGCCACTCAATCGTATCCTTCTCCATATTCAGAGAGATATAGTAGTGTCTATCGGTATGAAAACTGTTCATATCCGTATTTATATCGTTGTTGTGTTGTATTGAGATAGAGGTGCTGAAACTGTTTTTGATCTCTATTTTGTAAAGAATACCGGTAGTGGAGTTTGGAAATATCGTATTTATGAAGTATGGGTCGGAAGTGGTGTCTCTGAGTACATCTATTGACATTCTGTTCCAAAAACCGATGGGTGAGTAGAATTTGCCGACTCTTACTTTGGATCTTTCATCAAGATATAGGTAATAGTAGAGACGCTCTATATATAATCTTTTGTTGAACTTCTCCTTGTTGTCGTCTTCAGAGCTCGAGACATAGAAGTTATAGAGTTCGAATTCACTCATAAAACCGCTGCGGTCGAACTCGCCGTAGAGCATAAGAGCGGCTTCATATATGGAAAAGCGGCTCCCTTTTTCTGTTATCTCCTCATGCAGGGAGAGGTATCCGCCTGTATATACAGGAGTGTTTTCGGCAGGATACCACCCCTCCGCAGGTTCGTCATATCCCGGTTCCCCCGAAAACAGGTATGATGTGAGTAAAAGTAAAATGGAGATCTTGTAAACGATTCTTTTCATTTCAAAAGAGATTATATCCCAATTTCAGTCTTTTGTCTGTTAAAAGAGGCCCTCGGGGGAGGGGCCTGTATCTCTTAGTTTCTCAATCTTCGTCCGGGCCGTCATGGCAGTCGTAGCAGCTGACCATATGACCTTTAGCGAAGATTTTTGTACCATACTCTGTATTGAAAGTTCTCGATGTCATGGTTTTCGAGAGTACCGAGCCTCTATAGTCGCTTCCATGGCAAGTAGAACAGCTCGTATATCTTCCGTCTTCAGCGTAATCCCCATGTTCGTCAACCCATTTTTGGCCGATCGTATGAAGTCCGTGCGGTCCTTTGTCTACAGTCAGAGGCGCCGTCGTATGGCAGACCGTACACTCCCCGATGGTACCGGCATATCCCTGTGCGTCGATGCTCTGTATATTGTCTTCGGGCTGGCTGCTGGGATAGATCGCGTGTGTAGAGCCGTGACAGGCCGAACACTGCACATCGCCGTGGCCGCTACTGAACCTGTAGAGGCTGACCCCATTCAGGGGCGTATCGGGGTTTGTCGCAAACGTGTTGTCGGTTGAAGCTCTGAGTGTGCCGGTCTGCATATCGGTTACCGCTTCTGTATACCTCTCTCCGTTTTGGTGGCAGTTTTGGCAGTTTGGCATATCCAGCCACCCTTTTCTGTTGCTGCTCGCTACGGCACTCATGGTTCCATGGCAGCTCTGGCACTGCATTTTGTCGGTACCGTCAGGGTTTTTGGCTTTACCCATGGCTCCGCGCAGACACTGTGTCGTTGCTCCCGGGTGGCATGTGTAGCATGCATTTCTGTTTGTCGCGTCATTCAAGGTAGCAGACGTATCGGGATCTATGACATTTGCATGTTTGCCGTGCAGGGCCTGTGTCAAAGGTTTTATGTTATCCACGCCCGTACCGGGAAGTGCGTTGCTGCTGTGGCATGATGCACAAAGTACCGGTGTGCCTGATGCCGCCGTTGCCTCAAGACCGGTGGTGTTGTAATCCCACCCCTTCGCTATTAAAGAGTCTATGTGGTCTGCTACCGCAGTCGGATGATTTTCATCGTGAAGCCTTAAGATATTTGTTTTGTAGTCTTTTTCCGGATCTTCCAGGTTGGCCCATCCGGCACTCGGCATAGTTTTGTCGTTTCCTGACGTTGAAG
Organism: Hydrogenimonas sp.; assembly: GCA_015490295.1. Lineage (GTDB taxonomy): Bacteria > Campylobacterota > Campylobacteria > Campylobacterales > Hydrogenimonadaceae > Hydrogenimonas. Next base: position 6,336 of record WFYC01000072.1, on the reverse strand, counting down.
AGTGGCACTTTTTACAATCCATCTCATCGCTGACAGGCAGAACCGTTGTCGTCTGCGCTATGATATTGCCGGAGCTGTCTTTGGCAGTCACCCGAACAAGCGGATACCTGTTGTAGCTGCCATCGTCATTTACCGGGGTAACAGGAATTCCTTCGGCAATCCACCAGTTGTTTTCGGCATCGTAAGCCAATGTCTGATTCGTAATGTTCTGGTCCCAGTACTTTCCTGCCAAACCTTCGTTAGGCTGAAGATCTACGCCGAAGAGTTGTTTGACATAGTCCCAGAAGTTGGTTTTTGAGGCACTATCCGTATTTGTTTTTCCATCTAGCGAGGGGAGTGCTTCATACGTTATAGTTACTCCACTCTTAACATGCTCCGGTTCAGAGCCTTTTTTTATCAGTTGAGCCACAAGGCTGTTGTAAGGGGGCAGAATCGAGAATACGGAGTAGTCTTTGCCGTCCATACAGTGCATTCCCAGGTCGTTCCATGCGAGTAGACGGTATGAAACGGTTGTATTGCCGTCGTTATAGTAGTAGTCGTCATCGTCGTCATCCTCGTCTCTATACTCCTTTTCCAGATCGTCATCGTATTCGTTGTTCTCGATTTTGTATTCACTCTCTTCGAGATGGGAGATTACGGTTGATATATCTGGAAGAAGATTCTCATCTTTTTCCAGATAGTTCGCGATAATGGTGCTGTTTATGTCATCTTCGTCAAGCCTGATAGGGGTTTTGTTTGCAAGCTGTGATAAAAGAGTACTATCAAGAGTGATACCGTTGGTCAGATCTCCATCTGAGTCCGCCGCTATTAGAAACTGGGCTATGGAGAGGACTTTCGGGTCGCTCAACTCTGCGGTACCGTTTATTTCATAAGATACGATCTTTGCCGGGGTCACTATTCTCTCTTGTGAAGTAAGAGGAAAATCTCCGAGTATTACATTCCCGGCCTTGAATGTAATGACTTCACCCTCCTGGAACTTGAAAAGTCCGCCATCTTTTGTAACTCCACTGCTTCCAAGGTTTCCTTCGAATCTTAGTCCGTCTACAGGGCTGTCTACAAAGATTCCCGTGTAGCTTCTTGTCGTGCTGTCTTCAGTGCTTACGCTTCCGCTTCCACAACCGCTCAATAAGAGGAGTGCCGAAAGGCCTGCAGGATATATCCACCTCATTATGCCTCCTTGTTCAGATATTTTTTGCAACTACCATTTTTATATCGAAAGATGAAAAATTGATGAATTTTCAAAATATGGGTGTAAAAGTTGGGAAAAAAATCTTTAATTGATGTTAACGAATGTCTCAATCGATGAAGTTTTCGGTGCCCAAGAGGATGGCGGATCGGTTTGCAACTGCGTATATTTCTGTTTTGCGGTACTTTTTCGCTGCAGAAGCAAGATTACGGTTTTTTTATATAGGTTAGGTATATCCCCTCTTCAGCTTCGGCAGCATACACTTTGTACCCTTTCTCTTTGAACATATCGATCAGGGGGGAAGGCAGAAAATCGCTTCTTATCGCTACTATCTGGCCGCTCTCTATGCTTTTTAGCGCTTTGCCAACTTCCGTCAGAGGGTTTTTCTCCTCGTCTAGGAGTCTGTTGGCATCTATCGTCTCTTTCGGAGTCTCTCCTACCCATGCAGGAGCCTCTTCGGCTGCTTCCTCCATTTCGGAAGGACTCTTTTCAAGGGGCGGCCGGCCAACCTCTTTTCTAAGCAGGTTGACCAGGTCGAAAACATCGTAACCGCCGATTTTCGCCACCTGTGTAAGTGTCGCTATTTTCGCTACAGTACGCCGTAGAATCGGATTTTTCAACTTCTTGTATTTGGGGTTCAGGCCGATCAGGAACTCTTCAAATTGAGGATACTCATTGAGCAGATCATCGACTTTCGTTTCCGGGGTTATCTCCGCCATCTCTTTCCTCCTTTTCGCTTTTGCACGATTTCGCAGCGCAGTAGCTCTTTTTCAGAATGAGCCAGACATAAAGATCTTTGAAGACTAGAGCCAGCGACCAGACCCACAGAGTGTCGAGTGCAAGGTTATGGGGATAGTCCAGCCCGTAGTATAGTGCAGGAAGGCCCAGAAGAATAGGCCATTTAGCATAATAGAAAAATAGAATCCCCGCACCGTATAGATGCCGAAGTTCGCGCAGCCACTCCTCTTTGGCGCTCACCCTCAGCCGCCCTGGAGCGCTTTTTTTACATGCTCTTCGGCCATAGAGATATTCCACTCAGGTTCCCAGACGATCTCTACTTCCACTTCGTTGACGCCGGGAATCTCCTTTACGGCATCTTTGACCCACTGAACAAGGAGCTGGTGCAGCGGGCACCCTCTGGTAGATAGAGTCATTACAACTTTTACATTGTTTTCATCGTCTATGATCGCATCGTAAATCAGGCCCATCTCGACGAGGTTGAATCCCACTTCGGGGTCGACAACCTTTCGAATCGCATTGAAAACCTCTTCTTTCGTTATCTTTTCACTCATAAAAACTCCTGATCAGCTCTTTTTTCCGAAATTCATCATCCATCTGATACTTACAAACATAAAGACCGCACCTACCGCCATGAAAGCGGCACCGCCTTTGAACAGCTCATCGCTTCCAAAAAGCAGACCCGCTCCTGCAATTATGACTCCGGCGGTAGAAAACCAGAACTGAAATTCAGCCGGCTTTTTGGGAATCATATCCGCCAGCATCGGAACCTTCTCTTTTCCTACAAGAGGGCTGTAGCGCTCGAACCAGACAAGAAAAGGTACTATTTTAAAGAGGTGTCCGTTTATCAGGAATGTAAAAAAGCCCATTACCAGGAACCAGACGGAAGCTATCGTCAGACTCTCCAGTCTGCCTATGAGAGCGAAAGGGGCAAGAAGCAATGCAAAAGCCAAAGATCCGTAACCTACAACCATCGACCTGAACCAGATGTCGTTCTCTCTTCTGGCTCTGCTTCCGTAGATGAGCCATATCTGCCACAGATAGAGGCCGGTCGCTATGAAAATAGCGACCATCGATAAAAACCTTATCGATTCGGAATCGAAAAGGGTGCCGATAAAGTATGCCAGAATACCAGTCGCCATGATTTTGAAAGATCTGTTCACCGGTGTCTCGTCAAATCCGTGCGAGAGCCCGAACATCGGAAGAAGCACCATGCTCATGCCGACGATTGTAAGCGTAACGAAGCCGCCGAGTACGAGAACTATATGCGCACCTACCCATCTGCCGATATCGACTTCTACTCCGGCACCGATAGCCAGTGCCATCGCGAACCCGACAAGAATGCCCAGAAGCAGAAAAGCGTTCGTGACCGCTACGGTCTTTACCGTAAGTGAAACACGTTCCACTTTACGCAGGGTCAGGATAGTATCGGCAAGGAATATCAGCATTGCGACAAGCACCATGAGACCGCCGTAGGGAAGAAGCTCCGGAATCGCTGCAAATCCGACTCCCATCGACATGGTTCCTGCTGCCAGAAGCGGCCATATCAGATAGTAGAAGTCGACACTGAAGTGACCAACCTCGAGCACTACCGGCACAAGTTGAGCCATGGCTCCGAATATGATCATCATAACGAAGCCCAGCAGAAAGATATGGGCCCATCCGGCAACAGCTATGTCATAAAGAGTGGAGTCCACCCCGAACATCGGAAGAAGCAGCATCGCCGCAAGGTAGAATATTGATCCCGCCGTAAAAAAGGGCGAAATCAGCGAAAAAGGAGGTGCAAACTCCCTGGAAACCTGAAACATTTGAGTTCTCCCCCTGACGATTCAGCCGTGACAGGCCGTGTCGCCGAGGTTCGCCGAAGAGGTTGCTCCCTCTTTGAATCCGAAAGTGAGTTTTACGTTGCCGTTTTCGAGGTTTTCGGTTTCGATTTCGTAGTTTTGCCCGATCTTGTCAAGAAGTCCCATAGGTTTTTTATGATTTATCATTACAAGTTTCTTATCCGGACCGTCGATAAGTTTCAGCCCGCTCATGGCGTTTACCATAGGCTCCGGCGGACCGCATCTTGAAGTGTCGAATTGGTAGTATGTGATACCATCTTTTGTATATCTGTAAAAGTCCACAGTGGCACCGGGGACCTCAATTTTTTCTGCATCTGACGGTAAAAGTTCCATTTTTCTCCCCTTGTTTCCGGAGCTTCGGTCCGGTTTTATATATTTGGCAATTATATGTCAATTTATCCTGTTTTAGTTTGATATGTATCAAAAAAGCGGGCGGTATCGGGAGATTTATGACAAAAAAGTGACACGTCGCTCTGACGTCACGTATAATCCGGGCCAAGCCCGAGATACGGCAGGATGTGGGATCGCAACGACCCCCTCGAGCTGAAGATCCGAGGTTTCGAGACGGTTTTACGTATGTAAAAACGGTATAGGTGTCACTTTTCACGGATCTTCGCCATCTCCTTCGTGATCTCGGTAAAGACTTCGTAACGTTTGCCGGATGAAGCTATCATTTTCATGACTATATCTCCGATATCTTTGTCTACATCTGGGTTTACCTTGCATATGTGGCGTGCCGGTGTCGACTCTATCGGATTGAACAGATGTACGCCCTGGTATGCGTTTTGACCGGTGAGTACCTTGTATATATGGAGGCCGAGCAGAAAAATTTCGTTGTATTCCGGATTCGGCTCCCATTTCGAATCGAAAAGCAGCTTGTCGTATCCGTTCGGTTCGCAGATTTCGACGTTCCAGCGTAGAATGAACTCTATTGCACCTTTGGAGTATTTTCTCAAAACACGGCTTTCGAATCTCTCAAAACTCTCTCCTCTTCTGCGTAGGGAGAGATACGCTTCTGCCAGTTCGGCTACGTAATATCCGGCATGTTTTAGAGGAACGCTTTTCATTATCGTGTAGGCCTCTTCCTGTGAAGCGGTGGACTTTCCCCCTATCTGAATGTGAACACCGTAAACAGTCTCTCCTCTCTCTTTCGCTTTGCAGCCGATGAAACCGATATCTCCGAGCTCGTGGACTCCACAACCTTTTACGCATGCGGACCAGTGCATACGTATGGAGGCATCCGAAGGGAGGGGAACCCTCTGCGACAGAAAGTCGGCCATCTCGATGGCGTCGCTTTTGTTGGGTATGACGCCGAAAGGGCAGAGGTCAATGCCCGCACAAGCTACCATCTGATTGAAGTAGGGTGTGCTGATGCAGTGGTAGCGGTCATATGGTTTTTGCTGCAGTGCCTGTGGGATTCTATCCTCCGGTATGCCCAATATATATAGGTTTTGTGTTGTGGAGATATTTACTTTTCCGTTTCCGTATTCCGCGCTAAGCTCTGCTGCTTCAATCATGGCGGTACCGCTGAAGATGCCGGAGGGGACCACCATATGGAGCGCGAAGGTTGCGTCTTTGAGGCGTATGCGTCCGTCGCGTTCGTCCGTTCTGGGCTGTTTTACCAGAGTCTCTCCGGCCCCTTCGAAACTCCTGCCCGCCATATCTTTAACCGTATCGACGACCGCTTCCATCCCGGCCTCTTTTATCAGAAAGTGAAGTCGGTTCTTGTTTCGGCTGTCCCTGAAGCCGAATTTACGGTAGGTCTTTATCAGCGATTCGTAAAAGCCGAGCACCTCTTTTGGGCGTAGAAAAACGTCGGCGGACTCGGCAACGGCACCCACTTTGCCTCCCAGATATACGTTGAATCCATATTCGCCATCTTTCATCGCAAGTGCGAAGCAGCAGTCGTGCGCAAAGAGGTTGCACCTGTTGGTCATCGTTCCGCTTATAGAGGTATTGAACTTTCTGGGCAGTGCAGCTATCCACTCATCCTTTTTATGCCACAGGTCCTGCATGGCAGCCGCGAGTGGAGCGGTTTCGATGATCGAGTCGAAAGCCAGGCCGTCGAGTGGGTCGCTTACAATGTTTCTGAAGTTGTCGACACCGGTCTGCCAGCTAGTTATGCCGACACTCTCGAGCTCTTTAATAATATAGGGGATGTTCTCTATCTCGATATATCGCAGCTGAACCTGCATACGTGTGGTAAGATCCATATAGTCTCTGCCGTACTCTTTGGCCATACGGCCCAAAACCGCTGCCTGCTCTACATCAAGCCGTCCGCCCGGTATTCGGATTCGCATCATGAATTTTCCCGGTGTCGACGGTCTGTCGAATATGCCAAAACATTTCAAAAAGTAGTCGATATCCTCTTTTATTATGGAGTCGTAACCCTCTTTTGCATATCTTTCGAGCGCATCCCATGCATCTTTGTATGTTCTGGTCTGTTTGAGTTTCTCTATTTTGTTGAGCTTGGTGTGTCTGGCCGCAACCGCTTCTAGCGTCATGCCATCTCCTCTTGGAATTGAGTTTTCGAAAGTCTAACAGATCTTTTTTGGTCAAGTTGTCTGT
>WFYC01000071.1 GCA_015490295.1 Hydrogenimonas sp. | reverse complement strand
GTAACAGGGAGATAGAGGGGGTGTGGGAGTGAATGTAGTCGTTAGTCGTTCGTTTTTAGTTTTTAGTTTTTAGTTTTTGCGGCGTGGGCCCGCTGCCGAAGCGGACCCAGTGTCAACGTAGCCGTTGGGGCTTTGCCACAATGGCGTATTCCGACGAAGGAGGAGAAGAATATTAAGCGCGGTTCAGCTGCGCATGAGCTCTCCGCTGAGGAGAACACAGCGTTAGCGTAGCTGACGGGGCTTTGATCCAACGACGTAGTCCTGTGATGCAGGAGATAATCAAGCGCGGTTTATCTGCGCGTGGGCCCGCTGCCGAAGCGGCCCCAGTGTCAACGTAGCCGTTGGGGCTTTGCCCCGGCGTCGTATTCCGACGAAGAAGGAGAATAACAAAGCGCGGTTTATCTGCGCGTGGGCCCGCTGCCGAAGCGGACCCAGTGTCAACGTAGCCGTTGGGGCTTTGCCCCAATGGCGTATTCCGACGAAGGAGGAGATTAAAATGAAAAGAAGAGAAGCGGCGGTAGCAGGTCAGTTTTATCCGGCATCCGCCGAAGAGATAGGGATGATGTTCGACCGGTTCAACGAGATGCTCGAAAAGAGTATCCGCGATCCGAAACTGCTGGAGACCGAAACGAGAGCCGTTATCGTTCCGCATGCAGGTTACGTATTTTCCGGTTTTACGGCCAATGTGGCGCACAGGCTGCTCGGAAACAGCGGTGTGAGCCGTGTGGCCGTCATAGGTCCGAGCCATCGTGTATATCTGGGCGGTACCAGTGTAAGCGAATATGATCTTTACGAGACACCTTTTGGAGATATACCGGTAGATCGTGCATTGGCCGAAGAGCTCATAAAGAGGTTCGGTCTCGGTTTCGTACCAGAGGCGCACCATGAGCACAGTACCGAGGTTCAGATGCCATTTATAAAGAGCTACCTCCCCGATGCAAGGGTGGTGGAGCTGGTATACGGCGACGAAAATCCGGCAAATCTCGCACCGGTTATCGAGTGGCTTCTTTCGGATCCGCAGACGGGTGTCGTAATAAGCACCGATCTTAGCCACTACTACGACCTGCAAAAAGCTAAAAGAGTTGACAGCATATGTCTAGATGCCGTAAGCAGACTCGACCCGTCGGCTCTGCACAGAGGGTGTGAGGCGTGCGGAAAGATCGGTGTGGAGGCGATGCTGATTGCTGCAAGAAATATCGGCCTCGAACCGCTGATACTCGACTACCGCACAAGCGCCGATGCAATCGGCGACGAGTCGCAGGTGGTCGGCTATATGAGTGCGGCGTTTATCTGACGTAGCATATAGTCGGATAAGTTTCGAGAGGCCCTCATACCTATTTTGATCAGGATCATTTTAGAAGATAGCCCGATACTATAAACGCGCCGAAGGAGAGAAGTGCGGCCAGCAGGGCCCACGGCAGCTGGGTTCTGACATGGGCTATAAGGTCGCATCCCGCCGCCATCGCCGAGATGATCGTGGTGTCCGAAATCGGAGAGGCGTGGTCGCCGAATACTCCGCCGGAGATGACGGCGGCGATCGTCAGAGGCAGCAGCATACTCTGCCCGACACCCATACCGGCAGCTATGGTTACGGCTATGGGCATCATGATAGAAAAGGTTCCCCAGCTCGTGCCGGTCGAGAATGCGATAATCGCCGAGAGCAGGAAGATCCCGGCCGGAAGCAGTGCAGGGTTCAAAATGGCATTAGCGAAATGGGCCAGGTATATGCCGGTTCCCATTTTGACCGTCACATCCCCTATAGCGAAAGCGAAAAGCAGGATTGCGGCTATCGGCAGCATCGTCTTGGCTCCGCCGAAGATTGCCGGCAGAATCTCTTTTGCCGGCATACTCTTTTTTATGAGGTAGTAGACGGAAGAGAGGGCTACAGAGCCCAGCACCGCTGCGAATACGGATGTCGAACCGCTCCCTTTCAGAGGGTTTCCTCCGCCTGTAATGAACAAAAACGCAAAAACCAGCAGCAGCAGAGAGGCTATAGGCACGACCAGTGCCATCATATCACTCCTGTCGGAAGAGAGCTCGATTTTCGGGGGATCTATTTTCGTATAAGCCTTGAACTTCACACCTTTGAGTATCGTAAAGAGTACCAGAAGTATGGAGAAGATGGCATAGAAGTTGAAAAGCAGGGCGCTGCCCAGAAGCTTTATGGGCTCACCGCTTATCGTTCCCGCCTCTATCTGCGAGCCGATCAGTCCAAGCAGCAGCGCTCCCCATGCATTCAGGGGAAACATCGTGCAGACCGGGGCCGCCGTAGAGTCGCAGATGTAGGCGAGTTTTTCGCGCGACGTGCCGTAACGATCGGTAAGAGGGCGGCTTACGGTTCCGGCTATTAGCGAGGTTATCGACGACTCTATGAAGATGGCCAGACCTATGAAAAAGGCGAGAAGTTCAGCCTCTTTGCGGTTGGTGACGAGCTCTTTTTTCTCTTGCAAAAAACGTACAAATCCGTCTACACCGCCGCTTCTCCTGATGAGCTCTATTATCGAACCCACGAAAACTGCAAATATAAGAGTCTTGACTACCCAACCCTTTTCAAAAAGAGAAAAGATGCCTATAGCTGTCTGCCACAAAGCGGCGGTGACGCTCTGCTCCATGATGTAGTAGCCGCCGAGTACGCCTACAAAAAGAGAGGCGATGACATTTCTTGATATAATTGCCAAAACTATGGCGATAAGCGGAGGCAGAAGTGAATAGATACCGTAACTCTCTTGCAATGGCTCTCCTTTTGCCGCTAATTTTAGCAGTTTATGCTTTTGCGGATGTTGAGTTCGAAAAAATTCCCGGGGAAAGTTCACAAATCGTCAGAGTCTTCGACGTAAAAGGGCAGCGGGCGAAGATGGCTCTTTACGAGAAGAGTGGAGAGAAGTGGCGGCGCGTAACGGAGGTATGGAGTGTCAGCATAGGGCGCAACGGAGTCGGAAAGAGAAAAGAGGGTGACGGAAAGACGCCTCTTGGCATATACTCTCTAAACGAAGTGTACGGTTACGAAGATCTCAATACCTCTATGCCCTTTTATCTCTCGACCGAAAAGACATTATGCATAGACGATGTAAACTCACGCTACTACAACCGCATCGTAGGCTCTGAAGCGGTAAAGAGAGATTACAAAAGTTTCGAATATATGCGCCGCAGAGACGGTCTGTACGAAATCGTGATTACGGTAGGCTACAACCCGCACAATATACCGGGTAAAGGTTCATGTATCTTTCTTCATATAAGCAGCGGTGATAAACCGACGGCCGGATGTGTAGCGATGAAGAAGGAGAGGATAAAAAGGCTCGTAGAGTGGCTCGACCCCAAGATGGAGCCGCTGATAGTGATAACCGAGTAGATATTGTCATGCAGGAGGCAAATAGGACAATAATTATCTTATTCTTTTGTGCTCGGATTAGTTCCTTGGCATAATCTCTATAAAGTTTTAAATAGGATAAAATTACTCCGATTTAAAACCAAAGGGGATCAAATGAAAAAGTTCACACTTCTACTCGGCGTAGTTGCAGCCGCTACATTCGCCACGGCTTCAGATACAGTCTCTTACGACAACACGGCGCAGAAGAGTTCAGACGTAGTCCACTACGACAACGGATCGTACGGCAGCTCGGACAGTGTCGTCCACTACGACTTCAGGGATGAAAACGGTCATCAGGACGTTAAAAAAGAGCAGAGCAAGTAGAGTTGCAATAATCTTAGGGAGGGGTTGTTCCCCTCCTTGCAACCTCTTTTTTCCCTCTCTTTCAATCTCTCTTTACATCGCAGAGTGATGCGGTTATTTTTGTATTAAATCCGATTGTAACGTTGTTCCAGGTTTTGCCCTCGTGCAGATCGTAGCAGCTTCTGTTTATCGAACCGAGAGCTTTTTTGGCTCCGAAATCGAAAAGGTCTATCGTCCCTTCGGCTCTGAACTCTCCGTCTTTGTAGGTATAGCTCATCGGGATCGGCAGTTTCTTCCCGTTCATCGATATCTCTACCGTCACGATACCCTTTTTGGCCTCACCCTTCCTGTGCTTGGAGAGAGACTTTATATCCACTATCTTCGCCTCTATGGTTTCGCCTTTCAATTTGTCGAAAAACATCTTTACAAGGGTGTCGTCACGGGCCGGATTTCCCGTCGAAATTTTCGACTTGTCGATTTTCACGGTCGAACCCACAAAGAGCTCTTTGAAGTTTTTGCCCTCAACCGCAGCCGGAGTATATTTCACGGATGTGAACTCTCCCCCGACACCGATTTTTGCAAACGTTTTATACGCCTTCCATGTAACGTCGACACTTTTTTGCTGTGTGAGCAGGCATCCTGAAGCGCCGAAGGAGAAAGAGTAGAACAGTGCGGTAAGCAGGAGAATTTTTCTCATTTCGCAACCCTTATATTTTGTTGTCGGATTATACATTTCGGAAGCTTAATTGGTGCAGGAGTTGTGAAGCTGTATATTTTATGCAAAGTTTTTCTGAAATCGGAGCAGGCTTTTGTGACCGGGAGGCCAAAAAATTCAGTATATGACCCGGCTTAGATACAACCCCTGCGGGGGTGCCAGCGGCGGTGTAAAGATCTTTTTGCCATATAGCTGGTCTCTTATGTCACTCTCTTGCAGTTCCCCTCTCATTGCCATTACGGAGCTCTCCAGCATCATTCTCACCTGCGCTCTTAAAAAACCGTTAGCTTCGAAGAGTACGATTTTATAGTTGCCGAAAGCGTATAAACCGGTCCTGTATATCGTTCGCACCGTACTTTTCGGGTCGCTCCCTCTTTTGTGGAAGTGCCTGAAGTCGTGTTCGCCTTCAAAAAGCCGCAGTGCACCTAGCAGCCTCTTTTCGTCGAGATCTTGAAGGTGACGGCAGTATGGGGTCTCGAACGGTGTGGGCTGATGCCGTTTAATTACGTAGCGGTAGATTCGCCGCCTCGCATCGAAGCGTGCATGGAAGGAGTCTGCGACCGGTGATATATGTTTGAACTGAATATGGGGCTTCAGAAGGCGGTTCAGCATCACTTTGAGCTTTTGACGGTCGTTTTGCCAGTGCAGCGGAAGATCGAAGTGAACCACCTGTCCGGTGGCGTGTACACCTCTGTCGGTGCGTCCGCTACCTACCGGAGGGGTGATTATGCCCAGTCTATGCAACGCCATGCGAACCGTTTCCGATACCGTTTTGGAAGTACTGTTTTGAGACTGAAAGCCGAAAAATGCCGAGCCGTCGTATGCCAACACACCCTTCACCCGCACGACACGCCCCTAAAACCTTCTTTGAACCCTTCTGTAAAAGAGCACTATGCCGACTATCATGAAGATCGCTACAAAAAGAGCCGACAGGGCGGCACTCGTTTTGGCTATGGCCGAAACTGTCGCATAGTAGATTGCCGTTGCGAGTAAAATGGCCACATATCCGTAGTTTTTCTGATATCTGGGGTGGAGAATTCCGTATGCGAAAGCGTAATAGAGCGTCGCCAGCGGAAAGAGGCTTATCGCTATGAAAATCACCATATCCTTGAGCCGTTTTTTGTCGCCGAGTGCCGATGCCCAGTAATCTTTGAGGTTCTGGTATGTAAAGGGCTTGTATTGAGTGGTATCGTATATCTTCATCACTTTGTAGTCTATCTGGTTGACGGTGTCGTTTTTGATGCTGTAAGCCTGTCCGTTGCTGAGCATCAGCCCCAAAACTCCGTTTTCATTTATGAAACGCCCCATTTTTGCTATGAGAATCTGCTCCTCTTTGGGCTTTGCGTTGTAGAGGACTATGTTGTGCAGAGTGTTGCTCTCTTTATCTTTCGACTCCAAAAAGACGAGCCAGTCTCCAAACTTCTGACCAAACTGGCTCGCTTCTATATTCAAGACCGCATGCATACTCTTGTAAGCTATAAACGATTTTGTCAGCTGCTTTGTAATGGGTATAAGTCCCAGAGAAAGAAGCATAAGCAGTGCTATAAGCAGAAGTACGAACGGATAGCAGAAGTTTATCAGTCTTGCGGGCGAGATCCCGAAAGAGAAGAGTACGACGCTCTCGAAGTCGTTTGAGAGTTTGTTCAGCGTAAGTACCAGCGCGGCGAAGAAGGTGACCGGAAGAGTGTAGAAGAGAATGGTCGGCAAGGAGTATCCGTACATCAGCAGCATCTCGGCGGCGCTCATCTGTGTAACTTCGGTCAGTTTGGCTATTCTTACAAAAAGTATCAGCGATCCGATTACGATAATGGGAAGAAATATCGAAAAGAATATGCCGCTGAAGCTTCTGAAAAGATACTCTGAAGTCTTATGCATAGAGCATTCCCCACCACTTCATGAAGTGATCAGAAAATATGTACACGATCCATGTGCCGAGTGCCAGAAACGGTACGAAAGGAACCATATGTCCGCGTGCAACTACCGCCGGAACTATAGCGGCGAGTGCAGCGACGTAGATAGCCATGAGAACCAGCGGAAACCCGAGCATTGCCCCCATCGTGGCGGCTATGATTATGTCGGCCTCTCCAAGCGCATCCTTTTTTATGATCCTCTTCACTATGAAGCCGAGTGCGAAAAATGCAGCCGCCATTACGGCTGCATCCTTGAAGCGCTCAAGGAGTTCCTGCTGGTAAAAAGAGAACTCCTTTACATCTCCCGTCGTCCAGTCCCATCCGAAGATAAAGAGGGGCATAAGCAGAGCCAGCCCCAGGGCGGTGAAGTTCAGCGAGTCCGGTACGGCGTAGTATTTGAAGTCTATGACCGAAAGGGCGAGAAGCAGGGAGAATATAAGAGCCGTAACGAACCATTCGGCTCCGAGCCCCAGCTTCATAGCCAGTGTAGCGAATATGAGTCCGGTCAAAAGCTCTACCATAGGGTAGATGCGGCTGATAGGGCTTTTGCAGTAGGCACACTCTCCCTGAAGCAGCACCCACGACAAGAGCGGAATATTGTGCCACCACTTGAGAGCGTTGCCGCATTTTGGGCAGTGGGAGGCCGGAAAGGCGATGTTTTCGCCTTTCGGGATTCTGACGATCAGAACGTTCAGAAAAGAGCCTATCGCCAGGCCGATAACGAGAGCGAAGAGTATATCCATCTATATGCCTCCGAAGCGGCGGGTGCGTCGTTTGAATTCGCCTATAATACTCTCCAGCTCTTCCGGAGTGAAGTCGGGCCAAAGTGTATGTGTAAAGAAGAGCTCTGCATAAGCGCTCTGCCAGAGCAGGAAATTGGAGAGGCGCTGATCTCCCCCGGTTCTGATCAGAATATCTACAGGTCCGAACTTCGCACTCTCTAACTCCTCTTCGAGCGTTCTTACGCAGATCTCTCTACCCTCGTTGCAAAGTCTGGCCGCAGCTCTGGATATTTCGTCCTGAGAGCCGTAGTTCAGCGCCAGTACCTGTGTCAGTCTCTTGAAGTCTCTTGTTCTCTCTTTCATCGAAGCGATCTGTTTTTGAAGCGCCGGCGAGAAGCGGGATAGATCTCCGATAGTCTCGAATCGGATCTGGTGCCTGATATATGTCTCGGTTTCATTTTTGAGATAGCGGTTGAGAAGGCGCATCAAAAAGTCCACCTCCATCTTGGGCCGTTTCCAGTTTTCGGTGCTGAATGCGTAGAGGGTGAGCACCTCTACCTCCGGGTGGTTGGATGCGAAGGTCGTTATGGACCTGACCGTTTCGGCCCCGCGTTCATGGCCCTTGACCCTCTTGAGACCGCGCTCCTGCGCCCACCTGCCGTTGCCGTCCATAATTATCGCAACATGTCTGGCCAGATTACTCATGCTCGCTCTACCCCCTGATATCCAGCAGTCCGAGACTGTCGCTCTCCCAAAAGGGGAGTATGGCGGAGGGGCGCAGTGCTACGGAGATTTGCGAAAAGCCCGGCAGTTCCCCTTTCAGATCTTCAAGCAGGCGTGCCGTTTTCGGATAGAAAACCTCCAGCTTCACGACTCTTTTCTCACCGTACCGGGCGATCGCTCCTTCAACGGGTCCCAGATTGTTGAATGCTGCATAAAATTCTACACTCTTTTCTTTTAAAGTTTCGTCACTCTTTCCCTTGCGCATCTGCAGAAGTGTTCGCTTCCCGCGCTCCTCGAACGGAATTGTCACGACTCCGTGGTGAAACGAAAGAAGGAGTTGTGAAAGGCTTTGAAAGCTCTCTTTGCTCTGTGCGGCCGCCATCATCTGCATGATACGCTCTTTGAGCCCTTCGGCCGGATCCGAATCTTTGGCCATATCGGACAGAAGTTCGTTTCCGACAGGCAAAAAACCATCTTTTTTCAGCATCGCCGGTTTCGGGTGCGGCTTTGTCAGGTGTATCACGCCATCTTTTGTGCGCTCCATATCCACCCAGTACTCTTTTGCCGGCACCAGGGGGATTTCGCTCTTTGTCTGAAAGGTTTGGTTTCCCATCCGTACCGTGTAAGTGCCGTCGCCCTTTCGCTCCAGAACTTCGATTCCGAGCTGCAAAAGAGCGTTTATCTCTATTTTGGAGAGTTTGGCGAGTATTCGGTGTGCCGCATGTAGAGGGGTGAGACCCTGTATCATAGAGCTTTGACCGCCTCCAGCATCGAGAGTGCCACCTCAAACTTGGATGCCTGCGGTATCTCCACCTCTTTTTCGGGAGTAACCAGTGTGACGGCGTTGGTTTCGCTTCCGAAGCTGCTGCTATCTTTTAAAACGTTCAGGGCCACAATATCCACCCTTTTCTCCTGCAGGGCCCTTTTTGCGTTTTCAAGTGCCCTCTCTTTGTCGAGCTCTGCTTTGAAAGCTACGGTTTTAATTCCCGAGCGATCCAGAGATTGAAGAATGTCCTGGTTTTCGACAAGCTGCAGAGACCACTCTTTTCCCAAAGCCGCCTTTTTCAGCTTGCCGGCTTGCGGGTGGGCCGGCCTGTAGTCGCTTACGGCCGCGGCCATAAAGAGCCACGGGCTCTTCTGAACAAGTTCCGGGTGAGCGCTTTCGGAGTGGAAAGAGGGTTTTGTAAGAACCCCCTTTTTCGCCACCCTCAATGCATCCCGGGTATATTTCAGCATCTCTTCTGCGCTCTGCACCTTTATTACATGAACGGGCGGGATCGATCCGGGCTTTTTGGTCGTGATATAGCAGACGTCGGCCCCCTTCGCATATAGAGCAGTAACCATCGCTTCCGCCATCTTGCCGCTGGAGAAGTTGGAGATGTACCTCACTTCGTCAATCTTTTCGACGGTCCCCCCGCCGGTTACGACAACACGCCTGTTTTTCCAGTAGTCCTCTTCAAAGAGGTGTTTAAGAGATACCGAAAAAATCGTCTCCGGCTCCGCCATGGCGCCCCTGCCCACACTATTGCATGCAAGCAGCTTCGTCTGGGGCTCCACTACCTCTATACGGTGCAGTTTTAGAAGCTTCAGGCTCCCCTCCGTTACCGGGTGTTCCAGCATCCTGGTGTTTGCCGCCGGGCATAAAACGGTCGTGCCGCCGTAGGCGAGGGCGGTTTGAAGCAGAAGGTTGTCGGCTATCGCGTTCGACATCTTGTTGATTGTGTTTGCCGTGGCAGGCGCGATAACGAAGATGTCGGCCCACTCGCCGATACCTATGTGGTTCAGGTCGCTGCTCCACTCTTCGGTATTTTCATGCAGCACGCGGCTGTTCGTTAGAGCCTCGAATGTAAGAGGAGTCACGAAGCGTTTTGCCGCTTCGCTCATCACTACTCTCACATCGGCTCCCGCTTTGACATAGAGCCTGACAAGATCGCAGGCGCGGTATGCAGCGATGCTTCCGGTAACCCCGACAAGAATCTTTTTACCGTCGAGCCTCACCTGCTCAAGCATCTGACTCCCCCTTGCCGAAAAATCTGTAGAAGAACCTCTCCACAATCTTCTGGGGAGTTCTCGATATCGCCAGAGAGCCCTTTTTTACATCTTTCGTAACCGTGGTTCCCGCGGCTATCATCACATCGTCTTCTATCGTTACGGGGGCGACAAGCTGTGTATCGGAGCCTATGAAGACGTTTTTGCCAATTCTGGTCTCATACTTTCTTACTCCGTCATAGTTGCAGGTGATCGTCCCCGCTCCCACGTTTGTTCCCTCATCGATACGGGCGTCTCCGAGATAGCTGAGGTGTCCCGCTTTCACCCCTTTTAGACGAGACTTTTTCACCTCCACGAAGTTGCCTATGTGGGTATCTTGCAGAATGGTGCCGGGTCGTATCCGGGCCATAGGTCCGCAGGAGGAGTTTTTTATGTAGGCATCCTCGATGACCGTATGCGATTTGATGTATGAGTCGGAAATGAGGCTCTCGCCGTGAATAGTTACGCCGTTTTCGAGCGTGCACTCTCCATGAAAAACCGCCCTCGAGTCAATATAGATTGTCGAAGGCAGATGCATCGTTACGCCGGATCGCATCCATCGCTCTTTTATTCTCTCCTGCATCATCTCTTCGGCATTGGCGAGGTCATAACGGCTGTTTACACCCTTGAAATCCTCCTCCTCGACCCATACCGGAATTATGCGCATCCCATCTTCACGTGCCATTTTTATTATGTCGGTCAGGTAGTACTCGGCCTGGGCATTGTCGTTCGAAAGTTTCGGCAGGTAGCGATCCAGCACCTCTTTTTTGAAGATGTAGACCCCCGCATTCACGGTCTTTATCTCTTTCTGCTCCCGGGTGCAGTCCTTCTCTTCCACGATAGCATGTACTTCCGAGTTTTCCACCACGACCCTGCCGTAGCCAGATGGGTTGGGCAGGTCGAAAACGCTCATTATTATATCGCCATCTTGCGTCAAAAGAGGCTCCAAAGAGTCGGGTGTGACAAGAGGCATATCACCGTTTAGAACGAGAATCCTGTCGTGAATAGTCTCTATATCCATGACGGC
>WFYC01000070.1 GCA_015490295.1 Hydrogenimonas sp. | reverse complement strand
TTCAGTTTTACCAGCTTGGGAAGGCGGTGGCGCATGGCCGCTTCCACCTCTCCCCTGTCTTCTCTGAGTTCGGGTTCTATGTAGTCGAGCCCCATCAGGCTGTACATCTGCTCTTCGCTCTCTCCACCGAGACGCTTTTTGCCATCGTATATCCCGTACTCGTTTATCTTCCATCCGCGCTCGACGGCCATCTTCCTTATCTTGATATTGTGTGCTTTGGAGCCTGTGAAGTAGTGAAGCGCCGAACCGTAGCTCTCTTTAGCAACGCTTCGAAGGTCTACCTGCAGATCGTTTCGCAAAATCACCGTCGAGCGGGTAGGGCCTTTGGAGACCACCTCTTTGACCTTTTCGTATTTTACGAACCACTCCGTTACCGCTTCCCAGTTTTTTGCCACTACCAGGATGTCCAGATCTCCGACTGTCTCTTTTCTTCGCCGGTAGCTGCCCGCCACCTCCACTTTTATGACACCTTCGAAGCTCTGCAGATAGTTTTTCAGCTCTTCCGCAAACGGTTTGGCGATGTCGAAGCGGAAACGGCGGCCGGCCTTTTTAGCCAGCCGGACACCTTTTAGAATCTTCTCTACAAGCTTGGGTCCGAACCCTTTCAGGTTGTAGATCTCTCCGCTTTGAGCAACTTCGGCAAGCTCGTCGAGCGAGGTTATGCCGAAGGAGTCGTATAGCTGCCGAATCCGTTTCGGTCCGAGCCCTTCGATGGAGAGCAGCCTGTCCAGACCCTGGGGAAGCTCCTTTTTCAGAGCTTCGAGTTTGGAAAATTTTCCGGTTTTCAGGATCTCCGTTATGGCCTCGGATAGATCCGCTCCGATTCCCGGCAGTTTCGTAAGGTCCATTCCGCTCTCTGCAAGATCCTCGAGGCTCTTTCCGAGGTTCTGCACGGTTCTGGCCGCGTTGCGGTAGGCACGTATTTTGAAGGGGTTTTCTCCTTTTATCTCCAGCATATCGGCCATCTGGTTGAATATGTCGGCGATTTCGCTGTTGGAGAGGGCCATTTTGTGCTCCTGTGGCGGTTTTTACAATTATACCACCACAGAGAGAAGTTACTATTCGATGTTACGCAAATTCCGGGCAAAGCCCGTAATTTGGCAGGGCCTGTGCGGCCCTACAACCCCCTAAAGCTTCAAAATCTAAGATTTCGAGACGATTTTACGCTTCCAGCGTAAAACTCACGTTACGCAAACTACGGGCCGAGCCCGCAATAGGGCAGGGGGGGTGAGCGGCACTACAACCCCTGCTACTCTATTTGTGCTCCTTTTTGTAAAAGAGCAGATAGAGTGCCGGAAGCACCAGCAGCGTAAGGAGTGTAGAGCTGATTATACCGCCTGTGACCACAACCGCCAGCGGGTACTGAATCTCGCTTCCGACACCGGTGGCATACAGAAGCGGCAGAATGCCGAAAAGCGTCGTGAACGCTGTCATGAGCACTGGGCGAAGGCGCAGCGAAGCGGCGTCTTTGAGCAGGGTTTCGAGCTTGACGTCCGGGAATCTCTCTCTAAGCTCGTCTATGAAGCTGACCAAAACGATTCCGTTTAGAATCGCTATGGCAAATATGGCTATGAAACCGACTATCGCCGAAACGCTCAGATACTCTCCGCTCATGACGAGCGCTATGATCCCGCCTATAAGCCCCATAGGAACCCCCAGCAGTATAAGAAGAGATTTCTTGATCGAGTTGAAAGCGGTATAGAGTAGCAGGATGACTATGATGATAGTGATCGGTATGATTACCATCAGCTTCTTCGTCGCCTCCTGCATATTTTTGAAGTCTCCCGCCCATCTCGTGTAGTATCCTTTCGGAATATCTACCTCTTTGTCGATCTTCTGCTGCGCCTCTTTGACAAACGACGCGATATCGCGACCCTCCACATCCATAGAGATGACCATGTAGCGGCTGAGGTTTTCGCGTTTTATGAAAGATGGCCCCTGCACGACCTTGACGTCGCACACTTCGTCCAGACGTACCATTTTGCCGCTTGCGCTTCTAAGCATAACGGCTCTCAGATTCTCTATATCGTTTTTGGCACCCTCTATCTTAGGCACGATTCCGAAACGTCTGATACCTTCTATCTTTTCGGTCACCGGCTCTTCACCGATACCGTGACGGATAACGCGCATAACCTCGTCCGCACCGATGCCGTAGCGCGAAAGCGCAAGGAAGTCGGGGCGTATCGTCACCTGCGCCTGTCCCAGCTGGGTCTCCACCTCCGTGCGCTCGAGACCGTCCACGGTGCCGAGCACCTTTTGAATCTGTGAAGCGATGGAGTCCATCACCTTCTGATCATCTCCGAATATCTTGATGGCCAGCTCCGCCTTGACCCCTTCGAGCAGCTCCTCTATACGCATGGCGATAGGCTGTGTAGGCACGAACTGCACATACCCGAAGCGTTTCTGAAGGTCGTGTGTCATTCTTTTTGCCAGATCCGGAAGGTTTTCGATTCCCGGCTTCAGAGTCAGCAGCACCTCCATGTAGTTGGCCTGAGCGGTCTCGCCCTTTTCGCTCCGGCCTATCATGCTGAGCACACTCGAAACCTCTGCGCCGTACTCTTTGAGAATGTAGCGCTCCATCTCTTTTGCCGTTTCGATACTCTGCGTCAGTGCGGTACCCGGTATGGCTATGACCCGATACATTATCGACTCTTCGTTGAGTTCGGGCATGAATTCGCGCCCCTGCTGACTCAGAAGCCACGCCGTAGCGCCGAAGAGGAGTGCGGCAAGCAGGGTTATCGTTTTTGCATAGTGAAGTGTGAATTTTAGAGCGGGCAGATAGAGCGTTTTAATAGCGCGCATTACCGGACTGATACCGTGTTTCGCGGGTTTTAGCAGCAGGTAGCTGAGCACCGGAACCAGCAGCATAGCCACGGCCAGAGAGCCGAGCATGACAAAAACGATATCTATGGCCATCGGCGTGTAGAGCTTTCCGGCCAGACCTCCAAGGCTTAGAAGCGGAATGAATACGGCTGCGATAATGAGCAGCGCGAATATAACCGGTTTTGCTACGCCGGCAGTAGCTTCGGCGATGATGTCGATCTTCGAAGCTTCCGGTTTGTCGTGCAGAAGTCTGAAAGCGTTCTCGACCACGACGATCGTGCCGTCGACGATCATACCTATCGCTATCGCCAGACCGCTAAGGCTCATCAGGTTGGCGCTAATGCCGTACTCTCTCATGAGCAAAAATGCGATAAGCAGCGAAAGCGGCAGCGAGAGTATGACGATGAAGGCGCTTCTGAGCTCGAAGAGAAAGAGAAAGAGCACGATAGCTACGAGGACGGCTCCGCTTAAAAGCGCACTAGTCATCGTGTTTAACGCTTTATGTGTTATTTCGGTACGGTCGTAAACCGTGTCTATCTCCACCCCTTCGGGAAGCGCGGCGTTAACCAGCGGAATCTTCTCTTTTATCCGTTCGACCACCTTCGCGGCGTTTGTCCCGCTGCGCTGCAGAACCATACCGACCATAGCCTCTTCGCCGTCAATCGATACG
>WFYC01000069.1 GCA_015490295.1 Hydrogenimonas sp. | reverse complement strand
CCTCTTCAAGACCCTCTTTGAGAATCAACAGCTCTATCATCTCGCGTACCGCTCCATCACCGCCTTTGCGGCTCAGCACGGTATCCGCGATCTCTATAACCTGATGCATCGCATCCGCCGGGACGAAAGAGTGGCCGCACGCTTTAAGCATTCTGTAGTCGTTCAAATCGTCACCTATCGCCGCCGACTGCCTTGTCATGATTCCCAACTCCTTGCAGATCGATTCGAGTACCGCCAGTTTGTCTTTTACTCCCTGATAAAAGTGTTGAATACCGAGCTCCCTGGCTCTGCGTTCGACGATTTTGGAGCTTCTGCCGGTGATTATGGCCGCAGAGCGGCCGAGAGCTATCCAGTTGGCAATGGCGAACCCGTCCTTCACATTGAAAGATTTTATCTCGTCACCCTCAGCGGTATAAATAATTTTTCCATCCGTCATACACCCGTCTACGTCAAGTACGATCAGCTCGATCACAAAACACCCTTCGTACTCGGAATTCCCGCTTTGGCATTGGGTGCGAGTGCCCTGCGAAGAGCGACGGCATACGCCTTGAAAGCCGCTTCTACGATATGGTGCCGGTTTTTCCCCCTGAGGCCGTTCAAATGTGCCGTGATGGAAGCGTTGAATGTAAGAGCCCTGAAAAACTCTTCGGCAAGTTCCACATCGAATTGCCCGATCTTGCCGTCCATCTCTACATCGTAAACAAGATACGGGCGGTTGCTCAGATCCAAGGCACATGCTACGGCAGCCTCGTCCATTACGACAACGCTGTCACCGAAGCGCTCCACTTTCTCGACGGGATATATAGCTTCGTTCAGCGCCTGTCCCAGGACTATTCCCACATCCTCCACGGTATGGTGATCGTCTACATGTGTGTCACCTTCGCACTTCACCTCCAGATCGAAAAGCGCATGTTTACCGAAGCTCTCGAGCATATGGTCGAAAAAACCGACACCCGTCGATATATCTGATCTTCCACTTCCCTCTATATCGAGCTTCAACTCTATTTTGGTCTCTTTCGTTTCACGTCTCTTCTCTATCATTTCAACTATCCCCTTATTATAAAAGCTCCCGGAATATTCCAGGCCCTGATAAAGTCTCTCGCCTCTTCCTCGCTCTTGAAACCCGTCATCCAGACTCTGTAGAGCGGAGCCCCGCCGACAATGAACTTTCTGATTTCCGTACGGTAGCGCCCCTCGAAATTGTCGTATCTCTCTTTGTAGAGGCGCGCTCCTTCAAGACGCCTGAAAGATCCCACCTGCACCCCGAAACCGGAGAGTACGACCTCCTCTTTTACGGCTCCGCCTCTCTTCGCGGCGACGGAGGCTATGATCGAATCGAAACCTAGAACCTTGAGCCGAACTGGAGCGGTTCCGGTTTTGTCTATACCTATCTGCCTGCCCGCCGCATAGGAGAGATCTACGATTCTGCCGCTTACGAAAGGTCCCCTGTCGTTGATACGTACAACTACAGAGCGGCCGTTTCTTCTGTTTGTTACACGCACCATCGTATTCATCGGAAGCGTCTTGTGAGCCGCCGTCATCGCATACATATTGTAGCGCTCACCGTTTGATGTGGTACCTCCGTGAAAATCTGGACCGTACCAGCTCGCTATACCCTCCTGCTCCCATCCTACGGAGACGACTGTCGGGTAGTACCTTTTTCCGTTTATCGTATAGGGACGCAGCGTCGCTCTGTGTATCGCCTCGGAAGAGCGCGGTTTCGATACGGCGGGCTCGTTATAACTTGGGTATGGTTGACGACTGCAACCCGCAAAAAGCAAAAACAGCACGGCTGTCGCAGTAAAAGATATACTAGTTCGGAATGACAATCTTATCCCCTATGTGGATAATATTGCTCTTTAGATCGTTACGGGCTTTGAGCGTAGCCACTTTGATACCGAAAAGCTTTGCGATCTTATAGATCGAATCGCCTTTTTTAACCTTGTAGTGCCTGATACTTCCTCTAGGGACAGGAATTATCAGCTCCTGTTTTGGAAATATTACCGGCTTTTTCATCTTATTGAAGCTGATGATCATTTTATAGTTTATGCCGTATCTGTATGCGATTTTGCTGAGACTTTCCCCCTTTTTGACCTTGTGCACCAGAAACATATTATTCTGCTTGCCGGGCTTGTAGGACTCTTTGAAGAGTGCGAGCTTCGAATATGGAATATTGATCTGGGCACTCTTTTGAGGCGGGGTGAAGCCGTAATTGAACTGAGGGTTGAGCCTGTATAGCTCTTCGCTCTTCATATCGATGCTGGCCGCGATATGTTCGAGCGTCTCTCCACCGCTTACGGTAACGCGCACCAGGCTGTTTCCTTCACTGCGGTTGAAAGAGTATGCGCTTATGTCAGCAAAAAGCATACCGGCATCGTTAGACACAAGGGCAAGAGAGAGGATTTTTCGAAGATAGTGGCGGCTCTCTTTGGGAAGGTATCTCTTCTTCTCGTCGAGCAGAACATGCAGGTTGTCACTGCCCGCCCTCTTTATCGCCCTCATCACTCTCCCCTCTCCGCAGTTGTAGGCCAGTGCGGCAAGGTACCACTTTCCAAAAAGCTTGTGCAGTCTCTTGAGATAGGCTATGGCGGCCTCAGTGGAGCGGACAGGATCGCGCCTTTCGTCTATATACCGATCTATTTTCAACCCGTACCTTTCAGCCGTTTTGGGCATAAACTGCCACAGCCCCGAAGCTTTCGCATGCGAAAGAGCGCGGGCATCAAAATGCGATTCCGCCATCGCCATATAGAGGAAAACCGGCGGGATGGAGCTGTCATGTATCATTTTTCTGAGTGTCGGAATATAGCTGGCGCCACGCTCGAGCATGCGCATGTAGTGGCCCCTTTTGACGGTCGAAAGATCATTTTTGAGCTGCATGAAGATAGGATCGCCTAGAAACGAAGGGTCTATATCGAGCGTCTGAAGGACTTTTATGTCGTCACCGTACTGGGGCTCGACAAAGAGGGAAGCGTGCAGGAGCGTTCCAGCCATCAAAAATAGAAACAGCAGATATTTCACATCCTCTCCCGGTAGTTTGTGGTGGTGTATTTGTTCATTGAATTAATACGAATACGGATTTCGGGCAAAGCCCGCAATCCGGCAGGACCTGTGCGGCCCTACAACCCCCTGAAGCTTCGAAATCTCTGATTTCGAGACGACGTTTTGGGCTAATTTTTATGAAAGTATACCATTTACTTACTTTTATGTTACACGGATTTCGGGCAAAGCCCGCAATCCGGCAGGGCCTGTGCGGCCCTACAACCCCCTGAAGCTTCAAAATCTCTGATTTCGAGACGACGTTTCGAGAGTCAAAAAGAGTCGAACTCCTTAAAGAGTCTCTTGGCGTTCTTTGTGGTCAACTCGGCTGCCTCTTCGTACTCCATCGAGAGAATATCGGCAATTTTTTCGACCACGTAAACTGTGTAGACCGGCTCATTGCGCTTCCCTCTGTAGGGGTGCGGAGTAAGGTATGGAGCATCGGTCTCGACCACTATGCGATTACGTGGAATTTTCGGCAGAACGTGCGGCAGCTTCTTCGCGTTTTTGAATGTGAGCACACCCCCTATTCCGTAGTAAAAACCGTGCTCTGCCAGTTTCAGCAGCTGTTCGTCGGCATTGTAGCAGTGAAGCACTCCCCCCACTTCCGAGGCACCGTGATCCAAAAGAAGCCGCATCGAATCGATGCTCGCGTCGCGAATATGCACGATAAGGGGCTTTTTTACACTCTTGGCCATTTCGATCTGCAAAGAGAAAATCCGCTTCTGTCGGGCCACGATCTCGTGCGCCTCGCCCTCATCCTCCGGCAGCCTGTAGTAGTCCAGACCGCACTCTCCGACGGCGATGCACTTCGGATCTTTCAGATGTTCGAGCAAAAGCTCTTCGTCATATTTTTCGATATCATACGGGTGTACGCCGGCGGCATAGAATACTCCGGGATAGCTGTATGATATTTTGCAGGCCTTCTCGAGAGTATCCGGATCGGCTCCGGGAATCAAAAAAGCTCCTACACCTCTGCTTTCGGCACGCTCGATAACCTCGTCGAGATCTTCATCGAAGCGCGGATCGTCAAGGTGGCAGTGTGTATCGATTATCATCTCAAAGGGACTCCCGCGGTGAAATTTCGGGATAATTGTATCCTATTTGTGTGGAGAATATAAGCCTTGGTTCTCTTCTCTCACTCTTTCAGGAAGCGAACTCTTTTAAAATTTTTCTTGCCAGTTTGGAGGCTTCGGCCATACCCTTCTCACCAGCTATCATACGTGATATTTCAGCGACCCTCTCCTCCTGCTTCAAAATCATAGCAACACTACCGCCATCCTCTTTCGCCACAAGTATATGCTGCGAAGCGGCTGCACTGAGATGCGGCTGGTGCGATATAGCTACAATCTGGTAGTTTTTCGAAAGAGCCTTTAGAAGCCTGGCTATGGCTATCGACTCGTCACCACTGACATTGGCGTCTATCTCGTCTATGAGAAGGATGCCCTCTCCGCCGGCGAGCTCACTTTTGCAGAGCAGAATGGCAAGACCGATACGGTTGAACTCACCGCCGCTCAGGGTATCGATGGACGAACCCTGCAGATCGATTCTTACCTCATCCACTCCTGAGGCGTCCAGGGGCTTGGGAGAAATTTCCAGACGTAGAGGCGGCATGCGCAGCTGTTCAAGATATCCGTTTATGAACCTCTCCACCTTTTGTGAAGCCTCTTTTCTGCTGTAGCTTATGTTTTCCGCCTCTTTTCTAAGAGCAAGAAGGAGCATCTCCACTTCGGTTTCAAGGTCTCCAAGCTCATGATCTATATTTCTGTAGTACTCGAGCTCCTTTATCTTTTCATCCCTGTATGAGATGGCCTCTTCGATCGAACCATATCTTCGCTTCAGGGCCGCCAGCTCTTCTATACGGTCCAAAACACGCTCCACATCCGTATCTTCGAGCTCCTCCAGAGCCTCTTCGGCCCTTTCGAATTCATTTCGAAGCATATTCATCGCCTCGTCGAAAAGGGCCGAATCGCTCTCTATGAGCTCCAGAGCCTCGTGGACATCGTGCTCGGCTTCGAAGATTAGCGAAGCTTTGGCTATAGCCTCCGCGATCTTCTCCTTTTTGGAGAGTTTGCGCTTGATCTTCATCAGCTCTTCATCCTCTCCCTGCTTTGGAGCTGTCTCGTCTATCTTGGCTATCTCGAACTCCGCGAACTCTATGAGCTCCTTGACACGTTTTTCATCAGAACGCATCGTCTCAAGCCTGCCGCTCTTTTGGCGATAATCTTTGTAAAGCTGCATAAACGCATCTTTGCGCTCCGAAAATCCCGGATCGGCAAAAGCCGCCATCGCATCCACCAGCTCCAAAAGAAGCTCGGGCGATAGTTCACTGTTGTCACGCTGCGCTATATGTCTAACGACGGGTTTCATCATCTCCCTGAGCCGCTTTTTCGAGATGGTCAGGTCGTTCAGAAAGTATCTGATCTTATCCCTCTTCACGGCCCGAAGAGTGATCTCGGTCTCATCGCTTTCGTAGCTCTCAAGGTTCAGAAGCGGGCTCCTCTTCAAAACCACCTCGGAGCGCTCCGCTTTGACCTCATCGAGGCCGAAAAGCGCGAGCAGAGAGCCCATAAAGACCGACTTACCGGCCCCGCTCGGCCCCGTAACGGCTACAAGTCCTGGATTTAGCTCCAGGTCGATCGTCTCGAAACCCACGAGACTCTTTGCATAGAACCTCTCTATCATCGCCCCTGCCCCCACGAGAGTTTTTCACGCAGTACATCGAAATAGTTCCGTTCTACCCGGTGTATAAGCCTCGCACCTATAGGCGCCTTTTTTATGACTAACGTATCGTCCGGTCCGAAGTCGTACTGCTCCTGGCCGTCTATTATTACAAGCGACTCCTTTTCCGGTGTCTTTATCTCTATCTCGAAATCGGCGGGAATGACAAGCGGTCTTTGTGTCAGGGAGTGGGGACAGATCGGCGTTAGGATGAAAGCGTCCGTCAGCGGGAATGTAACCGGGCCGCCGGCTGCAAGGTTATAGGCGGTCGAACCGGTAGGTGTAGATACGATGAGCCCGTCACCGTAGTAGGTATTGAACCACTTCTTGTCTATATAGGCATCTACCTTCACCATCTTCGATATGGAGGGACGGCTTATGACGATATCGTTGAAGGAGTGAAGACTCTTTTGGACCTTGGGATTGGAGAGTGTCCCCTCTATCATCATCCTCTCGTCTATTCTAAACTCTCCTGTATAGAGTTTCTCTATGAACGATTCGGTCTCGGAGGGGTTTATATCGGCCAAAAACCCCAGTGTTCCGGCATTTATACCCAGGATGGGCTTATGGTAAATGTAGCTGCGCCTTGCCAGAGAGATCAGCGTTCCGTCGCCCCCTATACAGACCAGTATGTCGCTCTTTTCGCATATGGTGGAGAACTCCTGCCCCAGCACGCCTATCATACCGGCGCTGATGGAGTCTACCAGAACCTCGGCGCCGTGCTTCTCGAAAGCACTCTTGACCTGGTAGAAAAGGGCCTTCAGCTCCGGCGTCGAAGGTCGAAGAACGATACCTACACGCTCTATTTCAAGATCGGTTCGCACAATACACCTTTATATTCCGGCCGAAAGAGGTCCGATATCCGTACAGCCGGAAAGTTTTTGAAACAGGAAGATTCGACATCGAACGATTCTAACAAAAAATAAGTTTGGTTTTGATATAATCGCGCCATTATTAACTCGCCGGAGACGAAACAGATGCGGCGACAAACTCAAACGGGTGTGCGAAACGCACCCGAAACTGGAGATCCAATTTGCGAACACACTACTGTACCGATCTTGACGAAAAGAGCGTCGGCGAAGAGGTCACGCTGGCGGGCTGGGTAAACAGCTACCGCGACCATGGCGGTGTAATATTCATAGACCTCAGGGACAAAAGCGGCCTCGTGCAGCTTGTATGTGACCCGGCCG
>WFYC01000068.1 GCA_015490295.1 Hydrogenimonas sp. | reverse complement strand
TAATTATTCTATTTAGATTACTTTTTCCAATATTAAATTGGGATTTCATAAATAATATATATATTATAAAGAGTAATGTAAAAATAGTGTAAAAAACTCTACCAAAAGATCGATCTGTTTTTCAGCCGACATTCATCTCTGAACTTTCTATAAGTTCAATTGGAACCATACTTTAATTTTTTCTCTAACTACTTTTTTAATTTAGAGACTCAGTATCGGATTTACTTAAAAAATCTTTACTTTTTTTTATAAATGATGCTTTCAAGATTGACGAACTCCATAAATGGTATACTTTTGAAGAGTATATAACGAAATTCAAAGGAAATATAGATTAATGAAAAAAATAGCTTTTACATCCGTTCTGCTTATCTCATCCATATATGCATCGGAAGGAGCGGACATATTCAATAAAATATGTTTTATATGCCATGGCAAACATGCAAAAAAGAGCTCCCTGGGAGTTAGTAAAGTGATCGCCGGCTGGAAAGCTGAAAAGATCGTCGAGAAGCTAAAGGCGTATAAATCCGGCAACCTCGATCAATACGGGTACGGAAGTATGATGAGAAATCGTGCCACGAAACTTACCGACGAGCAGATGGAAGCGGTGGCCAAATACATAGAGTCGCTTGGGAAAGCGGCGAAATAACGTTCCTCTATCCGCACGTTCACCTTCCTTTACATAAATATTTATCGACAAAGAGCACCATTTTGATATAATATGCGGCCATGCGTACCGGTTTGAAGCGGTGCGCAGACTGTTTTGGGCTGTCGAGAAGACGGTTCATCCAACGAAACCCGAAGGGAGGGCTTTGTATAATGAAAAAGTTCGCTGTTATCTCCATTTTGCTTGGAGTTTCGCTTTTTGCCGAAAAAGCGGATGTACTCGATGCGAAGATAAAAAAGAGTTACGGAGGCAGTTATATCGCCGACGTGAAGATCCGCCACCACGATAAAGACTACAAAGATTTCGTCAGTGAGTGGGAGATACTGGACCAGAACCGAAAGCCTATTACCGTACGGCTCGAATTTGGACCGAAAACCGGAAAAGAGATCATAGAATCCGAACTTATCGGTTTTAGAATACCGAAAGGCACAACAAAACTGATCTTCAGGGCGAAATGTTCGAAAGATGGATTTGGAGGCAAAGAGTTCATAATGGAGCTGTCGAAAGGTAACGACAACTCATCGAACTGAAACTACATATCCGGCTTGGCTCTGTTTTCATAAATCATCATCATACCCACTTCAGACCCCTTTTGCCGGACAAGAGACTTCGAAGTAACTGTTCAATCGCTTGGGGCTTCGACAAAAAGTGAACAATAAAGCCGACTTTGTCGAATATTCAGATATCCCATTTTTTGAAAAGAGAGGCTTCAAGTATTGCAACGGCGGTGTTTCGCGTAAGATTCACAGCCGCTACGAATTTAGTTTAAATAATATCTAATCATAATATGACTACACTTCTTTCAGCGAAAACAAAACAGAATAAGGAGAATCGATGAAAAAAGTATATATAGGTGCGTTGGCTGCCGGTATGCTCTTTTTGGGCTGTGGAGACAAACATGAAGATGGCAAAGTGCAAAAGCCCACAGTGATGCCGCAGACCACACAAGAGAGTGCCGCCGTTCAAGAAGCCCCTTCAGATGCGGAGATCTACGGAGTGAAGGCTCAGGAGAGTACCGAACAGATGCATCGCAGCACTCAGCAGCAACCCGGTGTAAAGGAGGGTGTAGTAACGGAGACAATGGATGCGGGCGTATATACCTATGCCAAAATAGATGACGGAAATGCAGAGTACTGGATTGCCGGTCCGAAGACTCCTCTGAAAGTCGGTGAGAAAGTCTCTTTCGCCCCGCAGATGTGGATGGAGAACTTTCCGAGCAAAACCCTGAACCGTACATTCGACAAAGTCCTCTTTGTCGCCGTCATAGCCCCTTTGAAAGGCGATAGTGCCCATAACTGCGAAAATTGTGGTACGAAGCATAAGCCTGCGGAGAAGAAGGTTGATAGTAACGAAAAGAGCACACCGAATGCACCTGTCGCAAAAGCCGAGGGCGGATATACGATTGCCGAAATTTTGGCGAATAGTGCAGATCTCAAAGACAAGAGTGTCAAAGTAAACGGCATAGTGACGAAAGTGATAAGAGGGGTCATGGGGAAAGATTGGGTTCACATAGAAGACAGCACCGGCGGTGAAGGAAAAGAGGACCTTGTCGTAACTTCCGCTTCGGCAGACGTCAAGGAGGGTGATCTCGTCACTGTAACAGGCAAGGTAAAAACCGATGTAGACTTCGGATACGGTTACTTCTATCCGGTGCTTATAGAGGATGCTTCGTTTAAAAAACTTAATTCATAAAATAATAAACGGTGTTGTGCCGAAGGCGCAACATCCGTTCATGATCTTGGAGGCCCCGAACTTTCGGAGCCCGTTTCATAATTAAAAAGGATGCTATATCAACTCTCCGATAAGC
Organism: Hydrogenimonas sp.; assembly: GCA_015490295.1. Taxonomy (GTDB): domain Bacteria; phylum Campylobacterota; class Campylobacteria; order Campylobacterales; family Hydrogenimonadaceae; genus Hydrogenimonas. Next base: position 33,488 of record WFYC01000068.1, on the reverse strand, counting down.
TCTTCGACCTTTACCCCTCTTTTATGAGCCTCTTTTATGAGCCTATTTCCGGTCTCGTAGGGCAGATACATCACGGCACGCCAATCCTCGTGCTCCTCTTCGCGCATTTTGTCGTAGACTTTTTGCATTTCAACTCTCATCTGCTTCTCTACCGGGCTTCTTATCGACTTGTACTCGACAAGCTCGCCATTCTTGTATACGCCGGAAACCTCCGCATAGACCCAGTAATACCCTCTATCTTTGCGCATATTTTTCACATATCCGCTCCAGCTCTTTTCGGCTTTTATCGTATCCCAAAGCTCTTTGTATACAGATTTGGGCATATCCGGATGACGAAGAATATTGTGCGGCCGCCCTATCAGCTCTTCACTGCTGTATCCGGATATCTTTGCGAAAGTATCGTTGACATAGGTGATCACCCCACGTAGATCGGTTCGGGAGATTATCACCTCGTCTTCCGGAACTTCAGTCTCTATGAACATATCGAACGTAACATCCATACCAGCTCCTGAATCGTTGTAACCGATGCCGTATAGTATACGCCGATCAGCATTTTTTATTATATCTTTTTTTATCGAAAAAGATTTGACCGATGTCAACAAAAAAGGGCGCCAAGGCATATCCTTCACGATGCCGGCATCAGCGGGTCGCCACCAGCTTCATCATATCTACCATCCTACAGCTGTAACCCCACTCGTTGTCGTACCAGGCTATTACCTTTGCCGTCCTGTCGCCCACCACGCGGGTCAGGTCCGGCACATATGTACAGCTGTAATATGAGCCAATGAAATCGCTCGACACCCTCTTGTCACGGTCTATCTCTATAAGACCTTTGAAGCTCCCTTCCGAAGCCTTCTCGAACGCTTCGTTGATACTTTCGACGGTGATATCTCTTTTCAGATTCACGGTCAGGTCGACGACCGACACGTCCGCCGTCGGAACTCGCATCGCGAAGCCGTTGAGGTTGCCCTTCAGATGGGGCATTACCAGCCCTATCGCCTTAGCTGCACCTGTGGAGGTGGGTATCATGTTCATCGCGGCGGCTCGGGCCCGGCGAAAATCTTTTTTGTGCTTTACGTCGAGTAGATTCTGATCGTTAGTATACGAGTGCACGGTGGTCATAAGACCGTTTTCTATACCGAAAGCGTCGTCGAGCACCTTGCATACCGGTGCAAGGGCGTTAGTGGTACAGCTTGCGTTGGAGACTATCGCTTCGCCGGCATAGTCGTCGCTGTTTATGTTGATGACATAGGTAGGAGTATCATCCTTTGCCGGTGCACTCAAAACGACCTTTTTTACGCTCCCCTTTAGATGCTTGGCGGCACTCTCGCTCGTCAAAAAGACACCGGTACACTCGGCGACCACCTCGGCACCGGCCGAGGAGAAGTCGAGCTTGTCGATATCTCGTTCGCTGAACATTCTTACAGCTTTACCACCTATCTCGATCATATTCTCATCTACCACTTTTGCTTCAATCCCACGATGGACGGTATCGTATTTGAGCAGGTATTCGAGCATATCCGGCTTTGCCGTGGTATTTATGGCTACGAGCTCCATATCGTCTCTCTCCATAACTATCTTTATTACGCAAAGGCCGATACGACCCGTTCCATTTACCGCAACTTTAAGTGCCATTTGTTCTCCTTGAAGTTTATATCTCTTTTGAACGGATTATAACCGAGCATCGCTTAAAAGTGCTTCTGTCTGCCTCGCGATCTCAAGCTCTTCATCGGTTTTGATCACAAAAATTTTCACCGGGCCGGACTCTATGGATATTTCGACTTCACCGGTTGAATTTTTAGTGCTGTCGAGTTCTATACCGAACCCCTCGAGTCCGCGGCAGGAAAGTTCTCTCACTTTCGGACTCTTTTCACCTATACCGGCCGTAAACACTACAGCATCGACCCTTCCGAGAAGAGCGGCATATGCACCAATATATTTGCGGATTCTGCGGGTGTAGATACTCAAAGCGGTTTTCGCATCCGCAAAACCTTCATCTGCGAGCTTCAGCACCTCACGCATATCGTTGTGCCCGCAAAGACCTTTAAGACCGCTTCTTCTATTTAGCACCTCCTCCGCATCTACCCCCTTCCCGTTCAGAAACAGCGGGATCTGCGGGTCGATATCGCCGCATCTTGTTCCCATCACGAGGCCCTCAAGCGGCGTAAAACCCATGGAGGTATCTATACTCCGTCCACTCTCTACGGCGCAGGCGCTTGCCCCGTTGCCCAGATGAAGAGTTATCAGGTTCAGTGACTCCGGAGGGCGCCCCAGAAGTTTCGCCGCCTCTTTGCAGACATAAGAGTGCGATGTACCGTGGAAACCGTACCTTCTTATCGCATACCTGTCGTAAAGCTCGAGCGGAATCGCATACAAGAAAGACTCTTTGGGCATACTCTGGTGAAAAGCGGTATCAAAAACCGCTACCTGGGGAATCTTCGGCGCGATTTTTCTCATCGTCAAAATTCCCTCTATGTTTGCCGGATTGTGGAGAGGAGCAAGCGGTACAAGCTTTTTCAATACGTCGATCAGTTCGTCATCCACGACAGCCGGCTGCGTAAACTTCTCTCCCCCGTGCACCACTCTGTGGCCTACCGCGTCGAGAGAGTCGAAAGAGCTCAGTACTCCATCCGCGCCCATTCTATCCTGCGCTATTTTCAACGCCTCCATATGGTCCTTTACGCCTCCTTGCTCCCCTATCCGCTCTATAACCCCCGAGCCGATCTCTCTTCCGGCGTCGAAGAGTCTGTACTTCAGCGACGAGCTTCCGGCGTTTAGAACAAGCACCTTCATGAGTGCGCCGCCTGAATGGCCGTTATAGCGACCGTGCTGACGATATCTTCGACACTACAGCCTCGGCTCAGATCGTTTACCGGCTTTTTAAGCCCCTGAAGAACCGGTCCGATGGCGATGGCACCGGTGGATCGCTGAACGGCTTTGTATGTGTTGTTGCCGGTATTGAGATCAGGAAATATGAATACCGTAGCCCTACCCGCCACACGGCTCCCGGGCAGCTTTTTTCGTGCCACTTCCGGGTCGATCGCCGCATCGTACTGCATAGGCCCCTCTATCAAAATATCAGGGCGCAGTCTCTTCGCTATCTCGGTCGCTCTGCGCACCTTCTCGACATCTTCCCCCACTCCGCTCTCTCCGGTCGAGTAGGAGAGCATGGCGACATAAGGCTCTATTCCGAAAGCCCTGGCGGTATCGGCCGAAGAGATCGCTATCTGCGCCAGCTCTTCGGGGTCGGGGTCTGGAACGATGGCGCAATCACCATATACAAGCACCCTCGTCTCAAGACACATGAAAAAGACGCTTGAGACTATATCGATACCCGGTTTGGTCTTTATGATCTGAAGCGCCGGACGAACCGTTTCGCGAGTCGTATGTGTCGCACCGGATACCATACCGTCGACAACCCCTTCGCAGACCATCATCGTTCCGAAGTATGTAGAGTTCTCCATAAGCTCGGCGGCATCTTCGCGACTCATGCCCTTATCTCTCCTAAGCTCGTAAAGGCGCTGCACGAACCTCTCTCTATACGGACTCTTTTGCGGATCAACGAAAGAGGCCTCTTTAATATCTATACCCAAAATTCCGGCTCTGTTGAGTATGCTCTCTCTATCTCCGAGCAGCGTGAGTTTCGCTATGTTCCTGCGAAGTACCGTTTCGGCCGCCTGCAAAACCCTCTCGTCCGCACTCTCGGGCAGTACGATATGCTTTTGCGCCTCAGCGGCGGATGCGAATATGCGGTGCAGAAACATTGCCGGTGTTACGATATCCACATCCGCTTCGGCAAGAGATTTTACGATAGATGAGGCATCTACATACCTTGAGAAGTGCCCCAGGGCCAGGGCGATCTTTCTTTTATGCCTCGGTGTCAGCACAGCCGCACAGTTTTGTACCTGCATGGCTATATCCATAGTATCGCTCTTTGCACCGATCACCGCTATACGGAAATTCTCGTCCGATCTCAACAGTTCCATAATATTTTCGGCCGGATCGAAATCCCCACCTATAACCACCGCAGAGGCAGCCGGAAAAACGGTGGAGTGGTTGGCTGCATATACCGCCAGAAGTATATCGCTGCGGTCTGCCGGAACGATAACAAGATCCCCCTTCTCAAATCTTTCCAAAAAATGTTCCGGTCGCATGGCGGCGACAAGCGGCCTGCGGATGGTGCGCTCGAGCTGTTTGGGACTCTTCATAATCAGCGGATCCGCACCGGTAGCTTCGAGCAGATCGAGAACGGCCGGTCTGTCCAGTTCGCTCTCGTAAGGTATCGGAAAGCAGGGAACATTTCTCTTCTTATCCGCTTTTTTCACTCTGCACGAGAGGGGATCGCTGACATGGTTTATGAAAAATACGAGAGGCTCGACACCCTCCTCTCTCATCGTGTAGTACCAAAGAGATATCTCGTTTTCCGCATCTTCAAGACTCCTCTCTCTTGCACTTACTACCCCCGCAACGGGCGATGAGAGGTTTTTTGCGATTTTTAGATTCAGATCGAAATCGACTATCTCGAGCAGATTCTCACCCCCCGAACCCGCACACAGCACGAAATCGTAACTCTTTTTCAGAGCCTCATATCGCTCTATGATGAGCTCATAGAGCCGCTCCTCGTCACCTGCAGAAAGCAGATTCCGTGCCTCCAGCTCCGTTACGGCCCATGCCTCCTCACCGCTTTGCGAAAGCCCGAAAGTCTCTCTTATCGTCTCTATGTCGTCATCTTTGGACGGCGACTCCGATATAGGTTTGAAAAAAGCTATCCGCTTGTAGTTTCTTCTTAGAATCTCCATCAACCCAAGCGCGATGAAGAGAGTGCCCGCGTGACGCTCTCTGGAGAGGACAAACAGAGATTTCGCTTTCATCTATTACCCCTTAAAACCTGCAAATCATCTTTTTGAAAAGCTCTTGCGTCTTTGAAAAGTCTCTGAACTCTCTTCTGAATTCGGCCCTCTTTTCCATCTGCATACCACTCATCTGCTCTTTTAGAACCCTGAGCGCTTCGAGTGTGGCCTCATCGCGCATACCGGGAAGTTTTTCGAAAGATTCAAGATGTCTGCTCTGAACGTCGAGGTCCTGATGTTTTCCCAAAACGGTCTGTATCGATTTAAGTTTCGCCGCCATCTCATTATATGCCTCTTCATCGAACAAGGAAGAGAAAAACTCCATGACATAGCGGAGTTTCTTCACATCGATACGGATGGCATGATACTCGTCTGCTGAGCTGTTTTTATCTATTCTGGCACCCTTCTTCAAAATTTTCCTGTAGCGAGACTCGAGCACCGACTTTACCGGAAAAATCAGGGGTGAAAAAGCATCGGCGCACAATCCCTCTTCCGACGGAGTTCCTGCAAAGCGCTCAAGCTCTTCGATCTCCGCTTCGAATTTTTCACTCATCAAAAAATGGTGGAGCCGCTTTTTTTCTCTATCCCGCTTCGCAAGCAGCTGCTCTTCCATCTTCCTCAAAGCAGCGTGAAGCCTCTTTGGAAGCATTTTCCTGAACTCCTCTATCTCCTCCAGGTATACATCTATATCCCTCATATCCCCAGTCTCTCTCATCAAAGATCCGAGACTCTCTTTGTGCTTCCGGCGCCACAAAGGATCAAAAAGTCCCCCCATCTGCGAAAACAGTGCCCGTATTTTCCGCATCGCCACCCTGAGCTGATGGAGACGTTCAGGATCTTCCGTACCCTCCAAAATAGCGGCTCTATCGGCCTGAACCGTTCTTACGAGCGAAAAGAGGATCGCCTTTATCGCATGTGTGGCGCTTTCGTAGGGAGCGAACTTCACGCTTACGGTCGCCTTTAAGAAATCTCTTCTGCTATTCACCTCTTTTAGAAGCTCTTCGAGCGGACTCTCTATTGACGGGACTCTCATCCGCTTCGAAATGGCTCCGTTTGTAAAGTCGGGACTGTCGGTCACTTCGGCGGCGACTACTCTTTCGAAGAGTTCTGGCAGTTCAAAACTTCTCGCTTCAGACTCGCTTTTGAACTCGACTTCGAGAATATTGAGGCCCTTGAGCGGCTTTTTAAAGCTGTCGAGTTCGAATGTGACTCCTCCAATTTCAAAAACGAAGCGCTCTTTTCTTATCACTCCTCCCCTGTTACGGCGCAACGCCTCTTTGAAAGCACTCTTCGGTATCCTCTCCTCGTGCTCCTGCCGGACAAGACCGCTCCCTGTTTTTACGGTACGTATGAAAGTGTCGCCACGGCGGCGGTAGCGCACAACCTCTCCTTCTGAAGCAACCAGGTAGAACTGCACGATCAGGCTTCTGTCGTAGGAGAGCGAACTGCTCTTCAAAAAACGTTTCATAGAGCAGGGATAGAGTACGAATCTGCGTTCAATTTCCAAATATTCCATAAAGAGGATTCTACCATGTTGTGCTATAATAAACAGACAAACCGATCCGAAGGAAAAAGAGAGATAGAAAAGTTCCGCTGCTTTCATGACCATTTCCCCCACCTCGAAATAGAACACCTCATAGAGTATTATGCAGTCTTCGGAGGAGTGGAAAAACATCTGACCCTCGGCTTCAGTGACTCGCTGCAGTCGTGCATAGAGACGATGATACTCGATCGATACGAATTTTTGAAAACCAAAATCATGCCGCCCCCCTGTTTCGATGCGACAAACCGCCGACTGCTCAGAGCCGTTGCAGTCTCAGATGGTAAAATGATAAACGTATTCAGGCGTGCAGGCATAGGCAGGAGCGAAGGGTACTCGGCCTGCAGCGAGCTTCAGAGAATAGGAGTACTCTACGAAGAGCACTCGAGAGAGAGCCTGCCGCCCGTTGCGCCCGGCATGAAAAAGAGAAGAGAAGAGCGGGGCTATGCGGTACAGTCGAAGATCAGATTCACACACCCCTTCTATAGATTTTGGTATACATTCATAGAGCCGCACGCACAGGAGATAGAAAAGGGTATTTACGAACCGTTCAAAGAGGATCTGGAGAGCTCTTTCGACAGGTATGTAAGCTTTACTTTCGAAGATCTCTCAAACGCCTTGATTAAAAGGACTTTCGAAGCCGAAGATCCGATCTTTGAAAAGGGAAACTACTGGGACAGACATAACGAGTTCGACCTTGTCGCAAGAACCAGAGACGACAGGATGATCGTAGGAGAGTGCAAATGGAAGGGTCACAAAGTGTGCAAGAGCCTTGTAAGCAAGCTGAAATCGAAATGTGAACGCTCTGGTCTCAAGCCTGACTATCTTGCACTCTTTTCGAAAAGCGGCTTCAGCAAAGAGCTGAAGGGTTCGAACGACCCGACCATTCTCTGTTTCGACCTGAACGATTTCGAAAGACTTCTGGCATGAACGAATTCAAACTCCCCTCCTCGATGAAAGAGAGTGAACAGAAGACTCTTCTTAGACAACTCGAGAGCCTGATAGAGCAGACCTACAGCGTAGAAAAAGAGTACATCGCCCTCACCAACTCCTACAACCAGCTCCAGAGCCTCGTCAAACAGATAATAGAGGTTCTGCCAAACGCCCTCTGGGTCCTCAACGAAGACGGATCCATATTTTTGCACAACAGCGAAGCCGAAAGACTCGAAGGGCTGCTCGATCTTATCGATCTTGACGCCAAAGAGACCGAAACAGCTTTCAAAGAGCGCTTTTTCCTCGTAAAGATCTCGACAAGAGAGACAAAGAGGATCGTTAGCGCGACGGATATAACGGAACAGAAACGCAGAGAGCGTCTCGCCTCGATGGGCCGAATGGCGGCCCATCTTGCCCATGAGATAAGAAACCCCATCGGGTCGATCGCCTTGCTGGTCTCGTCGCTTTCAAAACGGGTAGTTCCAAAAAACCAGCCGATAGTGGACGAGATAAAACGTTCGCTCTTCAGAGTGGAGCGAATCATAAAAAGTACGTTGATGTACTCCAAAGGGGTCAACCCTGTCATCTCTTCGATACCGTTGGAACATATCGAAAAGGAGTGCCGCGCCGCCGTAGAGTCGTACAGCTATACGAAGCCAATCGTTTTTCACTACTCTTTTTCCAACGCCTCCTTGAAAGCGGACGCGAATCTTCTCTCTCTCGCACTCCAAAACTTTATATTCAATGCTATAGATGCCATAGAGCAGAGTGACGATGAGAGCGGAGAGGTCTGGATAGGCTGCGAAGAGGATGACGACTACTTCAGATTCATTATCGAAGACAGCGGCATCGCGATCGAAGAGAGCGAACGCCTCTTCGAGGCGTTTTATACGACAAAAACAAAAGGAAACGGACTTGGAATGGTGCTTGCACGTCAGATCGTCGAGGCGCACAACGGCAGGATCGTCGTAGAGACCGACCCGAAGAGATTCACTCTTCTTCTGCCCAAGAGAGACGGGATTGCCGATTAGATTATCTCCAACTCCTCGTCGAGCCTGTTGACAGATTTGGCGGTTTCAAATATCAGTCTGTCGTAATCTTTCCTATCTATCCCGTAATGGTTCAAAAAGAGGTCTATGGCAGGCTGATTACACTTCTCTATCGATTCGACGAACATATATACGTGTGCAAACTTCCCGCGCCTGTGCAGAAGTGCCGATCTTATATCATCCGATATATTGAACTCCGAGAGGATCTTCTCCATCGGTGCCTGCATGACGACATCGAGCAGCGAAAGAGCACCTACGAAGTGAGCTTCATCGAGCTCTCTCCTCGAAGCTTGCGGATACATCAGTTTCCAGGTTCCGCGCATAAGCTCCATACGATTTTTCGCCATGAGTGCCAGAGGAGTCGTCTCCTTCCTGCCGCCGACGGACTGTGCATATATGATCATCATAAGCCACTGTGCCACATTGTGTCTGCCCAGAAGCAGTATCACCTCCTGAATTGAGGATATCTGCCTTGCAAGAGTGAGTGCCGCGGAGTTGACGTAGCGAAGCAGCTGAAGCGACAGAGCACTGTGCTCTTCGAGATAGGAGGCGATCTCTTCCGCCTCCGCATTCGATATCAGCAGGTTGTACGCCTTTATTACACTTCTGTAGTGCGGATCTATCTTTTGCTGTTTCAGTATCTTCGGTTTTGCAAAAAAGTAGCCCTGAAACTTTTTGAAGCCAGAGTCCTCGCAAAACTGGGCGGTTTCGGGCGACTCGACCTTTGCTGCGATCAGCTGGGGGTCATAGGCCTTTATCCGCTTTAGTAGATATTGGAACCTCTCTTTGGGACTTCTGTCGACATCTATTTTGATGTAGCTGAAGTATGGAAGCAGCGGTCCGACTCTTTTCATCAGTTCATCATCCAGCACCGTATCGTTTAGCGCTATCTGAAAATCCCTTTTTCTCAGCTCCAAAATCCTTTTGGCGATCGCCATATCGAAGCGCATGGATGGGAGCACGGAGAAAACGAAAATATCTTTCGGCATATCGAGTATCAGGTCGTTGAAAAGAAACTCCCTCTCCACCCTGACAAACGCTTTGTAAGATCCAAGGATCTCTTTAACCCCGAACCGGTTCAAGACGTTGCTCAATACCGAAATAGTGGCAAAACGGCCGGGCGCCTCGTTTGCAGTGCGTTTTTCGTCCCTGAAAAAGAGGTCGTAGGCGAAAATGCGTTTCTTTTCATCCAGAATAGGCTGCCTGCCCAGCAGATGGTATTCGGACATTTGGGAACCTTCATCGATATTTCGCTACATCAATATCGACCATCTTTTAACATTTTTTACGCCGAAGCGAAGACCTCTACCTCCTCCATCTCCTCCAGGGCCGTTTTTATCTGCTCGTCTACAAAGACCGAAGACTCTATCTCGATCTCCTGCAGCTTTGAGCATAGAAGCAGTTTCAGCGGTTTTCTTCCCGGGTGTGAGCGGGCAAGTCTATATATCTCTTCCAGAACCCGGATCTTTTCATGGTTCAGATCGAGGCGAACGATCATCGGTTCCTGCGGTTTCTCCACCATTCTGGTCTCGACCTTCTCTCTCTTGCACGCTTTCAGCTCCAATATTTTATGAACCCGCATGCGGGTGAAGTCGCCGTCTCTGGTTATCGAAACCTTGAAACCTATTGGCTCGTCCAAATCCATCTTTTCAAGCTGCTCCAACTGCCGCTCGAAGAGTGTTATCTCTATGTTTCCGTGCAGGTCCATCACGTTGGCGATGCCGAACTTGTTGCCCCTCTTGCTTATCTTGGTCACAACCTCCTCTACCTTGCCGATGAGCAGAGCCGTGGATCCCTCCTCTATCTGCTCTATATCGGAAGAGAGTGTATAGTCGATTTGCGAAAGCTCATCTCTAAATCTGTCGAGCGGATGGCCCGAGACGTAAAAGCCCAGAGACTCCTTTTCGAGTTCGAGAATACTCTTCTGGTCGTACTCGTCCATCGGAACTATCTCCACCTTCACACTCACCATCTCTTCGGCATCTCCGAAGAGCGATCCCACAGCCATCTGTTGCGCTCTTGCCGACTCGTGCATCGCCTCCACTATCGCCTCTATAGACTCCAGCAGCGATCGTCTGCTGTAGCCGAAACCGTCCAGTGCCCCGGCCTTTATCATCGACTCTATTACCTTCTTGTTGACTTTTTGTGTATCTATTCTCGAGACGAAATCGTCCAGAGAGGTGAAAGGCCCCTCTTCACGGGCCCGGAGTATGGCGTTTACCGCCGCGTCACCGACCCCTTTGATGGCTCCCAGACCGAAAAGAATAACCTCGGTGTCCTCATCTTTCTCCCTGTCCGGCGTAAACTCCAGTGCGGATCGGTTTATATCGGGAGCAAGCAGTTTTATCCCGAGTCTTTTAGTCTCGTCTATATACTTGACGACCTTGTCGGTATTGTCCTTTTCGCTGGTAAGCAGAGCCGCCATGAATTCGGCGGGGTAGTGGGTCTTCAGGTAGGCGGTCTGATATGTTACCATTGCATAAGCCGCGGAGTGGGACTTGTTGAAACCGTACCCCGCGAACTTCTCGATAAGGTCGAACAGTTCGGCCGCCTTGTCGTAGTCGAGCCCCTGCTCTTTGGCCCCCTGGGCGAATTCGCTCTTGTACTTCTGCATCAGGTCGAACTTCTTCTTACCCATCGCCCGCCGTACGATATCGGCTTTACCCAGGCTGAAGCCGCCGATCGTCTGGACGATCTGCATAACCTGCTCCTGGTAGACGATAACGCCGTAGGTCGGCCTCAGTATCTCCTCGAGCTGCGGGAACATGTATGTGATCTCCTGACGCCCATGCTTTCTCTCTATGAAGTCGTCGAGCATTCCCGACTCCATGGGGCCGGGCCTGTAGAGTGCGAGCACCGCCACCAGATCTTCGAAGTTGTCGGGCTTGAGCTTGGAGTTGAGCTGCTGCATCCCTCCCGATTCGATCTGGAACATTCCGATCGTCTCGCCGCTTCGTATGGTCTCGTAGACCTTCTTGTCATCCATAGGCATATTGTCGAGGTCTATATCGACTCCGTGCCTCTCTTTGATCAGTTTGACCGCATTATCTATGACCGTAAGGGTTTTTAGACCGAGAAAGTCGAACTTTATCAGATCCACATCTTCGAGGAAATTGAGGGAGTACTGCGTAACCAGCGTCTCTTCCCCGGACGGCTTGTAGAGGGGGGTCTTGTGCCATAGCTCCTCGTTGGAGATGACTACGCCGGCCGCGTGCATACCCGCATTCCTCTTGAGACCCTCCAGGGCCAGTGCGAACCTCCACACACGTGCAGCGGTCGGATTGGTCTCTATAAGTTCTCTTAGCTTCGGCTCTTTCTGGAAAGCTCCCGGTTTGAACCCCTCTTCTCCCTCTTTGCCTTTTCCGTTGAGTGTGATTCCCAGCTCGTCCGGAATCAGTTTCGCCATCTTGTCGGCCTCTGCGTAGCTGACCCCCAAAACACGAGCGACATCGCGGATGACACCTTTTGCCAGCAGCGAACCGAAAGTGATGACCTGCGCCACGTTGTAACGGCCGTACTTTTCGACCACGTAGTCTATGATCTCGCCGCGGCGCGCCTGACAGAAGTCCATATCGATATCTGGCATGCTTACACGCTCCGGGTTCAGAAAACGCTCGAAGAGAAGGTCGTACTTCATAGGGTCTATATTCGTTATACCAAGAGAATAGGCAACGAGGCTGCCCGCCGCCGAGCCGCGGCCAGGCCCCACCGGTATACCGCGCTCTTTGGCCTCTCTGACAAAATCCCATACTATCAGCATATAGCCCGGAAACTTCATCTGGTTTATAATCTGCATCTCTGTTTCGAGACGCTCTTTATAATCCTCATGGCGCCGGGGATCTATATGTTTGAGCCTCTCTTGCAACCCTTTTCTGCACTCATGAACAAAGAGCACCTCGTCATTGGCGAAGCTGTTTTGCACCTCCGGCTCGGGCACGCTGATCCACTCTTTCGCCGCATACTCCCTGGCGAACTTGAAGTTAGGAGGAGTCGGATTGCCCAGATCGAGTTCCAGGTTGCACTTTCGGGCAATCTCCTGCGTATTTTCAAGAGCCTCGGGTATATCCGCATAGAGAGCCGCCATCTCTTCGGGGGATTTGAGGAAAAATTCATGAACGGAGTGTCGCAAACGGTTCGGATCGTCAAGAAGCTTGTTCATAGCGATGCACATAAAGGCTTCGTGCGCCTCCGCATCCTCCGGGTAGAGGTAGTGCGTATCGTTGGTCGCCACGATCTTTATACCGGTCTCGAGGCTAAGCCTTATCACCTGCTCGTCTATGAAGTGCTGATCACCGATGCCGTGGCGCATCAGTTCGAGGTAGAAGTCGTCGCCGAAGATCTCCCTATACTCGAGTGCGACCTCTTTCGCCCTCTCGTACCCCTGTGCACCGAACTTCACATTTCTCTCACTGAGGTTCAGATGCCAGTTCACCTCTCCCTGAAGACATGCGGAGGAGCAGATTAGCCCCTCGCTGTGCTCTCTGAGGATCTTTTTGTTGATTCTAGGATAGTAGTAGAAACCGTTGATATAGGCCTGTGAGCTGAGGTACATAAGGTTTTTGTAGCCGGTTTCGTTTTTTGCGTAGAGACAGAGGTGGAACCGCTGTCGTGTGCTCTTGTCGCCTATATCATCCTGGTTGTGAAGGTATGCCTCCATACCTATTATCGGCTTTATACCCTCTCTTTTCATCTGCTGGTAGAAATCTATCGCCCCGAACATGTTTCCGTGGTCGGTAATCGCCACCGAATCCATACCCAGCTCTTTAAGACGCCCCGCAAGCTTAGATATCTTGTTGGCACCGTCAAGCAGCGAATATTCGGTATGCAGATGCAGGTGGGTAAATGCCGGTTTCATTCAAGCTCCTTGGCCGCCGGCTCTGTAAATTCCCGCTCGGCGTAGAGTGTTTGGTCAAGTGAAGTCTACACTATATGCCGTTAGAAACTCATAAACCGTGATATTTAAAAAAGGGGCTCGATTCCAGCAGATTTCGAAGCTGAACTCCATAGTTTGCGAAGTAAAAATTAAAAAATCGGCATCTTTGTCCGATTTAACATATAGCTGCCTTTATGCTTGAAAGGATTAAGATGATACATATGATACTTATGGTCACCTCCGTAGCGCTGATTCTTATACTTCTGGCGCTTCTAGTCATCATCGTGCTGGAGTACAGGGCGAAAAGATCTTTCGACCACTACGTAATGGAAAACGAAAACAGCCTCTATGAAAATAGTCCGGAGAGGGAGCGAAAAGAGAGTCCAGGCCAACAGAAACCCAAACAGAGAACCATCCCCCTGCCTGATCGAAGCGGCGACAGGGCCGGTACAGACATTACCACAGAGTTGACGCCCCAAGATCCCGAAATAGAGAATACGGCAGAGCCGCAGTTCAAACAGTACCCTCCGGTCCAAAAAGCGGAACCGAAAAAGCAGTCGAGGGCGGACGAGATAAAGCAGAAGAGCTACAGCCCGTTTACACATCAAAGGCTTGTCGAAACAATGGGATTGAGCCATGAAGAGGTCGACGAGTTCGTACTCGAGCTCATACACCAGCTCGAAGATGCGATCGCAGAACTTGACGAGCTGGTAGAGAGGGGGGATTTCGAGCAGATCGAGCACGTCACGCACGGGTTGAAAGGGGCTGCCACCAACATTGGGTCTGGCGGTGTGGCGGATATTTTGGTAGACTACAACACAGAGATGAAAAACGGAAAAGACCCGGAGGCCGCACAGGCGTACCAGGAGCTTCTAAAAAGCGCCGTAAGCGATCTCAAAATCGAGTATTCACAGGTAGCATAGATGCGAAAAAACATCCTGCTTATAGGATTTATGGGAGTGGGCAAAGGTGCTCTCGCCAGAGAGCTCGTAAGATGCGACAGTTCACTCTACGCCCTCGATACGGACGATATGATCGAGAGTATGACAAATACACGTATAAAAAAGATATTCGCGACCGCCGGTGAGGAGGCTTTCAGGGCACTTGAGCAAAAGACCGCGCAGTGGCTGGCCGACAATGTGAGCAGTGCGGTCATATCGACGGGCGGAGGATTTTACAAGGTGAAAAATATAAAAGATATAGGAACGGTAGTATATCTGAAAGCCGACTTCCAATGGATACTGCAACGTATTCTAAATGCCCCCAATGCAAAAAAGAAGCTAAAGAAACGTCCCCTCTTTCAGGATGTAAAGAGGGCCCGCACCCTTTTTAACAGCCGATACGAGGAGTATGAGAAGGTTGCCGATATCGTTATGGATGTGATGCACAAAGATAGAGAGGAGCTGGCGAAGGAACTTTTGGGTAAGTTGGTCGTTAGTCGTTAGTCGTTGGGTTTTAGGTTGTAGGTTTTGGGTGCTGGTTTTTTTGGTGGGAAAGCCCGGGGTCGGGCTTTTAGCAGTAGTCGGCTAGAAGACCCTCTTTGAGAGCCATATATGTCTCTTCTCCGACTAGCCTCTTTACTATCTCGAGGCCGAAGCATATCGCTGTACCGGGGCCTCTTGACGTCATGACGTTGCCGTCTATGACAACCTTCTCTTTGTCGGTATACCCCTCTTTGCCTATCTGCTCCTCCACGCTCGGGTAGCAGGTATATTTGCTTCCGAGTACTCCGGCCGCTTTCAACGCGAACGGTGCCGCACAGATAGCACCGACAACCTTCTCTTTGGCCTTCATCTCCCTAAGAAGCTCCTGCACCCTTTCGTTTTCGGCCAGCATATGGGTCCCCTCCCATCCGCCGGGAAGAACGATCATATCGAGTTCGTCCGCAAGCACATACTTTATGTCGGTATCGGCTTTCACGGTTATGCCGTTTGCGCCGGTCACCAGCTCTTCGTTTACACCGGCCACGACAACTTCGATGCCGCCGCGGCGCATTACATCGATCAGACTGACAGCCTCTATCTCTTCAAAACCTTTTGCCAATGGAACACAAACTTTTGCCATCTTCAACCTCCTTCTTGGTCGTTTTCAGACAGATAACGAAAAACGAACGGCGAAATATGATCTACTTCACCTTGTCGAGATACTTTCCTTCAACCGTATCGACCCTTATCTTGTCCCCTTCGAGGATGTGGTAAGGCACCTGAACGACTGCCCCGGTTTTCAGAGTGGCCGGTTTTCGGCTTCCGCTTGAGGTGTCGCCCTTGAAGTTGGGCGGAGTCTCCACCACTTCGAGCTCTACCACCTGCGGAAGCTCTACGGTGATCGGCTTTCCGTTGTGAAACAGAATATCTACCGTAAAGCCCTCGTCCATGAACTTGATCACATCTTCTCCGACCTGATCGTGGGTCAGACCTATCTGCTCGTAAGTCGACGTATCCATGAACTGCAGCATCTCGCCGTCGTCGTAGAGGTACTGCATAGTCTTCTGTTCGAGATTAGGAGTCTCGAACTTGTCGCCGGCATGAACCGTCTTTTCGATAACTCGCCCCGTCGAGAGAGATTTTATCTTTATTCGCACGAACGCGGCACCTTTGCCGGGTTTAACATGCTGATACTCCACAACCCGGTAGGGCTGCCCGTCTATTTCGAGACGGATACCTTTTTTCAGATCGCTCATGCCGATTGTTGCCATATATACTCCTGCTTTTTGGGGTAATTTTATCTAAAAAAACTTGGAAAAGAGGTAAAAAACTATTGAGAGAATTACAGATAGAAGAATCGATGTAGCTATAGGAATGTAGAGTGTAAAGTTCTCTTTTTTTATGACGATATCTCCGGGCAGCCTCCCGAAAAAGGAGACGAAAAGCCCGAAAATCACGATCAAAAGCCCAAGACCGATAAGTATGCGGCCTATATCGGGCATCCTACTCCTCCTTTTTGAAATCCATCGCTTTTGCCCGGTACATCAGTACTGGGATGAAGATCAAAGATACCACCACCGCAGCTACCGTTCCTGAGATCAGGGCGACTCCGAGACCTCCGAAGATCGGGTCGCTCGCAAGCAGCGCA
This sequence comes from Hydrogenimonas sp., assembly GCA_015490295.1. Taxonomy (GTDB): domain Bacteria; phylum Campylobacterota; class Campylobacteria; order Campylobacterales; family Hydrogenimonadaceae; genus Hydrogenimonas. The sequence goes on along the minus strand of WFYC01000068.1, from coordinate 17,171 downwards.
GAACCGAGAATGATGGCGATCGCCGTCAACATGATCGGCTTGGCCCTCGTTGCGCTCGCAACGGCTATAGCGTGCTGCTTGTCGAACCCCTTCTCCTCCATCAGCGACTTAGCGAAGTCAATCAACAAGAGAGAGTTTCTGGAGCTTATTCCCATTAGCGCGATAAAGCCTATCAGAGATGTCGCCGTAAGGAAGAATGTATGCTCGGTAACAATATCCGCAACCCAGTGGCCCACGATTACTCCGATGATCGAGAGGAAACTGCCGGCCAGCACTATCCCGCTTATCGTGAAGTTCCTGTAGTAGACCACAAGAAGCAGGAATATTAGGACTAGAGCCGCTATGAACGCCGCTCCAAGATCACGGAACGTATCGAGCGTCACCTTCATCTCGCCGTCCCACCTCAGGTCAAATACTTCTCCGCTCTTTCTATCTATTAGACGAAGGTTGAAGAGATAGTCGGTCGTAGTTATCTCATACTCTTTCGAGAGCTCTTTCATTATCTTCTCTCTCGCATCAAGCAGCGGGTATACTTGGGATACCAGGTCTGCTTCCGCGGTTACATTGATCATGCGCCTCAGATCTTTCTGCATTAGTGTGGGCGGCGCGTCGATCTCTTTTATGTCGACCAGTTCGTTGATAGGTACGAGCAGACCCTTTTTATTCATAAGCTTTAAAGATGCAAGCTTTGTCTCAAGGGCACGTCTGCTGCTGCTCGCAAGCCGCCTTGTCTTGTCGCTGAGCCTTACGAAGAGACCGATCTGGTCGGGGTAATTCCGGCTGTTTTTGGGTGCTACCACCATACCCTCGAACGCGAGGTACAGAATCTTGTTCACCTGCTCGACACTCAGGCCGGAACGGGATATCTTGTCTGAGTTTGGAACGAGCTCGAACTTCTTGTAGGGGTCGTCGGCCATTACGTTTATATCGGCAAGACCTTCGGTATTTTTGAAGATCTCGGCGACCTTTTGACTAAGCTCGTATATATGGTCGTAGTTTTGACCGTATATCTCCGCCACTACGGCAGCGAGTGTAGGAGGACCGGCAGGCTGCTCCACCATCTCTATTACGGTCCCTTTTTTCAATGGCTCGCAGTTACTCTTTATTACCGGTCTCAGCCTGTGAACCATCATGAAAGAGGGCTCATCCCGCTCATGCTTGTCCGTAAGGTTGACCACGACTTCGGCTTCGTTCTCACTGCTTTTGAAACCTGAGCCCTTTACCATCCCTGCGTAATCGAGCGGAGCCCCCTGCCCGAGGTAGACCTCCACATCGGTCACTTCCGGCTCATTTTGCAAAAATCCCACGACGCACTCGCCGACTCTTCTGGTCTCCTCTATAGAGCTGTCGGTGGGCGTGTGGATGTAGATCGAAAATGTATTTGCACTCTTGCCGGGCAGCATTTTGGCCAGAACCAGCTTTGTCGGAAGCATCATGATCGAACCGGCCAGAGCCGCCAGAGTCGCGCCGATAACCAGCCACTGCTTCGTTTTTGATCCGAGAATATTGAATACAAAACTCTCAAAGCGCTTCACTTGGCACCTCCCTCAGGCTGCGGATTCTCTTTGTTCCAGTGGTGGTGATGGTGGTGCATATGGGGCTTTTTCAGAAGCCTTCGGCCCAGATAGGGCGTAAAGATGTAAGCCACCACAAGCGAGGCCACGAGTGCGACGGGAACGTTTTCTGGAATCGGCTTCATAAATTGCCCCATCATACCGCCGACGAACGCCATCGGCACCATCGTCAGAATGATGGCGAGAGTAGCGATGTTCGTAGGAGCCCCGATCTCGTCGGTCGCCTGCACCATGATTTCATCGATATCTTTGTCGACCGCATCGTGGGCGTGCAGATGCCTGTGGATATTCTCTATGACTATAATGGCGGCATCCACGAGCAGACCCAGAGAAAGAAGGAATGCGAAAAGTGTGATCCTGTTTATGGTCTGACCCGACAGATACGCGATAAAGAGGGTGATCGCCAATATGGCCGGAACCGTAAACGTGACGATAAGCGACTCTTTCCAGCCGAGGAAGAAGATCAGCATCACCGCAATTATGGCTATCGTGATGAGAATATGGCTTACAAGTTCATTTACCGCATCATCGGCACGCTTACCGTAATCTCTCGTGAGCATGTAGCCCACACCCATCTCCTGCAGTCTCGGCTCAAGGGCCTTTAGATGCTCTTTTATTTCGTCGGCTATCACCACGGCGTTGGAGCCTGCAAGCTTTCCGAGCTCGAGTGTAACGGCATCGTGAAGATCGGAGAACCTCTCACCCTCTTTTTGCGTCATGAGTACCTTTTTATAGTTCTGTATATCACTCCCTGCCGTTACACTCGCAACGTTTTTGAGATAGATAGGCGAACCCATATACTGTGCGACTATGAGGTTTTGCACATCTTTTATACTCTCTATGGCGTTCTTGACTCCAAATATTACCAGTTCCCCCTCTTCGGTTCTGCCTTTGACATCGGGTACGTTTACCGCGAGTGCCTTGATGGCCTGAACGATCTGCCCGAGCGACAGGTGGTAGCCCGAAAGTTTTCCAAGATCGACCTGAATATTATACTGCTCCCTGCTGCCGCCCTTAATGGCTGTTTTGGATACATTCTCTATCCGGTTGAGCTGCTGCTGTATATCGCGTACCAGTTTGAACAGATCGGTCTCGCTGATCTTCGAACCGGGTTTTCTGTAGAAGTCTATCGTGACGATGGGGATGTCTATATCGACGTCGAACGGTTTTACGAGCGGCTGCATAGCCCCTTTGGGAAGCAGGTCCATGTTCTGCATAACCTTGTCGTAGAGGTTCAGATTCGCCTTCTCCCTATCTTCGCCTATATAGTACATAACGTTGACGATACCGACATTCGCCATGGCTATACCGTAAATATGCTCTACCCCTTTGATCTCTTTGATCTTCCTTTCGAGCGGGTTAACTATGATGTTTTCGACCTCCCGCGGCGTGGCCCCCGGCATCGGGACGATTATGGTACCGCCGGCGACGGAGATCTGAGGGTCTTCCTCTCTCGGCATGATCTCGAGCGAAATGTAGCCTATAATGAGCAGAAAGATTCCCAGAACCGGCGTAAGCGGGTTGTGCAGAAATGTTCGGGCAAGTTTGCCGGCGATATCTCTGGGCTTATAGCTTTTACTCTCTTGCATACTCAACCCTTTATTTTATGGTAACCTGGGCGTACATACCCGGATAGATCCTGTAGCCTTTATAGTCGAATGAGACCTTCATCTTGAACTGATGGGTCATCGGGTTGGAGCTGGGGATGATCGCAAATACCCTGCCCTCTTTTCGCAGGTTCATCGAAGGCACCTCTACAGTCACCTTCTGGCCCACCTTTACATCGATTATGTCGCTCTCGGAGATCTCTGTCAGAATTTTCAGATCACTAAGATCGGTCAGGATAATCGCAGGCATGCCGGGCATCGCCATCTCACCCGCCTTGATCCGTTTCTCGACTACCACACCGTCGTTCGGCGCTCTTACATCTAGATAGGAGTATTGGTTCATCACCTCTTTGAGCTTCGCCTTCGCCTGGGCCACCTGCTTTTGTGCAATCTCTATCATCGCCTTCGTATTCTCGGCCGCCAGCTGGAGGTTTTCGAGCTCGAATTTTGAGACCATCCCCTTTTTGAACAGACGCTCATGTCTGGCGAGGTTCGTAAGTATGTTGTTGTACTGGTTTCTGTTCATCTGCAGAGCGAGCTCTGCCTGGGAGATCGCCAGCTCCACCTGCGACTTCGCACTGTCTATCTCTTTCGAATCTATCGTATAGAGAAGTTGGCCTTTCTTTACCCTCTGCCCCTCTACTACGTAGACCTTTTTGACAAACCCCATATAACGGCTTGTCATCATCTTCTGATTATCCGACACGACACTTCCTGTAAGCGTCAGTTCCGCCGCGACGGCTGCCGCTGCCAGCATCACTATTAGAAGAACAATCTTTTTCATAACATTCCTTTGTTGATGATATTTTCCAGTTCAAAAACTTTGTCGTTTCTTGCGTTGCGCGTCTTTGCCAGTTTCAAAACAGCCTGGATCTCCTCACTGTTTTTGATAAGTACGTCATTTATAGAGATCAACCCCTCTTTATAGCGGTTGTAGTAGTTCTCATATACTCTTCTCATAAACTTGACTTTCTGCTTCAGAGATTTTATGTCGTACTCCCGACTCTTTATCTCGCTGATTATCTTGTCGATTTTCAGCGATATACCTTTTTTTGCCAGCTCCACCTGGTGCCTTGCTTTCAGATTTTGGATTCTCGCCTTCTCATATTTCGATTTGTCGATCATACCGTTGAAGATATTCCACTTCATCTGTACTCCGACGGTATAGGCGTCTTTGTCAGTAAAGTCGTTCATGAACGAGTCGTCGGCACTGCCGTACTCGGCAAACGCGCCTATCTGCGGATAGTACGCCGCTCTTTCGACCCCTATCGCCAGTTTTGTCACTTCAAGACCCATTTTCGCCTTTTGAATATCGAGGTTTCTGTTTACCATCTCCTCTTTATCCATGACCGGCATAGGAACGTCTTTGTCCGCCACAGAGACGGAGTCTACCTTCTCATCCAGCATGAAAGAGAGAAACTGGTATGCAAGATCCCGATTCAGTTTGGCCTGGTTGAGCATCCGCAGAACATCCGCTTTCTTGGTCTTTACCTGAAGAAGGTCAATATCCAGCGCATACCCCTCCTTCACCATATTGGAGACCGTATTTTCGAGCTCATCAACATTCTTCAGAATTATCTTTAGATTCTTGATATAGCTGTTTACCAGAGCTATGTCGTAGAATGTCTTTCTTGTCTGATATACCTTTTCGTTTATGATCCTCTGTTTGTCCAATAGACTCATATCGGCCATCTTCCTGGCGATCATACCGTACTTGTTCAGCTTGCCGCCTACATAGAGGGGGACCTTGTACTGAATCTTCTCCTGAAAATGGTTTCTGGCTCCGGGATAGTTCAGATCGTTAGGAGCCGTATCCAACAGAGCGTTCTGCATCGCCGGGTTGGACATGATATTGGTAAACTGCCCGAAATCACCGGCGGACATTGCAAGTGCCTGTCCGACACCTCCGAGAAAGTCGGAGAAACCGAAATCTCTGAAAGTGGCCTCTCTGCTTTGAAGCTTGAAACCGAAAACGTTTCCCGCATCGTTCGAACGTAGAGCGTTCAAGACAATGTCGGCGCTGCCATAGTTGTAACCGTCGGCAATTTTTGCATCCAATCTCTTCATGCGTGTCTCATCTTCGGCGACACGTATCTCGAGATTATTCTTTTTTACCAGCGCAAGCGCCTGGTCGAGCGTCAGATTCTTATGTGCCGCGAACAGGGGCAATGAGAGCAGTAATACCGCCGCGATTCTCTTCATATGCCTCTCCTTTGATGAAGAAATTGTTTTATTTTACAGTAAAAATCGAAATATTACTATAAAAATTATTATTATAATTTTAATAAGAAGTATTTATCAGATAAATAGGATGGTTATAGTTGAGTATCGGTATTTACAGAAAAATTATTACCAATTCCGAATAGATTTAGGACCGATCCTGTAATTAGGACTGAGATAACAGCCCAAAACGTTTCAAACGGGTATTTTCAAGCTATAAAAAGGGGGGCGCACTACACGACCGTTTTTTGTCGTATAGTGCGGATATTATGTAGATTAAAGGATAACGTATTTGACATATACGGATGCTTCTAGTGCATCCAGCTCTTTCAGAAGCTCTTCGCTTACATCGTTGTCGACCAGGATGACAGCCAGCGCGAGACCCTTTTTTATGTCTCTTCCGAGCCTGAAGTCGGAGATATTGACATTGTGTCTTGCAAGAATCTGTCCCACATCACCAATGACTCCCGGAACATCCGTATTTTTGAAGAGAATCATTCTGCCTTTGGGCTCGATATCGAGCGCAAATCCGTTTATCGATACAATTCTCTGGACATCTTCGTTGAAAATGGTTCCCGAAATTTCGGTCACCTCTTTTTCGGTCGTCAATCTCAGAGTGATTTTGTTTTTGTAAGCTCCCGTGCTTGCGGAGCTCTCTTTTTGAATTTCGATTCCGCGCTCCTTGGCGACAAAGTCGGCATTTACGTAGTTTATCATCTCGCCGAGTGCCTCTTTCAGTGCGCCTACAGTTGCGAATGTGGCCAGAGAGTCTATAAACTCACCTATCTTTCCCTCGGTTGAGATTTTTAGAGATTTGATCGCCCCCATGTTCGCCTGGGCGGCAAGAAAGCCGATCTTCTGCATCAGCTCGAGATACGGTTTTACAAACTCGGGAATCTCGTTCTCTCTAATTGGCAGATTCAGAGCATTGGGATAGCTGATGCCCCGTGCGGCGTCGAGTGCCTGCTGTGCCGCTTGCGTGGCGATTTTGTACTGGGATTCGTGAGTGTTGGCACCCAGGTGGGGAGTGACGGTAACATTGTCGAGTTCGAGCAGCGGATGATCCGTCGCAGGCTCCTTTACAAAGACGTCGATCCCGGCGAAGCGTATCTTGCCGCTTTTGAGCCCTTTGTAGAGGGCTTCTTCATCGTAAAGACCTCCGCGTGCGCAGTTTATAAGCACCACTCCATCTTTCATCTTCTCTATCTCTTTTTCCCCTATCATCCCGATGGTCTCCTGGGTTTTGGGAGTGTGGATAGTTATGATGTCGCAGGCAAGTATGTCGTCGAAATCCGTAGTGTATTCGATTCCAAGATCCGTAGCCTTGGAAGGATCGATATACGGGTCGTATGCAACAACATCCATCTCGAACGCCTTGGCCCTCTTTCCAACTCTGCTACCGATATTTCCGAATCCTATAATTCCAAGCTTCTTATCTTTCAGCTCATATCCGTACCACTTCTCTCTTTTCCATATACGATCGATCTTCAGATCGTTGTGAGCATAAGGAAAGGCCCTCATACAAGAGAGCATATGTGCCATCGTGAGTTCCACTGCCGCAATCGTATTTGCGGTCGGAACGTTCATTACTATGATGCCTCTTTTGCTGCAACCATCCATATCGACATTATCGACACCGACACCGGCCCGAACCAGTGCTTTCAAATTTTTGGCGGCCTGCAAAAACGTCTCGTTCACTTCCGTTGAACTCCTGGTGATCGCGACATCCGCCTGATCGATAACATTAAGAAGCTCATCCTTGGGCAGGTCGGCCGCATTGATATAGTTTATATCGGGCTGCGATTCGAGAAGTTTCAAACCGCTTTCGTGAATGTGGTCGCAAACCATAACTGTATGTTTTTGCATCCTAATCCTTTATATATTTTTCTGTTTCGGTCTTTACATCGTACTCTCGAACCATCCTGACGATTCTCTCCCGCTTCGCCCTGTCTGTATCGTGAACGATTACCACCGCCTCTCCTCTCTTTTTGAAGACGGCAAAATCTATTCCATTGCGCTCAAAGAGCTGTCTTATACAGAACATTTTGTAGTCGTCTAGATTTCTCAGAATCAGTCGAAACGAAGTTTTCGGTTCGGGCCTCTTTTTTAGTGGAAGCGAAATCTCCATCTCGCTGACCGCATAACTGAATGACGGCTTTTTTCTGGAAGCGAGATCCTTCATCCACTTTTTTGTCTCGTCCTGATTCCCGGTTTCACGTACAAGCGAGCGAAGATCCCGCCTTTGAGTTTCCGGTACTTCATCGTTCCGGTTGGCGTATCTGTAGAGCAGAATCAGCAGTATCGAAACCGCCAAGGTTGAGACGACTCCAAAAAGGAGAATCAACAGGCGGTTCATCCTACCTCTTAGAGTTGATCTTTTATTATATCTCCGATCGTCAGCCGATCCTCACTGCTGTTGAGCTCATTTATGGCATCACGCTCTTTTTGCCTCTCAAGACGGCGTACGGAGAGTCTGACTTTGCTCGAGGCCGGATCGAGCATTACGATCACACCCTCGATCTCGTCACCTTTATTGATCTCTTCCATTTTCAATGGAGCGACATCCTCTTTTCTTATAAGTGCATCGACGCCCTCCTCGATCTCAACAAAGACTCCGAAATCTTTTACATCCCGTACTCTTCCCTTGACAATATCGCCTATTTTATGCTCGTTTGCAAAGCGGTCGATAGGGCTCTCTTCGAGAGCTTTTTTGCTGAGGCTTATTCTCTCCTGCTGCGGATCGATTTTTATTATTTTCACATCGACTTCATCACTCTTGGCAAGAAGATCTTTCGCTTTGGCCCCTTTGTGCCAGGAGACATCCTGGTTGTGCAGCAACCCTTCCACTTTACCTATACGTACGAAAGCTCCGAAGTCTGTAAGAGTTGTGACGACTCCTTTGACGATATCACCCTCTTTATAGTTTTGCAGGAACTCTTCAAAAGGCTTCGGCTGAAGATTTTTATATGAGACCCTAAGACGTCTTGTTTCGGGATTGATCTCGATAACTTCCACATCTATCTCATCACCGACATTGAGATAGTCTTTCGGATTTTTTATATCTTTGTCCCAGGATACTTCAGAGACATGAAGGAATCCTTCGATATCGTTTCCAAGGTCAACAAATGCTCCGTAAGGCTCTATATTGCTCACTGTAACTTTGATGGCATCACCCTCTTCGAGCTGCTCGACAATCTCTTCCCACGGATCAGGCATGGTCTGTTTGATAGAGAGGGAGAGATGTCTCTTCTTAGGATCGTACGCAATCGCTTTAACCTCAACCTTGTCACCCTCTTTGTAAAGAGTCGCAGGATTTACCGGCCCCTTGTAGCTTATTTCACTGTAGTGCACAAGCCCTTCCACTCCGCCTACATCAACAAACATTCCGTAACTGGTAATCTTCTTGATGACACCATCTACGACTTTGCCCTCTTCCATCAGTCTGTCTACTACCTCTTTTCTCTCTTTGCGGAGAGTATCGAGATATCTCCTTCTCGAGATCACGATGGAGTCGCGCTCTTTGTCAAGTTTCAATATAACCGCTTTTATCTCTTTGCCTATGGGATTTTTGCCCATAGCGAAAGCGGCCTGGCTCATCGGCATGAAAAACTCTATCTCGTCACCGACCACAAAGTAACCGCCCCTGTTTTTACGGACCACTTTGCCCTCGACGACCATATTTTCGGCATCCTCCTCATGCTCTTCGATGAATTGGCGGATATTCGCTTTGCGAATCGCCTTTAAATAAGAGGCTTGCGGACGCTCGTTTCTATATCCGGTAATTACCACCGGAATCGTATCCCCCACATTGAACTTGTAGGTTCCATCTTCGTTCTTCAACTCATCGAGCCTGACTGCCGCCTCCTGCTTTCTGCCTACATCCACAAGTACCTGGTTGTCGTTTTCGCGAATCTCTACAATAACGCCGTCAGTAATACTTCCACCCTGCTCCTTTTTCTCGTACGCGTCGAGCATCGACGCGAAGTCTTCCTCCATGTTTTCGAACTCTTCCATTGAGGCCTTGTCCATACCTGATTCCTTTTCCGATTTTAAATGCGATATTATACTTTAAATTCTCTTATTTTGCCAATAACCCTTTCGATTATCCACTCCGGCGTAGAGGCTCCTGCCGTTATCCCGCAAAGCCTTTTTGATTCAAACCACCCCTTTTGGAGCTCCTCTTCGCTCTCGATATGGTGGGAGTCTTCGCAAAACGATTTGCAGATCGAGTAGAGCTGTTTGGTATTGGAAGACTGCTTTCCTCCCACCACTATCATGATATCGGCCCTCTGTGCAAGCTCTCTGGCGGCATCCTGGTTTTCGAAAGTGGCGTTGCAGATAGTGTTGAAAACACGCACCTCTTTGTGTCTGGGAACGAGATAGTTTATTATCTTGTTGTACTCTTCGATCTTTCGGGTCGTCTGCGCCACCAGCGCGACCCGCTCTTTCAGATGGAGCTTAGCGATCTCGTCGACACTCAAAACGGCATAGACGGAGCCTGAAGCGTAGCTCATGACACCCTTGATCTCCGGATGATTGACATCTCCGAAAATAAGTATATCGTATCCCTCATCGCTCATCTGTTCCACTATCTGCTGCGGCTTTGTGACGAATGGACAGGTGGCGTCTATGACCCTGCCGCCCTTCTCCTTCAATCTTTTCAGATCCTCTTTAGGGATTCCATGCGTTCTTATGACGGTCGCTTCGCCAGATGCCACATCATCCAGAGTCGTTGCCAGCGAGACGTTAAAATCTCTTTTCAGCCGCTCTATCTCCATATTGTTGTGAATCAGCGGTCCCAGTGTCGAACTGCCAGGGTTCTCTTCCGCTATCTTTATCGCCCTTTTCACACCGAAACAGAAACCGTAGCTCTTCGCAACCTCTATCTCCAACTCTTCACCTCCGTCAAAGATGCGAGCAGTTGCGCGAAATTTGGAAACGACGTATCTATACACTCTACATCTTTTATCTTCATATCCCCAAGCAGTCCGGCTATCGCGAAACTCATCGCTATACGATGATCGCCGCAGCTGTCGATCTGCGCGGGGCTGATCTCTCCTCCCGTTATTCTGTAGCCGTCTTCCGTTTCGCTGCACTCAATACCGCAAGCCTTGAGTCCGTCGATAACGCAGCTTATTCGATCCGACTCTTTGACACGCAGCTCCGCCGCGTTTTTGACGACACTCTCACCCTCCGCCACGGCCATCGCGATCGACAGCGCCGGCAGCTCGTCTATCAGCCAGGAGATCCTGTCGCTCACCTCTACAGCCTGCAGCTTTCCGTCGTATGTTACGGTGATATCCCCTATCGGTTCATAACGGTTCTCTTTCTCTTCGAAATCCACGCGTGCACCCATCTTCTGCAAAACCCTATAGGCCTCCGTTCTTGTAGGGTTCAGTGTTACATTCTCTATGATCACCCTGCTACCCGGAACTATGGCCGCGGCGACGGCGAAAAAGAAGCCGCTGGAAGGATCAGCCGGCACCGTAATATCGAGAGGCTCCAGTGGTCTGATCATCGGTTCGATCGTTATCGTATCCCAGCTCTCTATGTTGGCCCCCATCCCTCTGAGCATTCTCTCGGTATGGTCTCGGCTTAGCTCCGGTTCGCTGTATGTAGATACATCCTCGGCCCTCAGAGCGGCCAGAATCATCGCGCTTTTCACCTGAGCCGACGCTATCTGACTCTCGTAATTGAAAGACCTGAGCCTCTCTCCTCGAATACAAAGGGGGGCGAGATTGCCCTCTTCCCTGCCGTCTATATGCGCGCCTATATGCGTCAGGGGCTCGGTCACCCTTCTCATGGGGCGTCTTCTGAGATATTTGTCGCCTGTCAGCACGAAATGGCCCGGTATGGAGCTCAAAAAACCGCAAAAGAGCCGCATCGCGGTTCCCGAGTTTCCACAGTCGAGAATATCGTCAGGTTCACTCAACTCTTCCGGCGGAGTTATTTTAAGAATACCGTCACGATCTTCGATTGCAGCACCCAACCGGCGGACGATTTCCAAAGTACATAACGTATCTTCGGCACGAAGATAGTTGCGTACAACACTCGGTCTGTCACTGAGCAGCGAAAAGATCGCACATCTATGAGATATAGATTTGTCGCTGGCTATCTTGTCGCATTTAAAGTCGAAAGAGTCGGCTTTTTTTACCTCCAGCCACTTCATCTGAGCCTCGCATCGTATTTTTCCTGCAGGATTTTCAAAATATCCTCCATAATAGAGTTGATCTCACTCTCTTCCAGAGCTTTTTCACGCGGAACGATGATAAAACGGAGCGTCAGACTCATATCCTCACCCAAAGAGTCGTCAATATATCTATCGATGGGATAGAAACTCTCAACGACGACGGGAATATTCCCCTCAAGAGTCGATCGAATCCTGGAGTATGGTGTACTTTGTGAAACGACAATACTCAAATCCCTGTAGATCGGCGTCAAAGGAGCTATCTCCTCCGCGCATATGTGTTTGGGTTCAAGTGCGGATATATCTATTTGTGCGAAAAATGTATCGGCAAGGTCATACTTTTGTGCAACTGCCGGATGCAGTTTCGCGATCTCTCCTGCAGTGATACCATCTTTTACGATATCGGCAGACTGGTACGGATGCATCAGTAGAGAGGGATTCGCGCACTTTTCAAGATCGAAATCTCCGATAACCGCCGAGACCATCGAGCTGAACGATGCGAAATCTATCGGCTCCGGCTTTCCCGCATTCACTACGGAGTCCGGCTCCCTCTCACCGCTAAAGGCGAGCACCATCTGCATAGACTCGTTTCTCTCCGAGTCGAAGACGGCCCCTATCTCGAAAAGAGGTATCCTCCTCTTCGACATGCTTGCGTTTCTCTTCAGCGAATCGAGCATATTTATCATCAGATTCGGTCTAAGACCGTCCATATCCGCGGTTATCGGGTTTATCAGCCCCTTTTCAGGTCGTACCGGTTCGAAGCCAAACTCCTCTACCCTTTTATTGTCACAGAAAATGTAGTGAACCGTCTCGAAAAATCCTCTCGAGACGGCCTTTAGGCGTATCTCTCTCAAAAACCTGTGGCGCACGAGAGAGCGGCTCATACGGTTCGCTTCCGTAAACTCGAGCGGCTTCGAGGCGATGTTGTCTATACCTATTATGCGGACTATCTCTTCTATCACGTCCTGCCTGTTGGTTATATCGTGTCTAAAGGGCGGAGTGTCGGCTATAATATGACCATCTTCCGTCTTGTGTATCTCGAAACCGAGCTTGCCCAAAATCGTAACGGCCTCCGAAATCTCGACCGCCTGACCGATCAGGGACTCTACCTCCTCCATCGAAATATCTACTGTTATCGGCTCTTTTTCGGTAATATACTCACTCTCTCCCGCATAGATCCCGACATCGGCATACCTCTTCAACAGGAAAAAGAGAACATCTATTCCGAATTTCAGATCCGGTTCGCTTCCTCTCGATGACCTGTAATAGAGCGGATCGGTTTCAAGTTTGAGCTTTTTTACGGCAGGCGCCACGATATCCGGCGAGATATAGCTCGCTTCGAGTACAATCCTCTTCTCATCCCTCTCTGGCTTCACCTCTTCGCTCTGATTCACGCCCACTATTGAGGCGACTTTCGTGTCAAACTCAACCGCCCCGAGACCGCAATCGATCTCTTTTAGCACCAGCTTCGCCTTCTCGCTGCCATGAGAGATTTTGGAAAAACCGTAACCGCGCAAAACGACACCGCTGGTATGGATAGCGTAGCCCAAATATGCATCCACAGGAGATACGAAAGGGTGTTCGACAAAAGCGAGTCTGAGCCTCATAAGAAGGGGAACCTCGATTGAGTGGATCTCGAAAGCGTGGCAGATTATACTGACTTTCGGATTTCCGCTGTGGGTGCACTGCAGGATCCTGCCTATGCCTATCTGCTCGGTAAAATTATCATCGAAATCGAGTCTCTTCAGAGTTCTGTTCAAACCGACGGCAAGTTCGCGCGCAACCCCGTGAATACTGAGGCAGTCCCCACGGTTGGCGGTAAGTTCGATTTCTATAATATCGTCGCAAAGGTCCCTATACTCTGCAAGCTCACGCCCCGGCTCCAGAGCACCTATGCTCTCATCGAGCTCCAAAATCCCCTCTTCCATTAGCGGCAAACCCAGCTCCTTACCAGAACATATCATTCCGTCACTCTCAACGCCGCGGAGCTTTGCATGCTTTATCTTCATGGCGTTTGGCATCACTGCGCCCACCGTGGCCACGGGCACGTAGAGCCCCTCTCTGACATTTTTCGCACCGCACACTATCTGCCTGGTAGCCGAGCCGATATCCACCTGGCACACGCTCAACTTGTCTGCATCGGGATGCTTTTCGCAAGAGAGTACATGTCCTACCACTATCTTGGAGGGTATTTCTATACTTTTGGAGGAGTCCACCTCGAGCCCGATACTGTTGAGTTTTTTACATATATCGTCGGTAGTTATTCCTTCGAGGTCTACCCACTCTTCGAGCCATCTTCTTGTAACTATCATCTAAACTGCTCCAGCAAACGAAGGTCTCCCTCGAAAAGGGATCTGAGGTCCGGTATCCTGTGAATCAGCATCGCAAAACGCTCCACCCCCAGACCGAAGGCGTAGCCGCTGACATCTTCATAGCCGACGGCTTTGAAGACATTCGGGTCGACCATGCCGCATCCAAGTACCTCGAGCCACCCTGTATGCGAACATACGCGGCACCCTTTTCCTTCACAGAAGATACAGCTTATGTCCACCTCCGCAGAGGGTTCGGTAAAAGGGAAGAAACTGGGCCTGAAACGCACATCGACACCGCCGAACATCGTATGCAGAAAATCTTCGAGAATCCATTTCAGATTGGCAAAGGAGACTTTTCCTTTCTCATCCACCATCAACCCCTCGACCTGGTGAAACTGCGGCGTATGCGTAAGGTCGAAATCACGTCTAAATACCGCACCGGGACTGATCATCCTTATAGGGGGCTTCTGTTTCATCATCGTTCTGATCTGTACAGGCGATGTATGTGTACGCAGAAGCTTCCCATCCTTAAAGTAGAATGTATCCTGCATATCTCTGGCCGGATGGTAGTCGGGAAGATTGAGCGCCTCGAAATTGTGGAACTCGTCTTCAACCAAAGGGCCCGTTTCTACGGCGAAGTTGAGATCCGTAAAATACTCTATGATCCTGTCCATAGTATGCATAACGGGATGTAGTGCGCCGCCCCCGGCCCTTGGCGAATAGAGGGATACATCGATCGCTTCTCTTTTCAGACGCTCTTGCAGCCGCTGCTCTTCCAGCTCTGCTCTTTTTCTATCATACGTTTTCGTGAGCGTCTGCTTCAAAGCATTGAGCTCCTTAGCGATTTTCGGTTTCTCTTCGGCGCTCGCATCTTTCAACTGCGCAAACGCCTTGGCCAATTCACCTTTTTTTCCGAATATCGAGACCCTTACGGCTTCAAGCTCGTCAAGATTGAGGGAGTTTTCGATTCTGTCTATCCAATTATTTTGCAAACTATTTCCTTGAAACAAAGGTTCATCACTTCTTATGCGACTGCGGACTGCCGTCCGGTCGAAAAGAGACGGCACTATATACGCTCTTTTGTCGAAGCGGGTCGGACTCTTTCTGCTATAGCTGAAAAGATCCATTGCCAATCAGTTTCGAGCGATTGTATTACAAAGTTCATTACAATACGCTGACGGCCCGATTTTGGTATAATCATTCCATATCGACAGAAATCGAAGGAGAGCCTCAATGTGTATATTCTGTAAAATAGTAGCCGGTGAAATCCCGTCCAACAAAGTTCTCGAAAACGACGAATTTATCGCTTTTCACGACATAAATCCAATAGCGCCGGTGCATATACTCGTAATACCCAAGGTACATGTAGAAAATTTCCAGTCTGCTTCCGGCGAATTGATGGCCAAGATTACACCTTTCATACAGAGTGTCGCAAAAGAGCTATGTCTGGATCAGACCGGATACAGGCTGATCGTAAACAACGGAAAAGACGGCGGACAGGAAGTTCCCCATCTTCACTTCCATCTGCTGGGCGGTGCAAGATTGAAATGGACCCATCTGGCAAAAGACGAGACACATAAAAGTCTATGACCCGGGCAAAAGCGCGGACTCTATGCCCGCTCTTTACCGGCCTTTCGCTCCTGTAGCCACCGTTTCAACATATTTATCTGTTCAAGTGTCCTCTTCGTGCTTGTACCGCCTTCGGAATCTCTGGCATCCATAGATTTGCGATTATCCAGAACCATACATGCACCCTCATCTATCCGTTCATCGACACTTTTTAGCTCCTGCGGCGTCAGTTGCGATATATCTTTGCCCAGCTCTTCGGCGTAGTTGACCACGTTTCCGACTATATGATACGCATCTCTGAAAGGGAGTCCTCCGTTTTTAACAAGATAGTCAGCAAGATCGGTAGCGCTCAGATGGCCACTGTTGCAAGCACGCTCCATAGCCTCATCTCTTACTTCCATCTCCTCTATCATCTCCTTGAGGACACGCAAAGAGAGTTCGGCCGTTTTCACACTGTCAAAAACACCCTCCTTATCCTCCTGGGTATCTTTGTTATAGGCAAGAGGCAGCCCTTTCATTACCGTAAGAAGCGAAACAAGGTTTCCGTATGCTCTTCCCGTCTTTCCGCGAAGAAGCTCCGGAATATCCGGGTTCTTCTTTTGAGGCATGATCGAACTTCCCGTCGCATGCTTGTCGCTCAGGCGTATAAATCCAAACTCACTTGTGCTCCACAAAATCAGCTCTTCACTCAAACGACTGATATGCATCATAAGTGTAGCGATATTGAAAAGAATCTCCAATGCGAAGTCTCTGTCGCTTACGGTGTCAAGACAGTTGAGAGTGGGAGCTTTGAACCCAAGCATTTGCGCAGTCAGCCTTCGGTCGATTGGATGCGGTGTTCCGGCAAGTGCCGCACACCCCAGAGGTGAGAGGTTGTTACGCTCTTTGGAGTCGATAAAACGCTCATAGTCTCGTCTGAACATAGATGCATATGCCATCATATGGTAGCCGAAGTTTATAGGCTGTGCATGCTGAAGATGGGTCATTCCTGGAAGAAGTACACTGCAGTTCTTTTCGGCTACCTTTATGAGTGATTCGATCAGATCAAGAACAAGATTTGAAATCTCTTCGCCACGCCTTAATACAAAGAGTCTGAAGTCTAGCGCTACCTGATCGTTACGACTCCTTGCGGTATGAAGCCTTTTGCCGGCATCTCCCACAATCTCGGTAAGCCTCCTTTCTATTGCCATATGGATATCTTCATCATCACCGTCGAGTGAAAACTTACCGGACTCGATCTCCTCTAATACCCTCTCCAGACCGCTGTGGATCCGATAGTAATCGTCTGTAGATATGATCCCCTGCTCTTTAAGCATATACGCATGCGCCTTGGATCCTTCAATATCCTCTTTATAAAGCGCTTTGTCAAAAGGAAGAGAGTTGTTCAGCTCTTTAAGAAGCTGAGAACTTTCGGTATCTATTCTGGCGGAAGCTATCTTTTTTGACACTATATATCCTTATATGAAATGGAAAATATTGTGCGTATTTTATCGTAATCGGAACGATTATTGAATCTATTTATCTAAATATCTGTCAGGTAGCGGTTATGATTGTAAAGATGATTTTATATAAGAAGTATAAAGAAAAGGATCATAAACCTCAAGCCCGGCACCGACCTACGTTCCCACACCCGAGGGGTGCAGTATCATCAGCGCTGAGGGGCTTGACTTCCGGGTTCGGTATGGGACCGGGTAGGACCCCC
>WFYC01000067.1 GCA_015490295.1 Hydrogenimonas sp. | reverse complement strand
GAATGCGTAAAATCGTCTCGAAATCTTGGATTTCGAAGCTTTAGGGGGTTGTAGGACCGGCCAGGCCCTGCCGAATTGCGGGCTCGGCCCGGAATTTGCGTCCCATGAAATGGTTTGCGCAGAATGCGTAAAATCGTCTCGAAATCTTGGATTTCGAAGCTTTAGGGGGTTGTAGGGCCGGCCAGGCCCTGCCAAATTACGGGCTTTGCCCGGAATTTGCGTAACATCAGAGTATAATTCTATAAAACAATACGCCAACTCAAGGAACAAGATGAAACCGGATCGTCTCTATCCGCTCTCGCACTCTCCCGTATATTTTCACTTCAGGCAGACACCCGCCGATTTTGCGGTGAGTGAAATACCTCTCTACGACTTCAGCGGCGAAGGAGAGCACCTCATTTTGAAAATAAGGAAAAAAGGGCTTACGACATGGCAGATGCTTCAAACCCTGAGCTCTCACATGGGAATCAGAGTGCGTGATTTCGGGTATGCAGGCCTCAAAGACAAAGACGCAATGACGATTCAGTATATATCACTCCATAAAAAGTACGAAGAGAGGCTGAAGAATTTCTCCCATCCGCAGATCAAAATTTTGGAGCGGACACTACATTCAAACAAGCTTCGAATAGGCCACCTGAAGGGAAACCGTTTCTTCATACGGCTCAAAAAAGTCAATCCCACCGATGCCAAAAAGATCGATTCGCTCCTGGAGTGGATAAGGCTCAACGGCTCTCCGAACTATTTCGGATACCAGCGCTTCGGACGTGAAGGCGACAACTTCGAAACTGCCAAAGAGATCATAGAGGGCAGGCGGAAAATGCGAGACAGAAAAAGGCGCGACTTTCTGATCAGCGCATACCAGTCACACCTCTTCAACCTCTGGCTGAGCAAGAGGATAGAGATTTCGAGACTCTTCGATGCCCTTACGGAAAAAGAGCTCAAAGAGGTTTTTGTCTGGAACTCTTCCATCATAAAAGAGGTTTACAAAGAGCACCACTTCTTCAGGCTCCTGCCTGGCGATGTCGCAAGCCACTATCCGCACGGAAAACTCTTCGTTGTCGATAGCGTCGTCGAGGAGTCCGACCGTTTCAAAAAGCGTCAGATAAGTCCGACAGGCCTTCTTTGCGGAGATAAACCGAAACACTCCACGGGTCTGGCATGGGAGATAGAGAAAGAGTTCATTCATGAAGTACCGGCACAAGGAGGCCGCAGATACGCTTGGATTTGGCCCGAAGATGTGGAAGGGAAATACAAAGAGCAGGATGCCCATTACGAGCTGCACTTTACACTCCCCAAAGGCTCCTATGCCACTGTCGTGCTGGAGATGATAGCGAACAGGCCGATAAAAGAGGTTGAATAGTATGGAGAAGTTTTCGGAATATGCAAAAAGAGAGATTCTTGGGCAAGATAAGGCGATAGAGCTGATCGAATCGGCCGTAGAGCGGTTCGGGAGTCTCAGGATTTTCGACGGTGTCGCCGGAATGGTGACACTGGCCGGCACACCCGCTTGCGGAAAGAACTTTGCCGCCAAGGTTATAGGCCGCTATCTTCAGCGCGAGATGCTGATTCTGCATATGGGAGACTACTCTTTCAGCGACGATATAGAGCGTCTGGTGGGCCCGAAAGGTGTTTTGGAGTCGTGGATATCTAGATATCCGGATGGAATCGTAATCTTCGAAAATATAGATAAAGCCGACCACTCTATCCAGCGTCTTCTGGCTTCGATAGTGGCAGATGGAGCACCAGACGATCTTCGCAGATACTGTCAGGCGATATTTCTGTTTACCTTTTCCGTAAACGACCCTTCATGGTATGACAAGAGCTTCATAGACGACTATTACGAAAATCCGCTGCTTCTACAGGGTAGGTTTTACGAACAGATTGCGAAAGAGGCTGCTGCGGATGAAGAGGGGAACCTTGTAACCGTTTTCGATGTAGATATATTGACGGTTTTCAGCGAAGGTGATCTTGCTCTCTTCTATCCTCTCGATTTCAAAACGCTGTGGCAGATTTGTGAAAGGGTTTTGGACAGAACCGTCGAACAGATCAACGCCGGACGGACAATGCAGACGGAGGTGTCAATGCCGCATGAGAGTGCACTTGCATTTTTGCTGGGGTTCTCCCCATACCTGAATGCAAAAAGGATCTCACACAAACTGCCGGCACTTCTTGCAGAGATAATCTCAAAATGTCCGGAAGACGCCAAAAGATGCAAGATAACACTCTCAAAGGGTGTGCAAAAATGGCTTGATCAATTTTCGGATCTTTCTGAGGATCTGAAATATTTTGTAAAGTTCGAGCGCAGCTTTATGCTTGAATGGCGGCAGAGTAGGCGCGGATCTAGCGCAACTGTTGCCCTCGAAAAAATCGTAGAAAAAGAGCACGAGAAGCCGGAGCCAAGATCGCCATATTCCGATCGTCTTGCAATCCATGTTTCGCATATAGGATTCAGCGATGTTGCCGGACAGCTCAGGGTTAAAAAAGAGCTCAGATCGATAATCCGGCTGCTGCAGGATGAAAAAGGGCTCAAACATTTCGACATTACACTCCCGAAAGGTCTACTGCTATACGGCCCGGAGGGAGTCGGCAAGAGTATGCTCGTCAAAGCGTTCGCCAAAGAGGCCGGCCTTGCATATATCTATCTGCAGGAGAGTGATCTTTTTGACGAGCTTCTTGTCAAAGAGGTTTTTACACGTGCCCGTTTGGCTGCACCTGTACTTGTAGTTTTGGAGGGGATTGACACGAAAGGCATGATAGATGGAAACTACACCAATATTCCTACCACCGTTCTTACGCAGATGATCGACCGGCTGCCCAGCGAACCGAACGAGTATATATTCACGATAGCCACGGCAAGAGACATCGAAGAGGTTCCTGCAGAGCTGATGCACCCGGGGCGTATCGACCAGAGTGTAGAGGTGCCGGAACTGGACAAAGAGGCGCGCCGCTTTTTTGTCGAAAAGATCATGGAGAAACCTCACAAAAAAGATATAAACATCGATCGGATCATCCGCTATATGTCCGGAATGAATGGCTATGAACTCGGACGCATCGCCAAAGAGGCTGCACTGGACGCTCTTAGAACCGGTTTACAAGAACTGACCGAAGAGATCATAATCGATCGTATAAATACCATAAAATATGGCCGCAAACTTGAGAAGAAGCGTTTCAAAAATTTCGAAGAGGATATGAAAAAGAGTGCCTACCACGAAGCCGCCCACGCCGTGACCTCTTTGAGGCTCCTTCCCGACGTAGAAATCGAACAGGTTACAGTCATCCCGAGAAGCGAAGCCCTGGGGCTTGTTTCGTATATGCAAGACGCTATCGAAACAAATCTTTCAAAAGAGGAGATAGAGGCGAACATAGCGGTTCTGCTCGCCGGCAGGGTCGCTACAGTCAAGAAGTTCGGTTCGCAAAAGGGGCTCGAAACAGGTGCATACAGCGATTTGCAGGAGGCCTCTTTATATGCCTACAGTGCCGTAGTGCAGTTTGGAATGGACGATGAACTGCCGAATATCCACATAGAGACGCTGTTGCAAAACATCAACAGCAACCTTTTTAAAGAGAAGATAGAATCACGCATCATACACTGGATAGAGGAGGGTACGAAACTGGCGGAGAAGGTTGTCGAAAGAGAGTGGAAAGTTATAGAAAAGATAGCGAAAAAACTTCTGAAAGAGGAGCTTATAGAGGGGGAGGAGCTTAGGAGGATGATTACATAATGTTACACGAATTCCGGGCAAAGCCCGCAATTCGGCAGGGCCTGTGCGGCCCTACACAACCCCCTGAAGCTTCGAAATCATTAGATTCCAAAGGGTGTCGTATACCGGTAGATGAACCTTAGAGTAGATCGTCGAGAACCCTCTTGGTGAAGTCGTACATCTTCTCCCGATACTCTCTGTTGAACATTTCGGTATATCTGCTCTTTATTGTCTTCATATCCTCCACGAACTGGTCGAACTCCTCATCTTCGTACATCTCGGTAAGCTCGAAGTGGAGCTCTATCTCCTCTTGAAGATCGTCGATAAAATCTTTGAAAAAGGCGAACTCTTCGGGGTACCTTTTTGCCAGCAGATCCGTTTGATTTTTGTAAGGCAAAGATGTCTCTCCAAAGTACGGGTCGAGGTCTATCATCTGCATGAAACCGTTTTTATCGATCTCTTTGAGGATCGAATCGAGAGCGAGAAAAGGCTTTATAGAGTCGTCATCTGGGTTCTCAGCCGCTTTTTTGGCCGCTTCGTCGTATCTTTTTTGCAGTGTGATATCCTGTTTCATCGTCTCTCCTTCTTCCTTGTTTTTATTTTATGTTATGCGGGTTGAGGGCAGAGCCCCCAACCCGGCAGGGCCTGTGCGGCCCTACAACCCCCTAAAGCTTCGAAATCAAAAGATTTCGAGACGACGTTTCGCCCGCAAAACGTCGGAATGTTATGCGAACTCCGGGCACGGCAGGAGTGAGCGGCCTTACAAGCACCTATTGCTTTGAAATCATCAGATTTCGAGATTTGTCACACCGTCTATTCGCGCAAAGCATTAAAGGAGACTCACAATCTCACTCAAACTCCACCCTGCATCCGAATTCATTGTCAAGTGAGATCTTCACTCTTCTACAGGAGCCGTCAAAACCCTTGATTTCCGCTTCTGTAACACCGTTTTCAAGAAGTTCTCTTGCCTTCTGTTTGCCGAGCATTTTACCGCCAAAACGCTTAAGGGAATTTTTGAATATCGCGAACTCGCACCCATCATCCCATCTGGAGCATACGAAACTCAGCGGACTCTCTACTACATCGCCTCCGCACACAGGGCAGCTTCCCAAAACTTCCAGCTCGCTTCCAGCTTCGAAATCTACCCATGCGCGCCATCTATCCTCAACCTTTTTAAGCTCGACAGTGAATATACGCTCCACTCCGCCTGAAGTCTTGAAATCCATCTTGGTCGGCCCTTTCAGCAGGCTTCTCATCTGTTTCGGTAAGATAGTGTAATGACCAATTGATGCAAGAGCGTGAACGGAGAGTGTGAAACCACACCCTTTTACAAAGCCTTCACAGCCGTAAAACTCCCCACGGGAGACGATCTTCTCACCGCATTCAGGGCATTTTCCAAGTGATGATCTCCTCTTTTTCATGGCATAATTTTAGCCAAATCCCATCCAACTGCGCCTATACCCGTTATGACGGCGTTTGACTAAAGTCAAGCGGATTGATAAAGAATAATTGGCTATACTAAACCGTGAAAACTCAGGCAAAAGGGGCGGCATGAAAAAGATCTCCATTCTGGTTGCGGCTGTTTTTATATCGATATTCGGTCTCGGCGGATGTGCCCAGAAAGAGCAGGCAAAAATCGGTATAGATCCGTTTGTTCCGAACCCTGCGGTACTGCAAAAGAGCGGTGTGATCGTTCTATCGGGTGTTGTCGATGCAAGAGAGGACAAAAGGGTAGTCGGCCGAATTGTAAAGGGTAGAAAAACAGTCACCACCATATACAATGACCAGGCTCTGGATAAGTGGCTTGCCGATGCACTGACAAAAGCGCTCGAGGTCGAGGGGTGCAAAGTCGTCAAAGAGGTAACAGATAATAAAAAAGCGGCAAATGTAAAGGTGCGGATAGACTATCTCGGTGCGACTTTCGACAGAAGCAGACTGACCGGAGAGAACCTTACCGCCAAAGCGGCCGCAACGCTCACTATACAACAGGGGAAATCTAAGATTACAAAGCGTGTATCCATCATCCAGAGCAAGTGGGCACCGCCATTTACCGGAGAGGATGAGATAAAAGAGTACCTGCAGGAGACGCTTGCGACGCTGGTGGACGAGATTCGCGAAAATATAGATATCTACCGTTTCTAAATCGATGGATCTGAAAAAGCGGCTTCTGTGGCTGGTCATATGGGGAGTATCGTTCGGATATATAGAGAGTGCCGTAGTCGTCTACCTTAGAGAGATATACTACCCGAATGGCTTTTCGTTCCCGCTTGTACCGATAGATAAAAAAACTCTTGCTATAGAGACGGCGAGAGAAGCTGCCACTCTGGTTCTTTTGTGGTCGACGGCCGTACTCTCCTATAGGCGGCTGCAGTCGAGAGTCGCGGCCTTTTTTATAATGTTCGGAATCTGGGATATCTTCTACTACATCTTTTTGAAGATTCTGCTCGACTGGCCGCAATCCCTCTCTACATGGGATATTCTCTTTCTCATTCCCTTTCCATGGGTCGGACCGGTCTGGGCACCGGTTGCGGTATCGGCTGCCCTCATCACTCTCTCGGTTATCGTACTATACCTTAACGAAAGAGGGGTCTACCCGCGCTTCGGCCCTCTATCACTGATTGCGGGAGTCGCGGGCGGGCTCACAGTAATCGCCTCTTTCATATTCGCCGCCTCCGCGGTTTTAGAGGGTAGAGCACCCGAACACTTTTTTATTCCGCTCTTTTTAACAGGATATCTTTTGGGGCTCTTTTCGTATGCATACGCTCTCTGCCGTACACGTTCACTGCACGATAAAAGGGTATAGTCTAATTATGAATAGAAGAGAATTTATCGGCACGGCGGCATCTTTGGCGGCTTTTGGTTCGTCCGTTTCGCTGTCGGCGAAAACCTTGGAGAGCGAAAAGCACGACAGTGCCCTTGATATTATCTTTTCGGTGCAGCGCCACTTTTTTCCGAAATGTCTTGCAACGATGCCCGATGCGGATACCTTCAATGCCGCACGATACACCAAAGAGGCCATCGAACACAAAAGTTTCGACCCCGATATCCGTGCTATCCTCTTCGAGGGTGCAAAAAGACTTCAGGGTATGGCTGGGGAGAGCTTCTCGAAGCTCACTTACAAAGAGAGGGAGCGGCTTTTGCGTAAATTCGAAGAGGATAGTTTCGGTTCATACTGGCTGAGCCAGGTGATGAACCTCACTCTCGAAGCGCTGCTTTCAGACCCGATATACGGCGGAAATATGGATGAGAGCGGGTGGCGATCGTTTGGGCTGAAGCCGGGTTTGCCGAGGCCGAAAAAGAGGTATTGCGGTGTATGATGTGGCCGTCATTGGGAGCGGTGCGGCCGGAGGAGCAGTAGCATATGTGCTTGCAGACGCCGGTTTGAAGGTGGCCCTTATCGAAAAGGGACCGTGGATGAGAAGGGGCGATTTCAGCAAAGACGAAATCGCATACTGCAGGCGCGATATTGTCACGCCGAACCTCTTAGAGGAGTACCATGTAATCGAAGAGCTCTCCGAGGGAAGGTGGGTTCAGAGGCCCACATACGAAACCGGCTGGAGCTTCTGGAACGGAAACATCGTAGGCGGATCGTCGAATCTGATGAGCGGAATGTTCCACAGGATGCACCCCGACGACTTCAGGCTGCTCGAGCGGTACGGGCCCATAGAGGGGGCCAATATCTTCGACTGGCCCATATCTTACGAAGAGCTCGAACCCTACTACGACAAAGTCGAAGAGCTCGTGGGAATTTCGGGAACCTTCAGGGAACACCCGCTCGAGCCGCCGAGAAAGAGAAAGGAGTTCCCGCAGCCTGCCACCCGTGAAAACAGAATAACGGAACTCTTCGACACAAGCTGCAGACGGCGCGGTTTGACCCCACTAGTAACGCCGAGAGCCATTCTCTCCGAACTGAGG
>WFYC01000066.1 GCA_015490295.1 Hydrogenimonas sp. | reverse complement strand
GTATAGAGAGTCGAGAAAACGGAAGATCAAAGTCATCGGGACATTCGAAGATATAAAGGTTTTCGAGGGCGATTTCATGGCGGTGGTGCTCGAGCGCCACGTTCTGAAGCTCAAACTCCTCAAAGAGGAGGAGTAGGCACGTAGAGACGACCTATATCATCTCTATCCAGTAGGGAATGTTTCTCTTTTCCGCTTTGAGGGTCGTTTTAGTGCCGTGGCCGGGATAGAGCGTTACATTTTTTGGGTAGTTCATCGCCCTTTTGAGGCTCCGCTTCATCGCTTCCGGGTCGGAGTAGGGGAAGTCGACCCTTCCTATCGATCCTCTGAAGAGAAAATCTCCGCAAAACCAGATGTCGCCTATCTCGATTACACTACATCCCGGGGTATGGCCCGGAAAATGGAGGAATGTCACCTCTATCCCTCCGATAGTATATCTTGCATCCGGCTCTACGGCTACATCCGCACTGCTTTTGGGAACTCCCTGTCCGAACGGATCTTTTTCGAGCATGAACAGATCGTCACTGGGGCAGTAGATCGGAATTTTCAGCAGCTCTTTGAGCTCTCTGTTGCTCCATACATGGTCGAAATGGCCGTGGGTGTTCAAAATAGCCGCAGGCGAGCGAACGTTTTGCATAATCCACTCGGTCGCCCCGACACCGGGGTCTATAATAAGCTCTTTCCCATCCTGAGCTACGATGTAGCAGTTCGTCTGGTACTGACCCATAGGTTTTACTTTTATCTGCATGAAATCAAAATCCTTTTATAATCTTTTTTATGAAAACCACCGACTTTTTCACTCTCACGTCACAGGCTCTAAACGAGAGTGACCCGAGCACCAAATGTTCTCTTGTCGAGAAATTGTACTCAAAATTGAAAGAAGGGACCCTTATGTTCGACCACTCCCTTCCGGTCTTGGAAAAAGAGGGCCCCTCATATGCCGATTTCGCCACTATCGTCAAACCGGCCGAAGTACCGGGGCGCAAGCACTTCGATACCAAAGAGGGGCAGGGGACTCTTCTTCACGCCATCGCCCATATAGAGTACAGTGCCATAGATTTGGCGCTCGATTCCGCCTACCGTTTCAGAAATATGCCTATGGAGTATTATATCGACTGGATCGAGGTGGCAGACGATGAGGTGAGACACTTCAGGATGCTGGAGGGATTGATGAAAAAGATCGGTGTGAAGTACGGCGACTACCCGGTGCACACACTGCTCTTCGAGGCCGGAAAAAAGAGCGGCCGCGATCTTTTGCACAGAATGGCCGTCGTTCCCCGCTACCTGGAAGCGGGCGGTCTCGATGCGAACCCGAAGATCGTGCAGAAGCTGCAGAGCTATCCAAAAACAGAGCAGATAGAAGCGATAATAGAGGCTCTGAATATAATTTTGGATGAGGAGATAGAGCATGTCTCGAAAGGAGACCGCTGGTTCAAGTTCGAGGCTGCGAGGCGGGGGCTGGATGAAGATATATATTTCGAGATTCTGGAGCAGTACTATCCCGGCTTTGAAAAACGCCCGGCACACTTCAATGTACAGGCGCGCCTGAAGGCGGGCTTTAGCTGCTGCGAGCTCAAGAGAATGGGTGCACGCAAGTGTGAGTGAGCTGCTCTCTTATGTAAGCCGATTATATATAAAAGCTTGATTTAATATTGACTTCAGTAATATATAGCAACTATTTTTAATTTTACAGGAGCCTATCTGATGGCACGTGAGATTCCATTTTACAAACCGGATATCGGACAGAGTGAAAAAGCGCAAATAGAAGAGGTTTTGGAGCTCGAGAACCTCTTCAAAGCCGAAGAGCTTGAAGAGGCATTTTTGAAAAAAACTGGGGCTGCATATGCCATCTCCACAAACAGCGGTACGTCGGCGCTTCACCTCTCGATGTGTGCTATGGATCTGAAAAGGGGAGACAAGATCGTATGTTCGGTCAACTCTTTCCCTTCTGTTCCTGAAGTGGTGCGCCATTTCGACGCCGAGCCGATTTTTGTAGATATCGATCCAGATGATTTCAATATCGATCTGGACGAATTCGAGAAGGTTTTGGAAGTGAATATGTCCAAAAAGCTCAAAGGCGCCATCATAAACCATGTGGCGGGCCAGCCTACCGATCTTGACAGGCTCTACAAAATCGCCAAACGGTTCAATATCAAAATCGTCGAAGATGCCAGCGATGCGATGGGCGGAACCTATAACGGCAATCCGATAGGTGCCACGGGTGCCGACATTACATGTTTCAGCTTCTCACCACATATGAAAAATTCGGTAGCCAATGCGGGTGTTATGTTATGCGAAGATGAGACACTATATAAGCGTGGAATGGTGCTTAGAAACCATGCCATAGAGTCTTCCGGGTGGGATAAATACGGCAACCTCGAGTATATCTACGATGTCGTAGATATCGGATGGAAATATGACATAAGCGAGCTGGACGCGGCATATGCGCTGGCGCAGTACGGACGGATGGAGAAGATGATAGAGCGCCGGAAAAAGATAGCCGAAATGTACGACGAGGCCCTTGATGGTGTAAACCATGTCTCGATACCTGTACGCAAAAGAGACCATATATACCAGCTCTATATCATCAAGATAGACAGAAACAGGGACGGCTTCGCGAGAGCTTTGAAAGAGAGGGGTATACACTGCGGGCTGCACTATATCCCCCTGCACCTGATGAGTTACTACAAGCAGAAATATTCGCTCAGAGTCAACGACTTCCAGACGGCTCTGCAGACATATCAGCAGGTGCTTTCGCTGCCGATATACAACAATATGACTGATGTCGAAGTGGAGTATGTCTGCGATATGGTCAAAGAGGTGGCAGCCAAACATATTTGATGTCTTTTTTGGTATCTTTCTTCGAAAATCTATACTACCGGCCGAAGTGGTACCACTGGCCGGTGGCGATTCTCCTTCTTCCTGTCTCTTTGATATACGCCTCTTCGATGTGGCTGCGTAGAATGGTCGCAAAGCCGAAAAACTTCGGGATACCGGTTATAAGCGTAGGCAATATTCTTGTGGGTGGCAGCGGGAAAACTCCGATGACCATAGAGCTGGCCAGGCGGTTCGAGAAGCCTGCCGTAGTTCTGCGCGGCTACGGAAGAAAGAGCGGCGGTCTTGCAGTTGTAAGTGAATGGGGTAAAATTAAAACAGAGGTCGAAAGTAGTGGTGATGAAGCGATGCTGCTAGCAAAATCGCTGCCAAACGCCAGCGTTATAGTTTCAAGCGACAGGCCGGAAGCGATAAGAAAAGCCGAAGAGCTGGGTGCGAAAGTGGTGTTTTTGGATGACGGTTTCAGCAAAGTGGGCATAGAGAAGTTCGATATTCTGCTATATCCGGCGAAAATCGCCAATACCCTGCCGCTTCCGTCCGGGCCGTTCAGAGAGTTTGCATCCGCCAGGCGCTATGCGGATCTGATCCTGACCGAAGGGAGAGATTTTTCGCGTATCGTTACCTGTGAAGGGTGCGGCGTACCTATGCTGCTCGTTACGGCCATTGCAAATCCGCAGCGGCTGGAGCCGTTTTTGCCCGAAGGGCTTGTAAAAGGGAGGCTCATACTCCCCGATCATGCGTGGTTTAACAAAGAGGAGATAGAGGCGGCTATGAAGAGGGCTGGGGTCGACACGATCCTGACTACCGAAAAAGATGCCGTGAAACTGGAAAAGTTCGGTTTCGAGACTGCACTTTTGAAACTGCGTCTTGATGTGGCCCCATATGTATACGAGGCTGTCGAGAGAAGGGTAGAAGGTGAGAATGGTTGAAAAGCTATCGATGTTTTTGGGTGCCGCTGTAATCGCACTGCATATGACGCCGCTATCGGAGTGCAGGGCCGATGAGGTCGTCAAGTTATGCGATTTCGAGAAGAGTGCAGCTGGCAGTGTAGTAAAAGAGTGTCGCACAGGGGTTACAAACGCCGACTCCCTGCCGCTTTGGCAGGTAGAGCGAAGATCGGACGCACCTTCCGGCAGGCATGTATTGGTGATGAAGAGGCCGGCCGTAATAGGCGGGCTGTTTGGAATAGGATCTGTCTTCAACCTCTGCTACTGCCCCGATGTTTCACTAAAAGACCTTAAGGCGACCGTAAGTTTCAGGTCGGTTTCCGGAGATGAAGATAGGGGTGGGGGAATAGTGTGGCGAATGGCAGACGAGAACAACTATTATGTCGCCCGTTTCAATCCACTTGAGGAGAACTTCAGGTTCTACTATGTGAAAGATGGAAACAGGGTGATGGTCGCAAGCACAAAGCTTGTGTTGGATGGAAACAGATGGCATACGATAAGCGTAGTGCAAAGAGGCGACCGTTTCGAGGGTTATATAGACGGCAAAAAAATTCTATCGGCCGTCGATGGTCATATAAAGGCAGCCGGTGCTGTCGGGCTCTGGACGAAAGCGGACGCCGTTACGCTGTTTGACGACTTCAAGCTCTACCGCATAAAGGATGAGCAGTGAAAAAGAGTCTGATGACACTCATCGGCATAGCCGTTTAGATTACGCTGTTGTGGATAGGATACGAAAATGGGTCTGAGGGGCACAAAGAGAGGGTGGTGGTCGTTTATGTTTCCGAAGACAGGGTCTTTTCGGAGGCGATTTTGAGAGATTTCGAAAAAGAGACCAGAATCGTGGTCAAAGCGGTTTACGATACCAAAGAGGTGAAAAGTACGGGAGTGATGAACCGTCTTGTTGCCGAAAAATCCAATCCGTAAGTCGATGTATATTGGGCAGATGAGCCGATACGTGCGGAGGTTCTGAAACACAAGGGCATTGCGGCCCCATATATCTCCAAAAACTCTGAAGGTATAGCCGCTAGGTTCAAAGACCCGGATGGTTACTGGAACGGCTTTTCTGCCAGAGCACGGGTTTTTATAGTGAATGACTCGATGAAAGAGAGATTCTCTTCGATACACGACTATACGAACCCTGAATTCAGGAAAAAATCCGTTATCGCCAACCCCCTTTTCGGTACTACAACTTCGTATATAGCGGTACTCTTCACCTTATGGGAAGTGGAGAGGGCAGAGGCTTTCATGAATGCGATGAAGAGAAACGGTGTCACTATATCTACCAGCAACGGCGAAAGCGCCGATCTTGTCGCCATGGGTGTGGCAGGGTTCGCACTGGTAGACAGTGACGATGCCGTAAACCGCATGAGGCAGGGCAAACCGGTGAGCATGGTATACCCGGACCAGGAGGAGGGTGGCCTCGGATGTTTTATAGTTCCAAACACCGCCGTGCTGATAAAGGGCGCCAAGCATCCGGTGGAAGCTAAACTTCTTATCGACTACCTGCTCTTCAAAGAGACGGAGCGCAAGCTCACGTTTGCCGACTGCGCCCAGATTCCGCTGCACGCTAGTGTACAGGTACCGCCTGAGCTCAAGCCGCTTGAGAAGATCAGGACCATGAATGTCGATTATGCGAAGGTTGCCGAAGAGAAGGTTAAGATTCAACCCTTTTTGAAGCAGTGGGCCGGACTCTGATGTGAGTACTAAAGAGCTTATCTTTTACGGTAACGGTCATGACTCCTTTTGCGGGCCTTTTGTGGCAGTCGGCCGGTTATGGATGTATATTTCAAAGCGTTTGCGCGAGCGGATGAGAGTTTTGGCAGAACCCTTATGTATGCACTTACCGGAGCGACACTTTTGTCGATTTCCGGATTTTTGACCGGCTATACGGTCCATAGGTCTATCGGATGGTGGTAGAGGTTTCTATGCCTCTACGCTCTTTCTCTTCGCTCTGCCTTCAACGGTAGCGGTGATCGGGCTCATATCTCTTTGGACGCACCGTGGAGTGCTTTTGTATATTGGACTCCGCTTATAGTTATTATGGGTTTTTTGGCCAAGTACCTCGTCCTGCCTTCGAGTATAACCGCCGCACAGCTGGCTCTGATACCAGATTCAATGGAGGAGGCGGTAGATATGGCAGATAGAGTCGCAAAGATTAAAAATGGTACCGTGATTTCTGACGCATGATCGCAAAAGATGGTGAAAAGATTCGCTCTGCACCCGGTTTCTTTTAATTTTACCTCTTAACTGATATACTCTTTTTCAACAGATTTTATAGATGCTCGACCTTTCGGAGGGCTATTTTTTTATGGAGATTTTGATGCAAAAGAAGATGCAGGTAGTACAGACACTTCTCGATACTCTGCCGTTTATAAAAAAGTTCGCCGGTCAGACCATAGTCATAAAGTTCGGCGGTGCGGCGCAGAAGTCGCCTGATCTCAAAGATAAGTTCGCTCTCGATATAGTGCTCATGCACCTTGTCGGCATACGTCCGGTGGTCGTACACGGCGGAGGGCCGAAGATTACACAGCTTCTAAGCGACCTGGGGATCGATACTGAGTTTGTGGAGGGGCAGCGTGTCACTACGAAAGAGGCGATGAGAATCGTCGAAATGGTGCTTAGCGGAGAGGTGAACAAAGAGATAGTCTCGTCTCTCAACGACCACGGCTCCAAAGCTATAGGCATAAGCGGCAAAGATGCCCACTTCATTCAGGCGCGTGCCAAAGATCGCAGCAAGTGGGGCTATACGGGTGTCATAGAAGATATCCATCCGGAAGTTGTACAGAACCTGATGGATGAGGATTTCATCCCGGTAATCGCACCGATTGCCGCCAGCAAAGACCCGGGTGAGCCCGGTTTCAACATAAACGCAGACCTCGCCGCAAGCAAGATCGCGGTCGCACTCAAAGCCAGCAAGGTGGTATTTCTGACCGATACACCGGGTGTTTTGGATGCGGACGGGAAACTGATAGGTACGCTCGGTACCGAGAAGATCAGCCTGCTCAAAAACGAAGGGGTAATAAGCGGCGGCATGGTACCGAAGGTCGATGCCTGCCTCGAAGCGATAAACGGCGGGGTCCAAAAGGCGCATATCATCGATGGGCGCATAGAGCACTCGATACTTCTGGAGATCTTCACGAGCGAAGGTATAGGTACGCAGATAGTCCATTAGGTATCGGTATAACGATAGCAGAAGATAAAGGAGTAGATCGTGAGCAGATACAGAGTAGTTTTGGTAACGGCGCCAAACGCCGCGGAAGCGGAGCGGATCGCCCAAAAGGTCGTGCAAAAGGGGCTGGCTGCCTGTGTAAACATAGTTCCCAAGCTCCTTTCGATCTACAGGTGGGAGGGAAACGTCGAGCGCGACATGGAGACACTGCTTGTTATAAAGAGCACCAAAAAGGCGCTGCCGAAGCTCAAGAAGAAGATAAAGAAGATGCACAGCTACAAGGTGCCGGAGATTCTGGTCCTGAAGGTGGACGACGGAGACATGGAGTATCTCGACTGGATAGATTCAGTCGTGAAATAGCTCCTTTTGGATATAATCGCGCTTAAAAAACAGGAATTTCAATGACATTTATCGAAACACGCGGCAACGACGGAGTCAAGCCGCAGAGTGTGACATTCTCTCAGGCCATTTTGAGTCCGAGCGCGAGTTTTGGCGGCCTCTATGTGCCAAAGACTCTTCCAGAGCTAGACTTCGATTTTCTTAAAAGACATACAAAAAGCCGCTATAAAGAGCTTTGCGCCGCACTTTTCGAAAAGTTCGACGTAGATATCGACAGAGAGGATCTCGATGCGGCCCTGAAGCGGTACGACCTCTTCGACGACCCTTCCGATCCGGTACCGCTTACGAAGGTGGAAGATGATGCTTTTGTAAGTGAACTCTGGCACGGCCCTACACGCGCTTTCAAAGATATGGCCCTTCAGCCGTTTGGATACATCCTCTCCAGGCTTGCCGAAAAGCGGGGCGAACATTACCTGATAATGGCGGCGACGAGCGGAGATACCGGGCCGGCTACACTTGAGACATTCAAAAACGCCGCCAACGTTAAGGTGGCCTGCCTATACCCGGAGGGCGGAACCAGCGATGTCCAGAGACTTCAGATGGTAACCGAAGATGCCGCCAACGAGAAGGTGATAGGCATACGCGGAAACTTCGATGATGCACAGACGGCCCTGAAGAGTCTGCTTGCGAGTGAGAGTTTCAAGAGGAGGCTCAAGGAGAGCCATACGGAACTCTCGGCTGCGAACTCCGTAAACTTCGGGCGCATAATATTCCAGATAATCTACCATATCTACAGCTACCTCAAGCTTGTTGAGCGCGGTGAGATATCTCTGGGCGAGAGCGTATACCTAGTGGTTCCGAGCGGAAACTTTGGGAACGCTCTGGGTGGATACTACGCGAAAAAGATGGGACTGCCGGTCGAAAAGATATTGATATCATCTAATATCAACAACATCCTTACCGAACTGATCACAAAAGGGGAGTACGATCTCACCTCCAAGACGCTTGTACAGACGACCTCCCCGGCTATGGATATTTTGAAGTCCTCGAACGTCGAGAGGGTGCTTTTCGACAAATTCGGAGCCGAACGCACCAAGAGCCTGATGGACGATCTGAACGAAAAGGGGAGGTATGTGCTGACTCCCGAAGAGCTCGAGATACTCAGAGAGGATTTCGATGCGGAGTTCAGCGGCGACGAAGAGGGCAAAAAGGTGATCGCCGAATATGCCAAAAAGGGGTACATCATGGACCCCCATACCGCTACCTGCTTCAAAGCTTACGAGAAGCTGCGTAAAAAGAGTCTCAAAAGCATCATCTACTCTACGGCCGAGTGGACGAAATTCAGCCCTACGGTCTGCGAAGCTCTCGGCCACAGGGTGGAGCACGACAAAGAGGCGCTGGAGTGGATATCTTCCAATTACGGCGTGAGCGTTCCCAAGATGATCGCCGAACTCTTTGAGAAACCTGTAATCCACAAGTGTGTGATAGATAAAGAGAATATAGAAGAAGAGATACTCAAGTTTATCTGATGCGTATCGCGATAATCGGCGGCGGTGCCTCCGGACTGATGGCGGCGCTTTGCTGCCGTGAAGGTGTAGAGGTAGATATCTACGAGCAGAACGGTGAGCCGGGAAAGAAGATTCTGGCCTCGGGAAACGGGCGCTGCAACATCTCCAACAGCTCTCTCTCTTCATCCGACTACTACGGAGAGCACCCCTCTTTTGTAAACCGCGCACTGGCGGAGTTCGACTTCAAAAGATTCGAACGGTTCTGCGCCTCCATCGGTCTGCTGCTGAATATAAGAGACGACGGGCGGGTCTATCCGCTCAGCAACGAAGCGAAATCGGTTCACGAAATATTCTGCAGTGAGCTCGAAAGACGAGGCGTACGACTTCTATGCGGCCAGAGGGTCGAAGAGGTCAAAAAGAGCGGCAAGAACTTTTTGTTGAAAAGTAACGGATCGACAGAGAGTTACGAAAAGCTCCTTGTAGCGGCGGGATCTCCGGCCGCACCGCAGCTTGGAGGGGGCAGGGGAGGGCTGCAGATAGCCGAATCTTTCGGCCATCGGATAGTGGAGCCCTACCCGACACTTGTGGGCCTTCGCCTGAAAGGCTCGCTTCATGAGCGGATGAGCGGTCTGAAGTGCGAAGCGAAGATTACGCTCTATGTCGACTCCAAACGGAAAGAGGAGATAGAGGGCGATCTTCTCTTTACCCGCTACGGCATCTCCGGTTTCGGGGTGCTCGATATCTCTACGACGGCTTCCGCTGCGCTTAAAAATGGCAGAAGGGTGGTCGCGAGTCTGAATATATTACCGGGCTTTTCCCGCCAGGCTCTCGTTTCGCAGCTCGAAAAGATATCAAAAAATCTCCCGGATAACTCTCTCTTTTTGACGCTTCACGGCATTTTGCCGAAAAGGGCGGTTTCGGCACTTCTTGAGTATCTGAAGATGGATCCGAAAAGAGCGGCGGGGAGCCTGACCCCGAAAGAGATTCGCCGTATCGCCTCTACAATCTGCGACTGGCGTTTCGAGGTTGAAGATACCCACGGCTACCGCCATGCTGAGACCGCGGGCGGAGGCGTGGCTACCGACGAAGTGGACCCCGCTACGATGGAGTCGAAAATCGTGCCCGGTCTCTATTTCAGCGGGGAGGTTCTCGATATCGTCGGTAGAAGAGGCGGGTATAACCTACACTTCGCGTGGGCGAGCGGCTATCTGGCAGGTAGGTCGATGAGCAAGAGTTATACCAATCCCAAATGAAAACGAAACACCCGGCCGTCATCCTCGCTCGACAAGTGCTCCGCGCCCTTCGGGACGTCGACGAAAGCCTGAAAATAGCTAACTGCTTCGGCAGCGCGATTTTCGGCCGGCTTTCGTTCGACTCGCTCCCGCAGGTCTCGCTGCGGTGACGACCGAATGCTTCGTTCTCTTTTTATTTGGATTTGGTATTAAACACTTTCAGCTTCGGCCGCAACCGACTCCTTAAGAGCCTCGGCGAGTTGCTCCAGCCGCTCTTTCGTCTGTATCGGGTGTATCGATATGCGCAGCCATCCCGGAGTCGTCTGCATCTCCTCGTCGTCGTTCAGTCCAAGCAGGTCGTGGCCGTATGGTCCCGCGCATGAGCAGCCCGCCCTGGTCTCGATGCCGTATCGGCGCGAGAGTCTTCTGCATAGTGCGTAGGGGCTGATCTTTTTCGGCACCAAAGAGACTATGCCGATATTTTCCGCTTCGAGATTTCCCAGAATTTCGAATTCGTCGATCGACGCTATTTTGGAGATAAAGTAGTCGTAAAGCTCTTTTTTTCGAGACTTTATCCACTCGAGCCCCATCTCGTTTCTGAGCTGATAGGCAAGGGCCGCCTTGATAAACTGTAAAATGGCCGGGGTTCCCGCATCTTCGCGCACCTCCGCATCCTCGTGGAAACGGTGGCTTTTTCGGCTCACGTAGGTGACCGTCCCGCCGCCGGGGTATGTAGGTGCTATGGATGTGTCTACAAGCCTCTCCCTTATGACCAGAATTCCGCTGCTGCCGGGGCCTCCGAGCAGTTTGTGCGCGGAGAGGAACATTACGTCGTAAAGCGAAGAGGGTATATTCATATATGCCGATGTGGCTGCCGCGTCGAAGCAGACGGTTGCACCGTGTTTTCTTAAAAGTGCGGAGATTTCGGCATATGGGGTGATGATACCGGTTGCGTTCGAAGCGATGCAGAAAGAGCCTATGATCTCCCTGCCGCTGTTTTTTTCAAGAACCTCTTCGAGATCTTTCAGGTCCACAAAACCCTCTTCGGTCATCGGCACTCTGTGAATATCACACAGAGACTCCCTAAAGCCCAGTTCATTGGAGTGGTGTTCGTAGGGTCCTATTATGACGAGCGGTCTCTTCTCCACCTCCGGCTTGCTTCC
The DNA here is from genome assembly GCA_015490295.1 of Hydrogenimonas sp. Taxonomy (GTDB): domain Bacteria; phylum Campylobacterota; class Campylobacteria; order Campylobacterales; family Hydrogenimonadaceae; genus Hydrogenimonas. Next base: position 125,341 of record WFYC01000066.1, on the reverse strand, counting down.
GAGCCTCTTGCATACCGCAGGGGGAATGTAGAGTCCCATCAGCTCCTGAAAGCGCTTTATCGCTCCCGTAGCCCCGAAACCGGTAGGAATCACAAGAAAATCCTCCTCCAGTTCCAGGGAGTGCTTGAGAGATTTTCTGGCCGCTTCGTAGCACTTTTGCATCGTCTCGGCAAGGTAAGCCTCTTTCGAGTGGGTGTTGGCGTAGTATTCAAGCAGCTCCCGCATCCTATCTTCTATCGGCATGTATGCGAGCCCGGTCGCCGTAAAATCGAAATATGTAGCCTTGCGTACTCCGATCGTCTTTTCAAACAGTTCGTTTTGAATATCGTCGCTATTCAGCAAAGGCTGGAACACTTCTGGGTGCATGGATCCTCTGTTTGGTAAAAGATTTTTTTATGGATGTTATTGTATCACATCCGGAGAATCGATGCCATAATCAAATACTGCAGGGGAGTTTCCTGCGCCGGGAGAGCCCCGGCCGTTTCTAGTGTGTGCTACCATTTCCGCTTTCTGAGTTTCCGATGGCACCCTACACACTCTTGCATGATGTGGGTGTACCCTGCCGTGATACGGCTGTAGTCCTTTTTGGAGAAGATGTCGCTGCGCATCATTCTTATGTAGCGCTCGATATTTTTCTCGCTCAGCTTTGCCAGACTTACGGCAAACTTCGGGTTTTCAGGCATATACTCTTTCAATGCTTCACCGTGGCGTGTCAGAAAGCCGTCCTGGGTACGCTTGATCATCCGTACACCGGCAAGAAGCTCGTCCTGATCGTTGTAGAGGATACCGTACTGAATGCGTGTAAGGCCTTTGGCGAGAGTTTTCATCGTTTTTTGAAGCGCCTTCTGCTCCGGGGTCATTGGTGTATGAGGCTGACCGGCAACCGACAACGAAATTACGAGGCCGAGTGAAAAAAACACCTTTTTCATGGCGTCCCCTTTCTTTCGTACAGAACATCACAGATAGCAATGTTCCATAAGATAACTTTATCCAATGCAAGATTTTTGCACCTGAATATATATTAGTAAAAATAATAATTTAGGAGTCGGCTGGATATCAGGAGAACATCATCTCGTATGGACGCTCTATTTGCTCGATCAAGGATGCTATGCTGACGTTGCGGCTAACTCTCGCAAACTCCTTGGAGTCGAGGAATATGATGGCGGTCGGAATCGAAAATACTCCAAAGTTTGCGGCTATATCCGGGTGGCTCGCGACATCTACAGCCACTCTTTCGATTTCGGGAAAGTTATTTTCAAATGCCTCGAAGAGTTTTGGCTTCAGTGCATGGCATACATTGCAGTGCTCACCTTCGAAGTAGAGCATAACGCCCGCACTCTCTTTGACGGTTTTATCAATTTTTTCTTGGGTCATTTTGCCTCTTTCGAGCTGATTTTCGGAAAAATATTATACCGATAATCGGCTTTTGCTCCGAAACTTTTTGTTGTACAATAACCGCATGATGAGCAAGCTCGAAAAGATAGTCGCGGAATCAGATGCACTTTTTATTACAGCCGGAGCCGGAATGGGGGTGGACTCGGGGCTGCCGGATTTTAGGGGAAACGAGGGGTTCTGGCGGGCCTATCCGGTGGCAAAGAGGTTGGGTCTCAGTTTTGTGGAGCTGGCAAATCCCCACTGGTTCGAGGCAGATCCTGCACTGGCGTGGGCTTTTTACGGTCACAGGCTGCATCTGTATCGTGATACCGAGCCCCATGATGGGTTTGGCATGCTTTTGGATCTGGCGAAGAGCAAAGAGGAGTGGTTCGTCTTTACCTCCAATGTAGACGGACAGTTTCAAAAAGCCCGATTCGATGAAGAGAAAATTGTGGAGTGCCACGGCAGCATCCACCATCTGCAGTGCAGCAGCTGTGACGGTGGTATATGGAGTGCCGATGGGGTCGAGATACCGATCGATATGGAAAGTTTCAGGGCGCTTGAGTGGCCGAAGTGCCAAAAATGCGGATCGACCGCCAGGCCCAACATTCTGATGTTCGGCGACTGGGGCTGGGATGCCGGCCGTACCCGCACGCAGGGAGAGAGGTTCGACGACTTTTTGCAACGGGTGGCTTTAAAGAGGCTGAGACTCGTAATAGTGGAGATAGGTGCCGGAACTGCGGTGCCTACCGTCAGGATGACGGGTGAGCGCATAGCGAGAGATTTCGGCGCGACGCTCATACGGATAAATCCGAGAGAGCCGCAGATAGAGGCCTCTTTGGGCTATGGTATAGCTATGGGCGGTCTCGAAGGTATTGAAAAGATATCGGGAGAGTAGTTGAACAATGGTTAAAAAGATTTTAGCAGCCGTATCTGCAATAGTGCTCTTTGGCGGATGCCTGTCTCAAGAGTCTTATTTGCAGAAACGCTCTTCAGCGTTTGTGCAGGGATATCACAGTGGATGCGAAAATGGGTGGGAGAGTGCCCAAAACAGTTTTATTGAACGAAAACCTCCCAAACGCTACTTTAATGACCGGGAATATAAAAAGGGGTGGGATAAAGGTTACGAGAACTGCTATTGGGACGAAGAGTTTGAGCAGCAGATGAGTATGCCTGCAATTTTCCGGTAGTAGGGCAGGTTTTTATTCAGCTCTGCCCTTCCAACTCCTCCTGCAACTCCAAAAGTTCGAGGTAGCGGTCCGCTTTTGTGTTGTACTCTATCTCGAGTTCATTCAGTTCATCGGTAAGATTCTGTATCCCTTTTTCCTGGTAGCAATCCGGGTCCGCGAGGCACTCGTTCAACTGCGCTATGCGCTCTTCCAGTGCGTCGATTTCATCCGGCAGGCGTTCGAGTTCACGCTGTTCGTTGTAGCTCAGTTTCTTCTTTTTTGTCGTTTGTCGTTTGTCGTCTGTCGTTTGAGCTTTTTGGGTTTTTAGTTCATGTTCGTACTGTTCCACGTTTTTGAGCTCTTTTTCGATAGCGAGAAACTCGGAGTAGGGTTGATAGCTCTCTTCGACTATGCCGTGTCCTTTGAAGATGAATAGTTTTTTGGCTATCTTGTCAACGAAATAGCGGTCGTGGCTTACAAAAATAAGGGCTCCCGAAAAGTTGAGCAGATACTCTTCGAGTATGTTGATGGTGGGAATATCGAGATCGTTGGTAGGCTCGTCGAGAATCAGGCAGTCGACCTTTTTTGTAAATAGAAGTGCCAGTGCGACGCGGTTCTTTTCGCCGCCGCTGAGTACACCTATCTTTTTATCCAGATACTCTTTGGGAAAGAGGAAATTTTTCAGATAGCCGTAGACGTGCATATTTTTGCCCTGTACGTCTACGCGGTCTCCTCCGTAAGGACAGAAGGTCTCTATCAGGTTTTTGTCGTCATCGAGCATCTCTCTGTGCTGGTCGAAGTAGCCTATTTTGAAATCCCCACGTTTTATGACTCCTCCGTCGGGCTTTTCGCGGCCGAGCAGCAGATGCAAGAACGTGGACTTTCCGCTGCCGTTTTTACCAACGATGGCTATGCGGTCTTTCTGAAGTATTCTGTTTGAGAAGTTGTGAATGAGCAGTTTCTCTCCAAGCCTCTTTTCAAGATGCTCTATCTCGAAAAGAACCTTCTTTCTGCTTACTCCCTCTTCACGGTTGAAGTGGTGCTTTTCACGCTCCAGTTCTAGTCTTATTTTGCGTATGACTGAGGGGTTCTTTTTCGCCTGTTCACGCATCTGCATGACCCGCTTTTTTCGCCCTTCGTTCCGTTTAAGTCTCGCTTTTACGCCGCGTCTGAGCCACTCCTCCTCAGATTTCAGGAGTTTGAGAAGGTTTTCATGCTCTTTGGCCATCGCGTGAAGCAGCTGCTCCTTTTGGTGAAGATAGCTCTCGTAACCACCCTTGAAACTTCTGAGCTTATGGTCGTCGATCTCTACCGTTCTGGTCGCTATGCGGTCTATGAAGTAGCGGTCGTGCGAGATCAGAAGGAGTGTGAACTTCTCTTTCAAAAGGAGCTCCTCCAGAAACTCCACCATGTAGACGTCCAGATGGTTGGTAGGCTCGTCCAGCATCAGAATATCCGGTTTTTTGAGCAGCAAAGATGCCAGGGCTACGCGTCTTTGCTCTCCTCCGCTAAGCAGGTTTACCGGCCTGTTCTCGTAGGCTTTGAGGTCGAACTCTTTCAAAATACGTTCTATCTTGTCATCGAGGTTCCATGCGTTGTGGTAGTCGAGAAAGGCCGTTAGTTTCGCGTGCTCTTCAAGCAGAGCCCTGTTCTCGAAATCCTCGGCAAGCTTTGCGGAGATCTCTTCGAAGCGCTTTTTCGCCTCCTGTATCTGTGTCAGCTCTTTCTCTATCGCCTCTCTTACGCTAACACCGGCTTCAAAGAGCGGCTGCTGGGAGAGCATCTCTATACGGATTCCCTGCCTGACGACCCTTTTCCCGGCATCTGGCTCTATTTCGCCACTGACGATTTTCATCAGGGTACTCTTGCCGCTGCCGTTTCGGCCGACAATCACGATTCTTTCATATTCATCAATATGAAAGTTGATCCCTTTGAATATGATTTGAGATTCAAACTGTTTGTCCACATCAAGCAGGTCAACGAGTGCCATAAACGCCTTTTCTTATAAAGATGATTTACATTAATGAATTGAAACGAGATTTTAACCTAACTTGGCTATAATCATCATTATTTTGACAGGAGGGTCCATGAAGAAGCAGGGGAAAAGAGGATGATTCAGGCTCTCTCGATTATATTTTTCATATATGTCCTTATAAAAATCTACATCAGTGTCATGCAGATAGGGTATGTGGCACGTGCCAAACATATGAACCCTGTTTTAATGACCCCCAGCCGCTACATGAAGGCGGCGAACTATCTTATATCTACAGAGCGCGTAAAGATAGTGGAGACTCTGATAGAGTATGCACTCTTCGTTTTCTGGCTCTCATGGGGTATAAGGTGGCTCGATACCCTGACATGGAATATGAACCCCGTTTTGCAGGCAGTGGTTGCCGTGAACCTCTTTCTGATCGTAAACTACATCGTAGAGCTTCCCTTTTCTATCTATAAAACATTCGTTATAGACGAGAGGTTCAAATTCAACAATATGACCCCGGATCTTTTCGTAAGCGACCAGATCAAGGGCGGTCTGATGACGTTGGCGGTCGCCACCGTTCTAAGTGCCGCAATCGCCTGGATAATCATGAACGTTCCCTTGTGGTGGTTTTTCAGCTTTCTTCTGATTTTTGCGGTTATCGTAATAGTCAATCTAATGTATCCTACTCTCATAGCACCCATGTTCAACAAATTCACCCCTCTTGAAAACGAAGAGCTCAATGCCAAGATAAAAGATCTTCTAAGTAGAAGCGGTTTCGAGAGTAATGGGGTCTTCGTCGTTGACGCAAGCAAGCGCGATTCGAGATTGAACGCATATTTCGGAGGGCTGGGCAGAAACAAGAGGGTAGTTCTGTTCGACACCCTGATGCAAAAGCTCAACGACAACGAACTGCTTGCCGTTCTCGGCCACGAGTTGGGCCACTTCAAACACCACGATATCTATAAAAATATCGCCATGCTCGGCGGAATTCTGTTTGTAGGTTTCTATATCTTCGGCCATATTCCGACAAGTTTTTTCATGGAGCTGGGCGTCAGGGAGACGCCTGCAATGCTCATGGTTCTTTTTATGCTTCTTATCTCGGTGTTTCTATTCCTGTTCATGCCCATTATCAGCTTTGTCAGCAGAAAAAACGAGTATGAAGCCGATAGGTACGCCGCGCAGCTCTGCGACGCATCGGATCTAGTGAGTGCTCTGAAAAAACTTGTAGACGAGAACCAGAGCTTCCCGAAATCTCACCCGCTCACGATATTTTTCTACTACTCCCATCCGCCCATAGTCGAGAGACTGAAGGCTCTGGGTGACAAGAGCACGGCGGACAAGAGTGACGAGGCTCTAAAAGGAGAGTGCAGCCTGTGACTATAGAAGAGGCTTTGAGAAAAGCTTCCGCTATGTTGGGAGAAACGGCTTCCAGGCCGCGCATGGAAGCCGAGACTCTTTTGGCGCACCTTTTGAAATGCGACAGAGTCCTGCTCCATCTCAACTCTTCCGATGAGCTTGAAGCCGATGAACCCTTTTTCGATCTTGTAAAGAGACGTACTTCGGCAGAGCCGGTCGAGTATATAACAGGCAGGGTTTCGTTTTACGATATTGAGCTCGAAGTAGGACCGGGTGTTCTGATAGCGAGGCCGGAGACCGAGCTTCTGGTCGACAAGTGTGCGGAAGTAATAGAGGCAAACGGCTTGAGTGATATAGCGGAGATAGGTGTAGGCAGCGGCGCTGTAAGCATAGTGCTGGCACGAAAATTTCCGAATCTGCATATAACGGCTACCGATATAAGCGCAGATGCGCTCTATTATGCGAAAAGAAATATTGAGCGATACGATCTTGCGGAGAGGATAGATCTGGTCGAGTGCAGCCTTCTCGAGGGTGTTGATGCGCATGTGGAGATGATCGTATCGAATCCTCCGTATATAAGCGAGGAGTACGAGCTTCCGGCCCCTTTGCACTATGAGCCCGAAAACGCCCTGGTAGGCGGGAAGCGTGGTGATGAACTTCTCAGAAAGATAATAGATGCGGCAAATGAGCGAAAAGTGGCTCATCTTCTTTGTGAAATGGGCTATGATCAGAGAGAACCGATTTCGGAGTACTGCCGCAGACTCTCGCTGCCGATACCGCAATTTTATAAGGACCTCGCAGGATATGACAGAGGTTTCTATTTGAACTCTATTGGAAACGAAAGGATAATATAAGTGAAAAGAGTGGAAGCGGCTGTAAAGCTCTCTATGCCCAAATATCTATGGATACCGTATCTGATGCTTCTTGGAGTAACGCTTGGAATCGGTCTTGGTGCAGGGGTGTTCGCCGCCCCCGTTATATTTCATGCCGATGATCTGCTCGGCGGGGGAGTGCTCTCCCATTACCAGGAGGGGCTCATAATGACTCAGATATTCATAAAGAGCAATATAGTGGTAAACATAACGTGTGCAGCAATACTTGTAGCGGAGGGGTACCATTTTCTCCGCTTCTATCGTGACCCTGTAACATTCTACAGTGCTTTTGTAACTGTATGGACAGGGTTTATGTTTACCCTCTACTATACCCCACAGATTCTTGAGTTTCAGGCAGAGGGGGAATCTATACTCGAAAACGAACTTTTTCAAAAAGCACATATAGCCTCTGAGTGGGATTTCAAGATCTTTGTGGTAGCATTGGCGATACTTTTGGGACGATATCTCTACAGAAAAATCGTCTGAACCGAGGTTGGAGAATGATTGTAATCAAAGGGTTGAAGAAGAGTTTCGGCCCGAAAGATGTGCTAAAAGGGGTCGACCTTACGATTCCGAAAGGCAAGACCACTGTAATTCTGGGCCTCTCCGGCGGCGGAAAGTCCACAATCATCAAACATATAGTGGGCCTTCTGAAACCTGACGAGGGTGAGATATGGGTAGATGGTGAAGAGATCAGCCGTGCCGATGAAGAGCAGATACGTCGTATCAGAAAAAAGGTCGGTTTTCTGTTCCAGAGCGGGGCACTCTTCGACAGTATGAACGTTTATGAAAATGTGGCATTTCCACTAAGAGAGCATACAGACATGGACGAGAGCTCGATAAGAGAGCGGATTATAGAGCGCCTGGAGATGGTGGCCCTGAAGCCTAAAGAGGTAATGAACCTGTTTCCGGACGAGCTTAGCGGCGGAATGCGCAAGCGGGTCGGTCTAGCACGTACGATAGTTATGGATCCGCAGATAATTCTTTACGATGAGCCTACAAGCGGCCTTGATCCTATTACGAGCGACCTTATCTCTCAAATGATCATACATCTAAAAAATAGACTGGGGGTCACTTCGGTTCTGATTTCACACGATATTAAAGAGAGTTTCAAAGCGGGTGACTATTTCGCGATGCTGTATGACGGGAAGATAATAGAAACAGGTGATGCGGAGCATTTCAAAAATACGAAAAACCCTTATGTAAGGCAGTTCCTGGATGGGAGGAGTGAAGGTCCCATCCAGTTTCAGGAGCGTTGAGCAGAGCTTAGTCCATCTGGTTTCGCATCCAGGTGGGGATGTCGAGAATCTCTTCGTTGTCGTAGCCGCCGACAACCTTTACACGCGGAGTGCTGGCGGGAATCGAAGATTCGTCGAGTTCCGGCTGCATCAGGGTTATCTGGGTTTTCGCCTCTCTCTTCTCCTCTTCAGCCTTCTTCTCCTCTTCGTTTTCAAAACCGGTAGCGACAATAGTTATCTTCACTTCGTCGGGAGCGAGGGTTTCATCGGTTGTGGTGCCGAAGATTACGTGAGCATCTTCGTCGGCGTTGTCCTCCACGATACCCATCGCTTCGCTGATCTCAAGAAGCGGATATTCGGGGTGAATATGGAAGTGTACAAGAACACCCATCGCGCCGTTTATGCTCATATTGTCGAGCAGAGGCGATTCGATGGCGTTTTTGACAGCTTCGTATGCCGAACTCGGTCCGTTCGCTTCACCAACACCCATGAGCGCCAGCCCCCTGTGGCTCATGACGGTATTTACGTCGGCGAAGTCGAGATTTATATCGTGTTCCCCTTTTGAGAGTATGACATTGCTGATTCCGCTGACTGCACGGGAGAGGATGTTGTCTACCATCTTGAAGCTCTCTTTGATACCGAGGTTTTTATCGATAATGCTCAGAAGCTTTTCGTTGGGAATGACGATTATGGAGTCGCTCTCTTTTTTCAGCTCTTCAAGTCCGCTATCGGCAAGTTTCTGCCTTTTTCTTCCTTCGAATCTGAAAGGCTTTGTGACCACAGAAACTGTCAGAGCACCCACCTCTTTTGCCGCCTGTGCAATGATCGGTGCCGCTCCGGTACCGGTGCCTCCGCCGAGACCGGAAGAGACGAAGACAATATCTGCCCCGTCAAGAACCTCTTTGATGGCATCGAAGCTCTCTATCGCGGACTGCTGGCCGATCTCTGGTTTCATACCGGCACCCAGACCTTTGGTAAGCTTCTCACCTATCTGTATTTTGTACGGGGCTTTTGAGGTTTCAAGAGCCTGCACGTCTGTATTCGCAACGATCAGGTCGATTCCATCTATTCCCTGGTTGATCATATGGTTGATCATATTTCCGCCGCCGCCGCCGACCCCTATCGCTTTTATCTTGGCTCCACTGATAGTAGGGGACTCTTCGATTGAAAATTTGCTGCTCACTCTTCACTCCTTTAAAAAATCTGTGTCATCCAGTGCCAAAGCTTTTTGATTTTTTGGCCTATGCTCTCTTTCTCATCCTCTTGTGCCACCCTTGCCAGCGTCTGCTTTATCTCATCGTTTTTCAGATTTCCGGGCTCGGGTTCATCTCCGGAGGTCAGCGATACCTCATTCGTATCTCCCTCGCTGGATGTTGCAACCCCCTTTTTATGCAGCATCTTTCTGTTGGAATCGATCTCATACTGGGTATATCCACCGGCCGCATACTCCAAAAGTCCGACTACCGTCGAGAATGCAGGATCGTGCAGCGGTTTGAAATCACCCTCGAGTTGCAGCGGCTTCGCTATGCGGACCGGCATGTTGTCGAAAATCGCCATAGCCAGCTCCCTGATCCCTTCGAGCTTGGTCATTCCCCCGGTCAGGACGATTCCGGCCCCTATCTGCTCCTTGAGGTTGCTCTTTTCGAGCTCTTTGGCCAGGATCATAAGGGTCTCTTGAACCCTTGCCTGAATAACGTTGTAGACAATCTCCAAAGAGACTTCGTGATTCTCGTTTTCGTCTCCGATTACCGGAATCTCTATGAGCTCGTTGGAGGGAGCTTTCAAAGAGCCGTACTCGAGTTTTATCTTTTCGGCTACGTGCAGTGGAGTGTGCAGGGCCATCGAGAGGTCGTTTGTGATGTGGTTGGAGCCGACTGCCAAAAATGTATTGAAGCGTATCGAGTTGCCGGAGTGGACAACCATTTCACACGTAGAGCCGCCCATGTCGATTACGCAGACTCCAAGCTCCTTCTCATCGTCTCCGAGTACTGAAATAGCTGAAGCATAACCGGCAAGAACAACACTGTCTATCTCTATGCCGGCAGATTTGACCGCTTTTTTCAAATTGCTCAGATTCGATTTTTGTGTAGTGATGATGTGTGTGTCGACTTCGAGGCGGCTGGCATTCATGCCGAACGGATCTTCTATAAACTCCTGCTCGTCGACTTTGAAGTTGTACGGCAGTACATGCAGTACCTCATATTCGTTCGGTATGTTGGCATTGTAAAGAGCTGTCTGCATGACACGGTTTATCTCTTTAATGCCGATCTCCTGCTGGGGTATGTTTACGATTCCGGAGCTGTTTATCGATCTTGTATAGGCGCCGGAGATCGATATGACGGCTTTGGGGGCTATGGTGCCGGCAAGTCGTTTCGCATCGCTTATAGCCTGTCTTATCGAACGGGATGTCAACTCGATATTCGTTATCGTACCTTTACGCACCCCTTGTGACTTTGCGACACCTGAACCTACAATATTTACACCGCTCTCTCTCTGTTCGGCTATGACAACACTAACTTTGCTGGATCCGATGTCAATCGCCAGAAGAGGTTTGCTCACTCGCTTTCCTTTAGATATATTTCAACAGGATACTGCTGCTGAAGCCTTTTGATAAGGCTGCTTTGGAGCAGATTCTCTTTCATCTTGCGAGTATTCTCTTTTATAAACGCAAGATTCTGCTCGAGTTTATCTTTATTAAGCAACTTCTGTTCCAGAACCTCGTAACTGACAGCTTTGTTGTCAAGAAGTATCGCCCCTTTAGCACTTTTTGAGCTGAATAGTTTCTGCAAAAAGGCGGCGGCTTCGTCATTTGAGAGGGGTTTCAGTTTGTCAACGCTATCGCGTGTCAAAAAGTCCGATACGGTGCCGTCTTGCAGATTTTTACTAGCTGATTCGGCAAGCTCCTTGAGTCTCTCTTTTCTCGTTTTCGCAATGTAGTCCTCTTTGACATCCGGATATGCCTCTTCGAAACTCTCCTCTCTGGGCAAGATCACATCTTCTACTCTGATTACGACATATTTGTCATCTTCGATTTTCGGTTTGAGTGTGGTGTGTGCCGTTGCCGCTTCGATATCTTTCCAGGTCTGTTCGGAAAACCTGGGGTCGTTTGCATCGAGCGTCAGACTCTCTTCCGGCGCTTTTTTCCCTTTTTTAAGATCGATATAGGCGAGTTGGGCCGATTTTTTTGCAGCTTTCAGGCGTAGGGCGTCGATGACTCTATCTTTCGCTTCTTCAAGAGGGAGAATCTTGCCTTCACTGTCGGTAAAGTCTGTTCTGTTGGCCCTGTAGTACTCCTCTATGGCTGTTTCGTCGGGCTTCTGGGAGGAGGGCTCAATCCAGAGCAGTGAGAGTTTGTATCGTGTCGGTGTCATATATTTCGCCCTGTTTTGCTCCCAATACTTTTTCAGGGCCTCTCTATCCGTTTTAACCTCAATATCTTCAGCGTCGAAGACTCTGTACCTGATCTTGTCGGAGATAAAAATAGCCGATCCGAAAGCTTCCGTCTCAAGCGGCGTCGCATCCATATCGAACAGTCCCAGTGTTTTTTTGACCAGCAGTTCATCTTTAAGAGCGGCCTCGAACGTTTTCGGCTTCATGCGCATGTTCCGCAGAGTCGATAAATATAACTCTTTGTCGAACGATCCGTCCTTTTGAAACGCCGGGATCGAAACGATCGCCTGCTGAACTTCGCTGTCGTCCACGACTATTCCATGTTCCGCGGCGAAATTTTTGATTAGTGTCTGGTAGATGAGCGATTGCAGCGCCTGCTGTTTCAGGCCGAGCTGTTTTGCTGTGGCTTCATCCAGTCTGCCTCCAAGCGTTCGGTTATACTGTTCGTATATGTTGCTGTAGGCGTTTTGGAACTCGGTCATCGTAACGGGTATGTCGCCGACTTTTGCGATGCTGTTGCTCTTGCTGCCGTATTGGTAGGTTCCCCAACCGACGAATCCGGCACCGACAAATGCAATGGTGCTGATCCATATGGTTACAACCAGGTATTTTCTGTGTTTTTGCATCCAGGTTATCATTCAAAGGCCTTTGGTAGCTTCGGTGAGTTATAATTGCTTTAACAATTTTATTTAAACCGAAATTAATTCCGGTTTAAATTCGCTCTGTTAACGTCGGAAATATCGGTATTATACGATATTTTTACAGTTTGTCAGAAACTTTGACAAACGTTGACACTTAAGTGCAGCCCGAAAGGAAAAAAATGGACAATTCGGAGATGATGAGGCGCGACCTCGCCCACATATGGCACCCATGTACACAGATGAAAGACCACGAGTCTCTTCCTCTCGTTCCGATAAGATCCGCAAAAGGTGTATGGCTGGAAGATTTCGACGGGAACAGGTATATAGACGCCATAAGCAGCTGGTGGGTTAATCTTTTCGGACACTCCAACGACTATATAGCGAAAAAGCTGACCGAACAGGCGGGAACTCTCGAACATGTTCTGCTTGCCGGCTTTACACACGAACCGGCGGTGCGGCTTGCCGAAAGGTTGTGTGAAATCGTACCGGGTAATCTAAGCAGACTCTTTTTTGCCGACAACGGTTCGAGTGCTGTGGAAGTCGCGCTTAAAATGAGTTATCATGCACACCTTAACAACGGCGAGGAGCGGCCGCTCTTTCTTTCTCTCACCAACAGCTACCACGGCGAAACTATAGGCGCTCTTTCGGTCGGTGATGTCGAACTCTACAAGAAGACTTACGAACCGATTCTTATCAGGTCCGTACAGACACCCGTTCCAGCAGACAGAAGCGAAAGGTCGGCGCTCGAAGCGGCGGATGCCCTGGAGGATATCTTGAGAGCTCATGCAAAAAGGGTTTCTGCTTTTATTGTCGAGCCGCTGGTACAGTGTGCCGGAAACATGCATATGTACCACCCGATCTATCTAACAAAGGCAAAGGAGATATGCAGCAGATATAACATCCATCTGATCGCCGACGAGATCGCCGTAGGTTTCGGACGGACCGGAACGATGTTCGCCTGTGAGCAGGCCGGCATAGTGCCCGATTTCATCTGCCTCTCCAAAGGTCTTACGGGCGGCTTCATGCCGATGGCCGCCGTATTGACCCACGACGAGATCTACAACGCCTTTTACTGCGACTACCTAGAGTATAGAGCATTTCTGCATTCGCACAGCTATACCGGCAATCCGCTCGGGTGCAGCTGTGCTCTGGCGGTGCTGGATATTTTCGAAAGAGAGAGTGTCATAGAGAAGAATGTCGAAAAGGCGGAACTGATGGGTGAACTTTTAAAGCCGTTCGAGAGCCTGGGGAATGTCAAGGAGGTTCGCCGGACCGGAATGATAGCGGCAGTGGAACTTCAAGGATACGCTCCTTCCGAGCGGGTAAACCTGAAGGTTTTCGACTTCTGTCTAAAGCGCGGAGTATTTGTCCGACCGCTTGGAAGCGTTATATACTTCATGCCTCCCTACGTGATAAGCGACGGGGAGATAAGGATGATGATAGAGACGGCATACGAAGCGGTGAAATCGTTATGAGAGAGGGTGTATGGGTAGGGACTTCAGGCTTTTACTATGAGCACTGGCGCGCTGTTTTGTACCCGCAGGATCTTCCAAAAAGCCGTTTTTTCGAATTTTACTGCAGAGAGTTCGCGACGGTCGAGCTGAATAGCACCTTCTACCATCTTCCGAGACTGAAGACGACAGAACACTGGTTCGACAAGTCGCCTGAAGATTTCCTCTTTTCGCTCAAAGCGTACCGTGCCATTACCCACTACCGCAAACTGCGCGATTGCGAAGGAGAGCTCTACCGCTACCTGCACCTGATAAAACCGCTCAAACCGAAGCTGGGCGCTGTTTTGTTTCAGCTTCCTCCGTCGCTGCATATGGATCGCGGATTGTTGGAGGATTTTTTGAAAATTCTACCTCCGGGCTACAGATTTGCGATGGAGTTCAGGCACGACAGCTGGCTCTGCGACGACATATACAACCTTCTGAAATCCTACAACGTGGCACTCTGCATAAACGATTTCGGCAGGCGCGAAATGCAGATGGAGCTTACGGCCGACTTCGGCTATATCCGTCTGCATGGCCCTACCGGCAGATACGGAGGAAGCTACAGCGAAGAGGAGCTGGCCGAGTGGGCCGAGAGGATCGGTTCGGCTATGGATAGCCTGAAGTCGATGTTCGTATACTTCAACAACGACTTCGGAGGCTACGCCGTAAAAAATGCCAGAAAGCTTATCGAGATGATATGACTGATTTTACGCAAAAAGCGTAAAATCATCTCGAAATCTGAGATTTCGAAGCTTCAGGGGGTTGTAGGGCCGCACAGGCCCTGCCAAATTACAGGCTTTGCCTGGAATTTGCGTAACATGAATGTTTTACGCAAAAAGCGTAAAATCATCTCGAAATCTGAGATTTCGAAGCTTCAGGGGGTTGTAGGGCCGGCCAGGCCCTGCCAAATTGCGGGCTTTGCCTGGAATTTGCGTAGCATCAGTGATATAATGCAGATAAAAACTTGGGCCGATATGCAAAACGAAAGACCTCATATTCCCGTACTTTTGAATGAAGTGCTCGACTGCTTCGAAAAGATGCCCCAAAATGGAGTGTTTGTCGACTGCACGCTCGGCTACGGAGGGCACAGCAGAGAGATTCTCAAGCGCTTCGGGCAGATAAAACTGATAGGTATAGACCGTGATCCGGAGGCGATAGAGTACTCCAGCAGGCTGCTTGAAGAGTTCGGTGAGAGGTTCGAAGCCAGAAGAGGGCGCTTTTCCGATATTTTACCTCAGATTCTTAAAGAGTCGAGAGTATGCGGAGTCCTGGCCGATTTCGGTGTCTCTTCTCTGCAGCTTGACAAAAAGGAGAGAGGGTTCAGCTTTCTTTCCGAAAGACTCGACATGAGGATGGGCCCCGATACAGAGCTGAGCGCCTATGATGTCGTAAACAGTTATCCGCTCGAAGAGCTCGAGAGGATATTCAGAGATTATGCCGAAGAGAGAGCCTATAAAAAAGCGGCCAGGGCGATTGTGGAAGCAAGAAGCAGAAAGCCTGTTGAAAGCGGTGTGGAACTTGCCGATATACTCGCAAAAGTTTTGCGCAAAAAGGGCAAAACCAATCCTGCGACGGCACTCTTTCAGGCTATTAGGATCGAGGTCAACGACGAACTCGGCGAGGTAACGAGGCTTCTCGATGTTTTGGAGACCGATCAGCCGGCCGGTGCGGTGGTGGGGCTTATAACTTTTCACTCCCTGGAAGACCGGCTCGTAAAACAGCGTTTCAGGAAGTGGAGCCGAAAGTGCATCTGCCCTCCGGGAGTCTACAGGTGCGAATGCGGGGGCAGTCATGAACTGGGCGAGATGCTGAGCAGGAAACCTATGACGGCGACGGATGAGGAGCTCGAGCGTAACCCGCGAAGCAGAAGCGCGAAATTGAGATGTTTCCATTTCAAAGAGCAAGAGAGTTAAAATGGGTGAAAAGAAGGGCGTTGAAAATTTTATGCAGGAGAACATTAAAGAAAAAATTGAATTGGCCGATAGTATCAGTGAGACCGTTTACGATGGCACGGCAGATTGGCAGTTTCTATTTATCGTCATCATCACGATTTTCATAACTCTCCTTCTTTTAATGCCGAAGATATATCTGCGAAATTCGATCTATTACGAAAGCCGTGCCATCGACCGTCTCGAGACCCAGTACGGAGCTCTTCTGGAAGAGCATAAACTCCTTAGCCGCAAGGTCGAGGGTCTGAAGGTAAAAAACCAGATCCTCGACACCATCTTCTAGGCATACCGGATGATAGAGAAGTTTGTAAGATTTGCCATAGAGAAGCCTATACTCAACCATATATTTCTAGTTTTTATGCTCATCCTCTCCATTTTTGCCTATATAAATATTCCCAAAGAGATATTTCCACCCGCAAACCTCGACAGAATAGTCGTGACTGGCCACTACTCGGGGGCGAGTGCGGACCTGCTCGACAAGATGGCCGTGCACTCCATAGAGGACGGCCTGAAGAACCTGAGCGAAATAGATACCATAGAGTCCGTTATCAAAAACGGCTCTTTCTCGATAGGTGCCGACATAAAGCCCGGAAACGATGCGGACCTGGCTCTAAGCGACGTCAAAGATATCATCGCCAATATCCGGCGGGATCTCCCTTCGGATATGGACGAGCCCATCGCCAAGGTGGCAAAGAGAAGTTTTCCTCTCGTCATCATAGCGGTGGCCGGAGATGTTCCGAAAAAGAGGCTGCTTCAGGTAGCGCAGGAGATAAAGGGCGACCTGGCCTATTTCAAGGACCTTAGCGACATTGCCGTCTACGGCGACGCCGACGATGAGCTCGATATACTTCTGAATTCCGAAAAGATTGCGGCTTACGGACTTACGAAACGTTCGGTCGTGAGCGCTCTGTCGAATATCGCCTCCATATTTCCTATAGGCTTTATCAAGGAGCGGGGTAACCACCTTTTCGTAAGTACGATAAACGGTGAAAAAGATGCGAAGGCCCTGGGTGAGACACTTTTAAGGATAGACGGAAAGACGATCAGGCTCAAAGATATCGCAGAGGTGAAGTTTACACTCAGCGATCCGTCGGAGATCTCCCACTTTAACGGCATAAAGAATGTCTCCATCTCCGTCAGCAAGTCCGAAGATGGTAACGCGATAGCCCTCTCAAAGCAGATCAGGGAGCTCCTTTCGGGCTACTCGAAACGCTATCAGGATCTTACCTTCAATGTCTATACCGACACCTCCATATGGATAAAGAACCGTCTCAATACCGTAGTCTCCAATATAATCTTCGGTCTCAGCCTCGTATTTTTGTCGATGCTTCTTTTCGTCAATGCCAGAATCGCACTCGTCGTCGCGGTAGGCATTCCGGTAAGCTTCATGATAGGCCTGGTCGCCTCCGAGATTCTCGGCTACAGCCTCAATATGCTCACGCTTCTTGGTACTCTGATAGCCCTGGGTATGCTCGTGGATGAAGCTATCGTCGTAGCCGAAAACATCTACCGCTATATTGAGGAGGGGATGGAGCCGAAAGAGGCGGCCATAAAGGGTTCCGTGGAGATGTTTCCTGCGGTTCTTACTGCCACGATGACGACTGTATTCGCGTTTTTACCGCTTCTGATGCTCAGCGGCAAGCTGGGTGAGTTTATAAAAGTGCTTCCGGTCATGATAAGCATTCTGCTTGTAAGCTCGCTGTTCGAGGCGTTCTATTTTCTTCCTCTGCATGCGAAAGATATACTCAAACCTACAAAAGAGGCGAGCTTCACACGCCGTTTTTGGGAGAAAAACTATAAAATCTACGCGGCTATTTTGCGACCCATGGTCAGACACAGGTATCTTTCCGTCTTTCTCATGCTTCTTTTTATCGGATCGATGACCTATATACTTGCCAAGCAGAGCCGTTTTCAGCTCTTTCCCGATTTCGACACCACCCAGATATATGTAAACGGCGAGGTAGATATAAACAACGACCTTTTCGAAAACGAAAAGATAGTCACACAACTGGAGCGGGAGCTGCTCAAGAGGCTTCCCGAAGAGGATGTATCTTCGATAACCGCAGTAATCGGGCTGAAGGTAGACAGTAACAATAAAGGGGAGCATGCGGACAATCTGTTTCATATATTCGTGAATCTCCATGAGCCGGTGCCGAAGAACTTCTTCGACCGCTACATAAACCCCTACCTGAGCCCGGAATACAACGACTCCGACATGATGAGAAAGCGCTCGGCACAGGAGGTGGCTGAGCAGATTCAGAAGATCGTAGAGCCTTTCAGGCTTAAAAAGGACAGCTACGGACCGCTCTTTAAAGAGTTGAACGTGATAGTGCCGCAGGCCGGAATCGTAAAGAGCGATATCGAGATATCTTTCGGCGGAGATGCCCAAAAGGTCTATTCGGCGCTCAAAAAGGTGGAAGACGAGCTCTCGAAAATAGATGGAGTACATAACATAAGCGACGATGCGAAAGAGGGTGAAGACGAATTGAAGCTCAGACTGAACAGCTACGGGCAGCTGCTTGGATTTACCGAAGGTGCCCTGACCGCCGCACTGCAGCCGTTTTTTCTCAAAGGTGAGTATGCGAAGATGTTCAACGACGAGGGCCTGGTTCGCATCCGCATGGAAGATATGAACAAGGAGCGTTACGAGACGCTGAAGCGCTTCGAACTGCAGGTCCCAGGCCGCATGGAGTGGGTGAAGCTTTACGAGATAGCGGATTTCGAGAGAAAGAAGAGCTTCGCGAAGATCTTCAAGGTGGACGGAGAGAGGGTCAGCACCGTCTATGCATCGTTGAATAAGCGTCTCGTTACATCCGCCGAGGTGATGGAGAGGCTCGCTCCGCTTTTCAAGAATCTAGAAAAGGAGGGGATCTCCATAGATATAAAAGGGGAGGAGAAGGAGAACCGAACTGTAAAACGGGAGATTATACAGTCGGCGGTCATAGCGATCTTTCTGATCTTCGTGGCGCTCGTCTGGATGTTTGATTCGATAGCTCTGCCGCTGATCACACTTTCGACGATACCGCTTTCGATACTCGGCGTTCTGATAGGCCACTACATCATGGGTATAAACCTGACGATGCCGAGTCTCATAGGTATCGTGGGACTCTCGGGAGTTGTCGTCAACGACGGCCTCATAATGATAGATTTCATAAAAAAGTGTAAAGACCTCGATTCGCTGCTGGAGAGAGCAAAGCTAAGGCTAAGACCGATACTGCTCACATCGATAACGACGGTCCTTGGGCTCTCTTCACTCATGTTTTTCGCTTCGGGACAGGCACTGATTCTGCAGCCGATGGCGGTAACCCTGGGATTCGGACTCATCTGGGCGACGGTACTGAACCTCTATTTCGTACCTCTGCTCTTTTCGATTCTATACAAAATAGAGATAAAACACCCGAAATGACGACTATTTGAGTAAATTTAAGCTCATCTTTGTGATAATAATTCTTAAAGCAATAAGGTGGTTTAAAATGTTCAAATGTATTGAAGCAAAAGATGAAAGATTAATAAAAGAAATTTATCGTTTTAGGTATCAGATAGCATGTGAAGAAGAGGGGATTTTTGACAAAAATAATTATCCAGATAAATATGAGAGCGATAGGTATGATAAGTATAGCATACAGTATGCTTTTTTTGACAAATATGAAAAACTTGCGGCCTGTGTACGCTTGGTCCATCATTCTAAAATTGGATATCCGGCTGCAAATGCACTGAAAATAGACGAAAGAGAAAAACTGAAACTACTGCCGTATGAAGAGAGTGAGACAATCGGGGAACTATCTCGTATATTCATAAGAAAAGATTGCAGAGGTATAAAAAATACAAAACAAATAATCGATTTGGTTAAGATCAATGCAGGCAAAAAGATGAAAGATATGGGCATTGTTTGTTCCTATGGTTCGTTGGAAGAGAGTTTTTTAAGACTACTTCTGATTTTGAAAATGCCCTATCATCCCATTGGGTCTTATCAGTTGTATGGAAATAGATTGCGTGCACCATGCGTTATGTTTACGGATGAGTTAATAAAGTTGAACAAGGAGCTTTTCTTTGAAACAGTTTATTAATATTTTTTTAACGATTTCAACTTTTTATTTGGCAGCAAATGGTAGTGATTTAAATGTTAAAAATCTTGTAAAAAGTATTGGTAAAGATGCACATGAAATAGGAAAACTTGCAGAACAGACCAAAATAAGTGAACCATATCAACCATATATAATTTCAGTATTCTCCGGTAAAGAACTAGAGAAGTTAGGTGTTTCAAATCTAAAAGAAGCGTTGCAGTTGGTACCTGGAGTAGATATCGCGACAGACAATATGGATAATCAACGTCTTGTCTTTCGAGGTTCGAATCCATTCGCATTTGGTCAAAGCAAACTATTCGTTGATGATGTTGAAGTAAATGATCTCTTTTTCGACAGTTACGGTGCATGGCTCTCTATGCCCATTGAGATGATAAAACGTATTGAAGTTACACGAGGCCCCGGAGGTATAAGTAATGGGGTCAATGCGTATGCCGGTTCTATAAGAGTAATTACTTATGCCGAGCATTTACCTATGGAGGGGAACCAAAAAAGGTTTGTAGTGAAAGCCGGAAGTTATGACTATAAAATGGGTGGAGCGGTTTTCAGGCATGAAGCAGATGAATTATCTGTTTATGCCGATATTTACTACCAGCAGGATGAAAAGTCTTTGCCGGTAGGCAAAGATGCCTTGTCTACCAGGCGTTACGGCGCTGTAAACGTACCTCTTTCAAGAGATGGGGAAGCGCCTTTATGGATGCGCAGCTATATGATGGGATTACGCGTGCAATATGGCGCTTTTAGACTTGACGCTAGAACGTTATATTATGAAAGAGGAAGTGCATTCGGTATTAATGGAATGCTTCCGCAACCATCCGACCATGCAAAATTCCCTTTCTCATATGCTCAAGTAAGTTATGAAAAGAGTTTCAAAGACTGGATTATTTCTGTGAAGGGAGGAGTTAAACTTAGTTCGTTTAAGAGTGCATCTATGCTTGCACCACAAGGGTTGATTTTCCCAGTTACACTAACTTCAAACGGTTTTATAGAACAACCTTTGGCATTCCCGGATGGATTTTATGGCATACACGAAGTAAATCAGAGGCAAATATATCAAAGTACTTATGCGACATCCGACGGTTTTGAATCTCACAGGTTTGATTTTGGTTATTTTGTATCCAAAGATGAGACACTGAAGGAACTTACCATAACTACAGACCGTTCTGACGGCATAGGTCTTTTGGACTATTCTGAAATTTTGCCCTTTACCGACCCGGATGCAGAGCGTACTACATGGAGAGTTTTTCTTCAGGATCGCTATCGGTATTCTAAGAGTTTGACTTTTCAGGCCGGTTTGAATATCGAGAAAAACAACAATATTTCGACCCAATTTAATCCTAGAGTTTCAGCGGTATATCAGTTTGACAGCTCCAATGTCTACAAGCTCATCTACAGTCGCTCTATCCGTACTCCTTCATGGCAGGAGGTCTATACGCTGAACAACAGTGCACGCGTCGGGAACCACAATCTTGATCCGGAAGTTGTCAATGCCTGGGAGGGAGCTTATATTCACAGATTCGGAATCGACGAGTTCGTTCAACTGAATCTATTCTATCTAAAAAATAGTGATCAAATCGACAATCTCAATAGTGACCATCAATACAGAAACAGCGGAAGTTCAGATATTTGGGGGGTGACTGTTGAGTATAAAACACATATACTGAAAATAGGAAGACTCTATTTTAACTTTACGCAACTAAACGGAAAAAAGTCGAACCATCAGCCGCTCGACAATGTAGCTAAAAGATTGGCCAAAATGACATACCATATGGCACTCTCCGAAAATTGGGAAACCGGTTTGATAGCCCGTTATGTCAGTTCAAAAAAGAGAGCTACTTATGATTATAGAAAAGATAAAGTTCCTGCTTACTCCGCTTTGGACTTGACCATAGGTTATGAAGGGGGAAAAGGGTATAAAATCAGATTGAGTGCAAAGAATATTTTCGATGCCGATATTCACTACCCGTCAGAACCGTATAACTATGACACCGACTTTCCCGCAGAGGGCCGTACGGTAATGCTTACAGTTGCAAAGGCGTTTTAAATGCGGTATATCGCTCTTTTGCTGATTTTTTGGCAGTCGATGTGGGGGTATACCTATAACGAACTGCTTCTTGATGCACAAAGCAGAATATATCCCAAACTTTTGATGCTCGAAGAGGGAATTGCAGCCAGGCACAATAACAAGCCGGTCGTCTTTACTGTACTTTACGAGCCTGAAGACGAGTTTACGGCTGAGAAGATCGTCGACAAGATAGAGGCATATTACGATCATAGCCTGGGCGGTATTTCCTTCGAGGCGGAGATGGCCACTTTCAGAGAGTTGGAGCCGCCGTTTCACTCCGATGCGTTCTATATTTTGAAAGCCGATGAAGAGGATATGAAAAGAGCTGTAGATTTCGCTCTTCGTGAAAAGATTCCGGTTTTTGTGTATGATTTCAAAGATTTGAAATATGGAGCGCTTTTCGCCTTGACTATAGAGCAGTCTACCGTCATATATATGAACAGGGCGGTACTTCAAAAAGCCGGGACTCTCTTTGCACCTTCTCTTTACAGCATAGTAAGGTTTGTCGATGCAGAGTGAGAAAGGGTATTCACTCTCTACCAAGATCATCTTTTATGTCCTTTTTGTCGCTCTTATAGTATTAGCGTCGATGTTTTTCGTTTTTGAACATATAGGAAAAAAGACCCTCTATGATGTGGAGAGGGAAAAGGCGGAACTTGTGGCAAAGATGTTCGCACCGCAGATCGGAATAAACCTCTATCTGGGCTTCAATGACAAGGTCGATGAGGCCGTAAAGCAGATAATGACCGAAAAGGATATTCTTGCTGTATACCTGAAGAAAAACGGAGAGATCATCAGAAAGATGAAGCGCCACTCCAACGGGCTGAACGCTCAAACCGAGACTTTTCAGATAGCGACTCCCATTTTCGAGCCTGGTGGAAACAAGCAGATAGCGCTGCTTCAGCTTCACTACTCCAGTATGCACTATCGTGAGATGGTTCAGAAGATGACACGTCTTCTGCTTCTCTTTTTCTCTGTCGCGACGCTTCTGTTTATAGCTCTCGCTTATCAGATAAGAAAACGCCTCATACCTCTGAAAAAGGTAGCAGGTGCACTTGCAGAGTATGATGTAAAAGGTAAAGATCTGGTACTGGACTGCGAAAGCGATGACAAAGAGATCAAACTTATCATGAATGCAGTTCGGAAGATGCAGGAGAATGTAACTGCATATACCGATCTGCAGGAGAATATGAAACAGATTCTTTCCCAAAAAGTCGAAGAAAAGACCGCACAACTGTGGCAGCAGCTCTATACGGACCAGCTTACAGGACTGCCGAACAGACGGGCCTTGATGGACGATCTCTCAAAACAGAGTGAGGCGCTTGTAGCAATTGTGAATATAGATGACTTTACAGAAATCAACGACCTCTACGGCCATCGTGCCGGAGATATTATTCTGAAAAACTTCGCCGATACGCTTGGAGAGCTGGATATCGACCGTGCTTACCGTATTTCAGGTGACGAGTTCGTCCTTATTAAAAACGGAAAGTTCTATCTGGACGAGGCGAAAGCTTTTTTGAACTCCGTCCGTAGCAAAATAGAAAGAACCCACTTCTATTATGAAGAGAACCGGGTAGATATACGTGTTACTATCGGCTGTACAGTCGAAGAGGCGCCGATGATAGAGCAGGCCGACATGGCTCTGAAAGAGGCCAGAAAGCAAAGAAAGCCGATTATGATCTTCTCTTCAGAGTGGAATCTTGAAACCAAATACAGAGAGAATATCTACTGGATAAGAGAGATTAAGAGTGCCCTCGCGCAAGATAGGATAGTTCCATATGCTCAGCCTCTGTATGATGTAGAGGGCAAGAAAATCAAAGGTTACGAAGTACTTGTCAGGCTTATCAAAGAGGATGGCGAAGTGGTCTCGCCATATAAGTTTCTTCCTCTTGCGCAAAAGAGCCATCAGTATCAGTTCATGACGATGAGAGTGGTGGAGCTAAGCTGTGCTTTTTTCAAAAACAGAAAAAATCTAACCTTCTCGATCAACCTTTCGGTTGAAGATATCCTGAATCCTGAAACCGTCTCTTATATTAAAGAGAGGATTGTTCATCACGGTGTCGCGCATAGGGTGATATTCGAGCTTCTCGAGAGTGAAAATATCGAAATATTTCCGGAGGTGGAGAGTTTCGTAAACGAAATGAAAGATCTTGGATGCCAGATAGCGATAGACGATTTCGGTACCGGATACTCCAACTTCTCCTACCTTATAAAGCTTAAAGCCGACTTTATCAAGATAGACGGGTCGCTGATAAGAAATATTCATAACGACAAAAATGCCCAGGTGATCGTGGAGGCGATAATAGATTTCGCAAAAAAACTCGGCATCAGAACGGTAGCGGAATTTGTAAGCAACGAGATGATTTACAAAAAGGTTCGTGAGCTTGGAATAGATGTAGCGCAGGGCTACTACATTCAAGAGCCGGCACCGATAGAGGATATAGAAAAAGGCCCCGAAAAGGAAGATGTGGTATAATATCCCTTTTTGTAGCGCCATGCCACTGAATAATAATTGATTATAGTGGGAGGTTTTATCTTGATGATGGAAGAGGATTACAGATATGATTTTTGAAGATGAAGAGGATATCTTTACAGGCGGTTCGCCAAAGGCGAAGTTTTTTGACATAGTATACAACGCAAACAGAAATCTTGTCGAATTGGAGCTGGACAAGCTCGTTCAAAGAGTATGTATTCTCGAGATGATGCTCGAGGAGAAGATCGGTGAAGAGGCGCTGGAAGAGGAGGTGCGAAAACGTGCCTATCTGCCTTCCGAAGAGCTGGAGAACTGCATACAGAGCAGATATATCGAACTGACGGCGAATATATTGACCCAGAATGAGTAGAGCCCTTCTGGCTGCGGTTGTATCTATTTTTCTATCACCGCTTTTTGCAGCCGGGGAGTGGGACCATAGCGCCGCTTTCAGTCTGAAGAAAGATAGTTGGCAAAAGATACAGATTCGTGAGGGCGGACGCATACACAATCTCAAATTTCTCTGGACGCTTTATAAAAACGGTGCGCTGGTAATGCATGTAAATTATGAAAAACGTACTTTTCAGCCGATACTGTACACGAAGTATGGATTGGATACTTTTAAAATCGGACTCTTTGCCAAGGCTGCCGATGCATCCAAAAAGCAGATGGAGAGACCTTATGCGCTTATCGTATTCAAGGCTTTCGATGAAAAAAAGAAGAGGGCTTATCTGGACCTGAAGATAAAAGATTACGGTATGAGCGAGATTTTTTACACGGAAGGAAAAAAATAGATCATGTTGGAGCGTGTAGAATCCCTGATGCGGCAGTTTATCGATGATCTGTCCAATGAATATGTTTCGGAACTTTTTGTAAATCTTCCTCACGGAAAGCGTCTTCGTGCAAAACTCGTTCTTAAAATCGCAGGTACAGGTGATGATGCAGTACGGCTTGCTGCCATTATAGAGATGATCCATGCGGCAAGTCTTCTGCACGACGATGTGATCGACGATGCCATGGTTCGTCGGGGTGTCGCATCTTTGAACGCCACCGAAGGCAGCAAGCAGGCTGTTATGATGGGCGATATTCTATACTCCAAAGGTTTCGAGGAGCTGACGGGATTCGAGCGGAGTGTAGCCTCGAAAATCGCTTCAGCCGTTACGCAGCTCAGTATCGGTGAAATAATGGATGTGCGACTCTCTAAAAGCTTCCATGCGGATGAGCAGGCATACATGCAGATGATCTACCAAAAGACCGCGGCACTGATCGAAGCTACCGCCGCATCTGCCGCTATACTGGCCGGTAAGGATGCTCATATATACGGTGTGTATGGACGGAATCTCGGCATCGCATTTCAGATTGTAGACGATATACTCGACATCTCGCAAAGCAGCGAACAGCTCGGAAAACCCGCGATGCACGATTTCGAGGAGGGCAAAAGTACGCTTCCGTATATCTATCTTTTCGAGTCGCTGAATGAAAGCGACCGTAAACGACTGAAATCTCTTCATGCAAAAAAGCTGTCTGAAGAGGAGAAGGAGTGGATAAGAGCGATGATGGACGAAACGGGCGCGCTGAAAAAAGCCTACCTTTACGCCAAAGAGCTTGGAGATGAGGCTGTCTCGCTGATGGAGGGAGCAGGTGAAACCTCTTTGGCGGATATAGTAACAGCTATGATAGAGAGGGATTTTTAATGCAATATGTTGTAGTCAGCTATTCACATAAAAATACCGACATAGAAGTCAGGGAGAAGCTGGCATTCCCGGATGAAGATCTTAAAGCCAAGGCCCTTGCAACTCTTCTAAAAACGGAGGGGATCAACGAAGCGATGCTGCTCTCCACCTGTAACAGGGTCGAATTCCTGGTAAGTACATCCATCCCCTCTGCCGCACTGCATGCGATCTTCGAGCTTCTGCATGTACACAGCGGCCTCTCTATAGAGGAGCTCGAAGGCAGGGCTGATGTCTATGAAGACGAGGGTGCCGTACACCATCTCTTTTCCGTCGCCTCATCGCTCGACAGCCTCGTAGTGGGTGAAACGCAGATCGCCGGGCAGTTAAAAGACGCTTTCAGATTCGCTTTCGAGAACGGTTTCTGCTCCCAGAAGATTTCAAGACTGATCCATTATGCGTTTAAATGTGCGGCAGAAGTCCGTAACACTACGGAGATATCGAAAAACCCGGTCTCGGTCGCCGGTGCTGCAGTATCGCAGGCAAAAGAGGTCATGGGAGGTAATCTGGGCGGATTTACCGGGCTTGTTGTAGGAGCCGGTGAGATGAGCGAAATAGTGGCGAAGCACCTGGTGGCAAACGGCTGCAACGTCGTTATATTCAACCGCTCCGTAGAGAACGCCAAAAAGATTGCAGATGCGGTAGGAGACCATATAGATATAGAACCTTTTCACACCCTTGTCGACTATATCAACCGATATAGGCTTCTCTTTTCGGCGACCGGTGCTCCGCATCCCATAATTACCGAAGAGATGGTGGAACCGACATCGTTCGAGAGGCACTGGTTCGATCTTGCGGTCCCCAGGGATATAGAGGATATAGGCGACGATAGAATAAATATATATGCCGTCGACGATCTTAAAGAGATTGTCGACAACAATATGGCGTTGAGAAAAGAGCAGGCACGCAGGGCATACGAGATAGTTGGCCGCTATACGATAGAGTTTTTCAAGTGGCTTCAGACGCTTATGATAGATCCGCTCATAAAAGATGTCAGAGAGCAGGCCAGACGGGCGGCAATGGCAGAGATTGAACGAGCGGTAAAAAAGGGTTTCATTCCGCCGGAGACTCAAAAAAATGTTGAAAAGCTGGTGCACAACGCATTCAACAAGTTTCTTCATACACCTACAAAGCAGCTCAGGGATGTGGCGGAGCAGCCGAGGGCGGATACGATAATAGAGGCGATGAAGTATATATTCAAAACCGATGCGGATGTCAGGATGGTAGACAAATACAAGTGCGAATTCATTATGAAAGACGATTTGCGTTGACTAAGCGGTGCCATTAACGGCGAAACTTTGATAAAATGGCGTGAAGCTTTTTATATGCACAGCCAAGCCGCGCTTGGCCACGCAGGGAGCGCTTGTTTATCAGGAACATATCTGAGTACAGCTTCGGCGTATTCCGGCGAAGAAAGAGAAAAAATATAAGCGCGGTTCATCTGCGCGTGGGCCCGCTGCCGAGGCGAACGCAGAGTTATCGCAGCTTCGGCGGCTTTGCCGACGAAGCGTATAAAATAAATAAAAAAACAGGAAAAAGAGAATGAGGTTTTCAAAACTGCTGATACCTACACTGAAAGAGGCACCCAAAGATGCCGTTCTTCCAAGCCATATCTATCTTGTAAGAGGCGGGTTCATCTATCAGGTGGCCAGCGGTATATACGACTTTCTGCCTCTTGGCAAACGGGTTTTGGACAAGGTAAGAGCCATCGTCAAAGAGGAGCTCGATGCTGCCGGATGCCAAGAGGTCCAGCTCGGTTTCGTAACCCCGGCCGAGCTTTGGAAAAAGAGCGGTAGATACGAAAAATATGGTGCGGAGCTTCTTCGCTTCAACGACAGAAAAGGGAACGAATTCGTTCTCGGGCCTACACATGAGGAGATGATGGTGGAGCTGGCCGGCCGGTTCATAAACAGCTACAAGCAGCTGCCGGCCAATCTTTACCAGATAAACCTTAAGTTTCGTGATGAAGCCAGACCCAGATTCGGTCTTATGCGCGGGCGTGAATTCATAATGAAAGACGGCTACAGCTTTCACGCCGATCATGAAGATATGGTCAGAGAGTTCAACCTTATGGAACAGACATACCGTAAAATCTTTAGCAGGATGGGGCTCGACTTCAGGGTTGTAGAAGCGGACAGCGGCGCCATAGGCGGCGAAGGCAGCAAAGAGTTTATGGTTCTTGCCGACAGCGGAGAAGATACGATAGTAGTATGCGATGGGTGTGACTATGCCGCGAATATTGAGGCTGCGAAGAGGGCCGAAACAGATGAGATTCCGGAGGCTCCCGAAGCCGATCTTATGAAGTTTCATACGCCCGGTGTCACCTCCATTGAGGATCTGGCGAAATATTTCCATGTCGATCCATACTATATTGTAAAGTGCGTTGCAAAACGTGCAGTTTATGACGAGGGGAAAAATGAGATCATTCTTTTCTTCCTGAGAGGTTCGGATGAGCTTCAAGAGACCAAAGCGGCCAACAGCGTAGGTGCGAACGAACTTGTGGACGTAACCGAGGAGGAGTTGGAGACGGCCGATCTTGTACCGGGTTTTATCGGACCTGTCTCCATTAGAAGAAACCCTCTTGCGGATGAGCAGAACAGGCAGATATATACTTCCCGAAAGGCTTCTTTTGAAGTTAAAACACTCTTCGACAACTCTTTGAAGGGTGCTTCGCACATGATCTGCGGAGCGAACGAAAAAGATTACCATATCGTGGGAGTCAACCTGAATGTTTTAGAGGATGAAAAGTTCGACGATCTTGTTCAGGTGAAGATCGGCGACAAATGCAGGGAGTGCGGCGGAAAGCTGGCATACACCAAAGGGATAGAGGTGGGCCACATTTTCCAGCTGGGTACTCGCTACTCCGAGCCTCTGGATGCCAATTTTCTTGACAGGGATGGCAAGTCGAAGCCGTTTGTCATGGGAACCTACGGCATAGGCGTAAGCCGCCTGCTGGCGGCAGTCATTGAACAGCATCACGACGAGAAAGGATCTATCTGGCCTTCGAGTGTGGCGCCTTTCGAAGCGGTGGTGGTTGTCGGCAATGCAAAAGATGAAGAGCAGCTTCGTGTTGGAGAAAAAATATATGGAGATCTGAAAAAAATGGGAGTGGACGCTCTTTTGGACGACAGGCCTGAGCGCTTCGGTTTCAAGATGAAAGATTTCGAACTTATAGGGTTTCCCTGTGCTGTGGTGGTCGGCAAAAAGCTTTCGGAAGGAAAAGTGGAGATAATAAAGCGTGACGGTCTTGTCAGAGTAGAAGCTGGCGTAGACGATGCGGCTGAAAAAACTGCGGAAATTGTGGGATGATCTATTTTCTGATCTACCTCTTTGTGGAGATATTCGTATCGGTCGAGATTTCTGCAGCCATAGGGCCGTTCTGGACCTTTATGGAGGTGATCGGCAGTGCGCTGGCGGGTTTGCTTCTGTTAACAAACTTCCGTTATACTTTTTCCGAAAATATGCGGGCCATGATGCCCGGCGAGATAACGCCGGAATCTTTTCAAAAACAGAATCTGGCAGCGCTGGTAGGCGCTATACTTCTGATTGTTCCGGGTTTTTTCACCGATATAGTCGGACTGCTTCTGCAGTTTGGAATCTTTTCCGGTTTTATAGCGCGCAGACTCTTTTCAAAAGCCCGACCGGCCGGAAGGTCCGGCCTGGAGACAAAAGATGAATTCAAAGAAGGAGAGTGCGATGTCATCGATGTTGAGATTATTGACCATCCTGATAATAGGAAGTAGCCTGGCCATCGCCGGCAGCGATACGGATGTGATCAATTTCGTAAAAAAGAAGCTAAGTCAGAACAGAGGGCTGAAGATAAAGAGTATTGAGGTGGCCGAAAAGCTTCCGATACCGGGTGTAAAAGGGTGGTCCGCATATGTAGTGGAGGCGGATCTGGAGCTAACAAGAGATAAGAAGACGAGAAAAATAGGTTTTGAGACAATTCTTTTTGTAAGCAAAAATCTGATAACCACGGAGCTTATAGATCGCAAAACCGGGATGGATATACGCTCCATTATCCAGCCGAAACTTCCGGACGACATATATTCGGAATCCCACCTTATTTACGGTAACCCGGATGCCGAACACAAACTGATTCTATTTTCCGACCCTCTATGCCCGTTTTGCAGAATGTATGTGCCTGAACTTCTGAAAGCGGTGAAGCAGAATCCTGACAAGATAGCACTCTTCTATTATCACCTCCCTCTAAGTGCGATTCACCCCGCTTCCGATACACTGGTCAGGGTTATGGAAGTGGCGAAACTGAGGGGCAGAAAAGATGTTGTCGACAAGATGTATTCGATCAAGATCGATCCGGAACTAAAAGATGAGAAAAAGATCTTGAAGATAGTAGAAAAAGAGACCGGTATGAAGATCACACCCCAGGAGCTTCATGAGAAGAGGATAGAGAAGATCATCCTTCACGACAGAATCACTGCACGAAAAATGCTCGTTACCGGAACTCCGACCATTTTCGCCGACGGCAAGAAAGATATAACAAGAGAAAAATACAAATCATTCATAAAGAAGTAGGACTATGGAAAAACTGATAATAGCGACGCGTGGAAGCCAGCTTGCTATGTGGCAGGCGGAGTATGTGAAATCTGAACTGCAGAAGAGATTTCCCGATATGAAGATAGATTTCGAAGTTGTGACTTCGACAGGTGACAAGATTTTGGACAAGCCCCTCGCACTGATCGGGGGCAAAGGGCTCTTTACCAAAGAGATAGAGGATGTGATGCTGGCAGGCAGAGCCCATCTGGCCGTACACAGCCTCAAGGATGTGCCTACGGTGATGCCCGACGGGCTCAAACTGGCCGCAATCACCAAGCGTGACGACATAAGAGACTGTTTTCTTTCACACAAATACCGAAATATTGAAGAACTGCCGAATGGTGCCGTAGTCGGAACCACCAGCCTCCGGCGTCAGATGCAGCTTCGATCGATCAGGCCTGATCTGAAGATCAAAAATCTGCGGGGTAACGTAAATACGAGGCTTCGCAAGCTTGCCGAAGGTGAGTACGATGCGATCATTCTGGCATACGTGGGCATGAAGAGACTCGGGCTGCTCGAAAGCGTTCCATACCATGAGCCTATTGACGATAATGTCATGATTCCTCCATCCGGACAGGCTTCGCTCGGAATCGAAATAATAGACGACGAAAAAGTGGCCGAAATCGCTTCGGTTCTGAACGACGAAGATTCGGCTTTGGCAGCGAAGATAGAGCGCGATTTCGTCGCAAAGCTCGAAGGGAGCTGCCAGGTTCCGATTGCAGTCAATGCCAAGGTTTCTGCAGATCGTGTGTTTGTACGGGCTATGGTCGGTCTTCCCGATGGAACCGAAATTTTAAAAGAGATCATCGATGCCCCAAGAAGCGAAGCGGCAGCTCTTGGATTCCGCTTGGCCGATATAATGATAGAGGCCGGAGCGAAAGAGCTGCTCGAACGTGCAGAGGCTATGGCATTCAAAGAGGAGCGATGCGAAAGATTCTAAATATAGTTACCGGTTTTACGCAAAAGATGTAAAATCATTTAGAAATCTTTTGATTTCGTAGCTTCAGGCCCTGCCTAATTCCCGGCTTTGCCTGGAGTTAGAGTAATATTAGATAGATATTCATTTTCGGGGGTTTGCAATGGCGACTATGACGCACTGGCTCGAGAGGCTGCAAAGTGATGGTGATCTAAAAGTTATAGAGGAGCCGTGCGATGTCGATCTGGAGATTGCGCATATCGCCTATGTAGAGGTGAAAAAGTCGCCTTCGAAGGCGCTTCTGTTCAAAAGACCGGTAAATCGTGCCAAGGGTATCGAGTACGATATGCCGCTTCTTATGAACATGTTTGCCGACTTCGAAGTTACCGAAAAGTTTTTCGGGCGCCATCCGGATGAAATAGCGGCGGAGATAGAAGAGCTGATGCATATGAGACCGCCGGAGGGGCTTATGGCGAAACTCTCGATGCTTCCGAAGCTATTCGCGCTGAAAAACGTCTTTCCGAAGCGTCTTAAGCAGAAAGGACTCTGCCAGCAGATAATAAAAACAGCATCACATGTCGATCTGGATGAACTGCCGATACTGAAGACATGGCCCAAAGACGGCGGACCTTTTATAACGATGGGGCAGGTATATACGAAGAGTCTTGACGGCAAGATGCAGAATCTCGGTATGTACAGGCTCCAGCAGTACGACAAGAGACGGCTTGGAATGCACTGGCAGATACACAAAGATGCCAGCCACTTCTTCGACCAGTATAAAGAGGCCGGAGTGAAGATGCCGGTAACGGTAGCCATAGGTGGGGACCCGCTCTACATATGGTGCGGACAGGCACCGCTTCCATACGGAATGTTCGAGCTGATGCTCTACGGCTTTGTAAGAAACGAGCCGGCCAAACTAGTGAAATCTGTCACGAACGACATATGGATCCCCGAAGATGTGGATATTGTGATAGAGGGTGAGGTAGATCCCAATGAGATGGTTATAGAGGGCCCTTTCGGCGATCATACCGGTTACTATACGCTGAAAGAGCCGTACCCGGTTATGGATGTTACGGCCATAACGATGAAGAAGAACCCGGTATACCAGGCTACGGTGGTCGGAAAGCCGCCGCTTGAAGACAAATATATGGGGTGGGGAACGGAACGTATTTTCCTTCCGCTCCTAAAGACGACCGCACCCGACCTGATAGACTACCATATGCCGGAAAACGGAGTTTTTCACAACCTGATCCTGGCAAAGATGCAGACTCACTACAAAGGTCATGCAAAGCAGTTCATGCACGCTTTCTGGGGTGTTGGGCAGATGAGCTTTGTAAAGCACGCCGTTTTTGTAGGGAGCGAAGCGCCTGCACTTACAGAGTATGAGGCGATAACCGAACATATTCTAAACAGAATTTCGCCGCAGCGTATGCTGATTACGGAGGGGATCGTGGATGCGCTCGACCACTCCAGCCCCGATACGCTGGTTGGAGGAAAGCTTGGAATCGATGCGACAGGCGATGAAGTAGAAGAGGGTGTCGATTCACTATTGGATGATGAAGAACTTTTGAGTGCAATGAAGGCGATAGACAACAATGTGCTCTCTTTGAGACAATATTTTATGCATACAAAAAATCCGATATGCATCGTTGCCTACAGAAAAGAGCGCTCTGTTCAGCAGCTTTTCGACGATCTGAAATCGCTTCATGCACACCTTAAAATTCTGATCGTGGTGGATGGCGGACGCAACAGCCTAAAGAACCCCTACATGCTTGTGTGGCGCATTGCCAACAATATAGATGCTTTGCGTGATATACGCAAAGAGCCGTTTATAATGGTGGATGCGACCGACAAAAACGAGCTCGACGGCTACGAGCGGGAGTGGCCGGGTGATGTTCTTTGCGACAGAGGGGTGCTGGAGTCTCTGCAAAAAAGAGGGCTCATAGATATTGACGAGGATTTTATAGAGAAGTTCGGCCTTCTGTAGCCTTTGGCTTGTTCCGTTTTTGAGTTTATACCTTCAATTACGGACGGTTGCATTCGCCCAGCCATTCTACAATTTCCGCCACTATCTTATCGGATGCACTGTTCAAAGCTGCAACGCCGCCTTTGGCATCGTCCGTAGCTGCCGGTGAATAGGCTTCAAAAAGCTTCGCACATAGAGTCTTACCGTCTCTGTTTCTAACAAGAGAAGCCAAAATGATCGCTTTCCCTCTGGATCTGCCGCTCTTGCCGAACTCATGTACAAAATCCAAAACTCCTATTTCAAGAACCGTTTTTGTATCCGCTGCACTCGAACTTCCTGTCACATTTTTTGCAATTTTCGATTTTTCAAGAGCGAAAATCAGCTTCCCTTCCAGCATTGTATCGGGGGTATCATACCATCTGCTGTAAGCGTACGGCTGCTGCCTGAAACCTCTGTCTGTGTAGTAGATGGATGAACTTTCGCTTACTCTGGATGAGCGGCTGAATGTTACTCTTATAGAGTCGATGGCCTTCTTATTGGCAGATTCCTCTATTCCGGGAGTCTCTTGAGAGATATGGTAAAAGGTGGTCGGAGGCACCTTTTTAACGGAACAGCCACCAAAAAAGAGTAAAAAACCAAGTGCCGCCGGAAAAATTTTTCCGGATATCGTAAATCTTCTCATTTTTGCTTCTCCCCCGGCCCCAGAGTCGGTTCTGCCTCTTTGAAAAAGAGGTCTCTGGGGCTGTTTTTGATCATCATTGCATCTTCTTGCAGTTGATAAACAAGTGCCTGAGACGCTCTCATAAGTGCATTTGACTGTGCAAGTGTCTGCTGAAGAAGCTGACGGATATTAAGGTCTCCCTCTTCGATACGTTTCATCAGCTTCATATTCAGCTCTCTAAAAGAGTCGGCACTCTGCTGAAGCGATGCCAGAGTCCGGTTCCCCTCTGCGCCAAGATCAAGCGTAGTTTTTTTGATGACATCTACCGCTTCGAAGAGCCTGTCACTCTTTTTCGATGCATCAGCCAGAGAGCTTAGGAGAGTCTCCAGGTTTCGGGCATTCTTGTCACTCAAAATCTTTTTCAGTGAGTTGGAAGATCGGTCGAGATTGGTCATCATATCGTTGAAGTGTTTTATGTTCTCTTCGCTGAAAGCGTTGTTGAGTCTATCCAGTGCCTTCGAGATCTGCACCGCAAGATCGCTTACCGAAGTACCGATTTGAGCGAGTGTAGAGGGCTTGGAAGGTATGACCGGAATTTTGCCGGGCTCACTTTTTATTACCGGGGCCCCCTTCTTGCCGCCTATTATTTCGATGTAGGCGATTCCGGTGATTCCGGTAAAGTTGAGTGTCGCGTACATGCCTTCACGTATGGGAATATCTTTAGGTATCTGCAGCAGCAGGCGTACTCGTGTAGGATCGTTTGGGTCAATATGAATCTCTTTGACTTTTCCGATGTTGACGCCCATATATTTGACAGCCCCGTCCGGCGGAAGGCCCGCTACCGACTCTTTCATGTATGTATAGTAGTAGGCGAACTCTTTTTTGTTGTTGTACTTCCCCATCCAAAGAGCGAATGCTATAGCACCGGCTCCAAGGAGGAAAACGAAGAGTCCTACTATCGTGTAACTTGCTCTGCTCTCCATAAACCTCTCTCCAAATTCATTGCCTCTATTCGTGCTTTTGCACGGTTTCCGCCGAAAAAACGGCGTATAAAGGGGTGATCGTTTTTCAATACCTCTTTCAAAGAGCCCTCTGCAACCACATGTTTATCTCCAAGTACCGCCATTCTGTTTACGACATTGAATATTGTATCTATATCGTGCGTTATCATTACGATAGTCAGACCCAGAAGAGAATGCAGCTGGGCAATTAGATCGTCGAAAGCCTCTGCGCTTACCGGGTCGAGGCCGGAAGTGGGCTCGTCCAGAAAGAGCAGTTTGGGGTCCATCACCAGGGCGCGTGCGAGTGCGGAACGTTTTATCATTCCTCCGCTTAGTTCGCTCGGATAGAGCCTCCCGACATCGGGATCGAGCCCAACCATCTCCAGTTTCGAGCGGACTATACGCCGGATAGTCGTATCGGACAAAGAGGTATACTCTTTGAGCCATACTGCCACATTCTCCTCGATCGTCAAAGAGGTGAAGAGTGCTCCGAACTGAAAAAGCACTCCCCATTCGCTTCTGAGCCTTTGTGCATCATTGCGTCCGATCCTGTTCAGATCGTAGCCCAGCACTTCGACACTGCCTCCACTTGGGCACAGAAGCATGATCATCTCTCTAAGAAGAGTCGTCTTTCCGGAGCCGCTTCCGCCAAGAATACCGTAGATATCTCTCTCATAGACGGTAAGATTCAGATCTTCATGGACCGTTTTGTTTCCGAAACGTGTCTGCACATGGCGCATCTTTATCATCTCTTTCATATATCGAGCTCCGTAAAGATTACCGAAAAGAGAGCATCCATCGCAATTACCAGGAAGATGGAGTTTACAACACTCATCGTAGTGTATCTTCCGATGCTTTCGGTATTTCCCGAAACCTGAAAACCGCGAAAGCAGCCGACAGCGGCAATTATGAAAGCGAAGAACGGGGCCTTGAAGAGGCCCACGAGGTAGTGTTTTACATCCACCTCGCTATGGAGTCTGTCGAGAAACTGCGCCGGGGTTATATCGAGCTGAAGTTTTGCAACAAGCAGGCCGCCGTAGATTCCGACGATATCGGCAAAAAATATGAGCAGCGGGAGGGCGATCATCATTGCAACCATTCTGGGCAGAACAATGAAACGGAAAATTCCGAAACCCATCGTCTTCATGGCATCAATCTCTTCGGTGATCTTCATGACGCCGATTTGTGCGGTATAGGCCGATCCGCTCCTGCCTGCGACTATGATCGCGGTAATCAAAGGTGCGAGCTCTCTGGGTATCGAGATACCGATCATATCTACAATGAAGATGTTCGCTCCATATTTTTGCAGCTGTACGGCGCTCTGAAACGCTATGACGATGCCGACCAAAAAAGCGCTGAGCGCTATTATCGGTATGGCTGTAACGCCCGCTTTGTAGATGTTGGTCGCCGTCTCTTTTATTCTGAAAGTAGAGGGGCGTATGAGCGTGCGAAACATGGCAACGGCGGACTGCCCCAGAAAATTGACGAAGAGCATAAAATCGGAGTACATGGCATGGGTCTGTTTGCCGAGAGTGGCAAAAGGCTGCAGAATGAATGGAAAGTGTGATTCTGCTGCAGAGGGATGCGGTGCGGCAAAGCGTTTGACAAGACGAAACATTCGGCAGAATTCGTCCGGTATATTTTCGCACCGTACAGAGCTCTTTCCTTTCAGATCCTCGCGCAGTGAGAGAAAGAAAACCATGGCTCCCGTATCGATGGACTTGATGCCGCCAAGATCGACAACTATCTTTTTTACACCGCCGATTGATGGCTCGATATTTTTGTATGACTTCTCTATGGTGTCAAGAGAACCGATTCGCCAGCTGCCGAGGATATTCAACCTCAAAGTGCCACCGGAACGCTCTATATGGAAATATTCCTCTTTGCTCATGGAAGTCATTCTATCCAATCCAAAGTTACATGCATATAAACGAACATTACGAACCAGAGGCCGGCAGAGCCTCTTTGGAGCGGCAGTGCCGATATGCCGTCGGCGGCTATAAACAAGACTTTATTATCAACACTCTATAATAAGAGCTTGAAGTTACGCGGAAGATGTAACATAATCGAGAATTTTTTTTGGAGAAGAGTTGAGAATCGATAAATATTTAAGCAGCGTCAACCTGGTCAAACGCCGGACGGTGGCACAGGATATGGTAAAAAGCGGAGTCGTATACATAAACGGTGTTCAGGCGAAGCCGAGCAAAGATGTGAAGGTCGGGGATATTGTCGAAATCCGCTACCTGAAGGGTGCAAAACGCTACAGGGTGCTCAAAATACCGGTCACCAAAACGATTCCGAAAAGTGCAAAGGATGAATATGTTGAGGAGTTGCAATGACTTACAGTGAAGCGAGATCGGCATTTGAGAGACTTTTCAGTGGAAATATGGATGAAAAAGAGGCCAGGGAGCTCCTTGTCGAGATGGCCGAGCGCGGAGAGAGTGCGGACGAGATAGCGGCTGCAGCGGAGGTTATGCGTGCCAACTCTGTCAAACTGCCTGTCCCCGAGGATCTGCGCGAAGAGC
This sequence comes from Hydrogenimonas sp., assembly GCA_015490295.1. Taxonomy (GTDB): domain Bacteria; phylum Campylobacterota; class Campylobacteria; order Campylobacterales; family Hydrogenimonadaceae; genus Hydrogenimonas. Next base: position 87,908 of record WFYC01000066.1, on the reverse strand, counting down.
TTATCGACAACTGCGGAACCGGGGGGGACAAAAGCGGAAGCTTCAATATCTCTACGACCGTGTCGCTGCTGCTTGCCGGCGCCGGCTGCAAGGTAGCCAAACACGGAAACCGCTCGATAACCAGCCGCTCGGGAAGTGCGGATATGCTCGAAGCTCTAGGTATCCGGCTCGATCTGACCCCAGGGCAGCAGGTGCAGATGCTGCAGGAGTGCGGATTTGCATTCATATTCGCCGTTTTGCACCATCCGGCGATGAAGTTTATTATGCCGATAAGAAAATCGATACCGCATCGCACCATCTTCAATATTCTGGGACCGCTGAGCAATCCGGCCGGTGTCGAGAAACAGCTTATCGGGGTTTTCGACCCGGCTTATGTTCCGAAGATGGCAGAAGCTTTGAAAAAGCTCGGCAGCCGCTGCGCCATGGTCGTAAGCAGCCTGGACGGACTCGACGAAATATCGGTTTCTGATCGCAGCGAAGCGGTAATTTTGGACAAAGGGAGTCTTGAAAAGATCACGATCGATCCTGCGGAGTTTGGAATCGGGAAAGCCTCTTTCGATGAGATAAAAGGGGGTGATGCCGCAGAAAACGCGAAGATCACACACTCCATACTCAGCGGTGAGACAAAAGGGGCAAAAAGGGATATAGTTCTGATCAACGCCGCCGCCGCCCTTATCGTAGAGGGCATGGCACGCGACTTCAAAGAGGGGCTGCAGATAGCGCGGGAGACGATAGACTCCGGGCGAGCGAAAAAGGCGCTCGAAAAAATCGTAAAGGTCTCCAACTCGCTATGACAAAAACGATAACAGCTTCTCTGGAAGAGATTGAGAAGGTGGCCGAAGAGATCAGAAAGAGTCTTCCCGAAGATGCAGTCATATTTTTAAGAGGCAATCTGGCCGCAGGAAAGACGACCCTGGCCAAAGCGCTCGCCGAAAGCATGGGATATGAAGATGCCGTCACTTCACCGACCTTTTCGATAGAGCAGGTATACGGCGACAGGCTGCGTCACTACGATCTCTACCAGTGCCCGAACGAGAAGTTTATGGCCATGGGGCTTCTTGAGAGTCTCGAAGAGCCAGGATGGCATATGGTAGAGTGGGGGGACGATGCTTTAAGAGAGCTTTTGAGAGAGCACGGCTTCTATACCGCTCTGGTCGAAATAAGTGTTAAAGATGGCAAACGTCTATACAGGATCGAAACCGATGCATAGCTTAAGAGCCGAAAAACTGAGTAAAACGATCAAGAAAAATGTGATTGTCAGGGATGTCTCCATCACACTCAACACAAAGGAGGTAGTCGGACTTCTGGGGCCCAACGGAGCCGGAAAGACCACCACTTTCTATATGATATGCGGACTCATCGCTGTAAGCGACGGGCATGTTTTCATCGACGATGAAGATGTCACGAAGCACCCGCTTCACGTGCGATCGAGGCTGGGGATAGGCTACCTGCCCCAGGAGTCGAGTATCTTCAAGGACTTGACGGTCGAAGAGAACCTTCTTATCGCAGCGGAGGCGGCGAAACTGGACAAGAAGAGTGCCGAAAAGAGAATAGAGAATCTTCTGGAGCTTTTCAATATAGAGCCTATCAGAAATCGCAAAGGGATACGCCTCAGTGGCGGTGAGCGCAGGCGGGCGGAGATCGCCAGGGCTCTTGTGAGCAAACCGAAGTTTCTGCTCCTTGACGAACCGTTTGCGGGGGTCGATCCGATCGCGGTAATAGATATTCAAAACGTCATCAGGCAGCTGCTTGAACTCGATATAGGGGTTCTTATAACCGACCATAATGTTAGAGAGACTCTCGGTATATGCAACAGGGCTTATGTGATGCGTTCAGGAGAGCTGATGGCCCAGGGAAGCGCCGAAGAGATAGCGGCGAACTCCGATGTCATCAAACACTATCTCGGAGAGCATTTTACGTTATGAGCGGATATTGGGTTTTTTGCAGAAGAGACTTTGCAAGAGATCTTTCTCTCCCGCGAGGTTCCGGTTTAGGTTCCGCGGTGGCCCATGCAGATTTTTTCAATAAAAAGGAGCCGGGCAGGTGAAGCTTCGCCAGAACCAGAGTCTGCAGCTTAAGACCAAGCTATCCAGTACTTTGAGAAGCTGGCTGCCGATACTTCAGTCCGGTATCGAAGAGCTCGAAGAGCGGTTGAAGGAGTATGAGAAAGAGAATCCCTATATGCAGGTGAGATCCGGGTTTGAAGAGCAGTTCGGCTCCGCTTCGGCCGTAAAACCTGTTCGCAGGGGTGAACACTCTTCGAGTTCGGAGGTGATCGAAGCGCTTACACTGCATAACAAGTCGCTCTATGAAGTCCTGGTCGAGCAGATAAACGCTCCGCTTTTCCCCACCCCTCTTAGCGAAAAGATCGCATATGCCGTTATCGAAGAGATAAACAGCGAGGGTTATTTCGAAGGAGATGTGCACTATATAGCCGCCCGACTGGGTGTGGAACCTTCGGCTGTAGAGAAGATCAGAGAGCGTTTTGCCTACCTGAAGCCTTCCGGCGTAGGCGCGAAAGATACGGCCGAAGCTATGCTTTTTCAGCTTCGACAGAGCGATGTGGAAGAGCCGATATATTCACTTGCGGCAAAGATGCTGGAAAACTTCGATTCGATCGGAAGTTTCAAAAGTGAAGATGGATACGATAAGGCTCTGGGCGTCATTCGGACATTCAAGAATCCGCCGGCACTGGAGTATATGGAAGCTTCGCGGCAGATAATTCCAGATCTTGTGATCGTACAGAGCGAAGAGGGGATAGAGGTAAGGATAAACGACACCTTCTACCCCGATATTATCATAGAGCAGTCGGATGAAGATCACTCTTTCGTCCGCAAAAAGGTAAAAGAGGCGAGAGATCTCATAGACGCTCTTCATATGCGCAGGGCGACTCTTTACAAAATAGGGCTTATGATCGTGGAGTTTCAGTACGAGTTTTTCCAGGGCGGTGACATAAGGCCGATGAAGTTGAAAGATATCGCCGAAGAGTTCGACCACAACCCTTCGACCATCTCGAGGGCCATAGCGAACAAATACCTGATGTGCGACCGGGGTATCTTTCCTATGAAGGCCTTTTTCGCCGCGGCGGTAGATGAGGATGTGAGCAACAGCGCCATCAAACAGTTCATAGCGGAGTCGATAGCTGCCGAAGACCGCTCGAAACCTCTCAGCGACAACAAGCTTCTGGAGATGATAGAACGGAAATTCGGTGTGAAGATGGTCAGAAGGACGGTGACGAAATATAGAAAACAGATGCAGATCGGAGGATCGAGTGAACGCAAAAGATTCTACAGGCTTGCTTGAACTGCTGGAGGCCGAAGCTTCGAAACGAAACGATCCGGCAGAGCTCTCTTTTAAAAGGCCGGATCCGCTCTGGGTGGCGAGAGAGCAGGATGACGAGCGGGCCGTATTGCTCTGTGCGCTTTTTGGATACGGCAATGCGGCACAGATTGTACAGTTTCTGCGCTCTTTGGACTTTTCAGTGCTCGATACCGACGAGGAGCAGATAGAAAAAGAGCTATTGAAAAGTTACTACCGGTTTCAGTCCGGTAAAGATGTGATCGAGATATTCAAGACACTGCGAAGAGTGGAACGCGGCAGAATGGAAGAAGAGTTCATGAAGGGGTATAGAAAAGAGAGTCGCGTTATAGACGGCGTCTTCGAACTGATAGACCTCTTTTACAGACTAAACCCGTATGAGAGTAGAGGCTACCGCTTTCTTACAGGATCTATTCCCGAAAATCTAAAGCCGTCAAGCCCATACAAGCGCTGGATGATGTTTTTGAGATGGATGGTCAGAAAAGATGCGCTCGATCTCGGCTGGTGGAGCGCGGTCAAAAGATCCGATCTTGTAATTCCACTGGATACGCATACATTTCAGGTGGGCCGGAAACTCGGGCTTTTGAAGCGAAAAAGCTACGATTGGAAAGCGGCTGTGGAGCTTACCGAATCGCTTAAAAGGTTCTCGGCCGACGATCCGCTAAAGTACGATTTTGCTCTTTACAGAATCGGGCAGGAGCGACTTTTTCAAGACCGTTCTTAAAGAGTGATTAATGGATGTTGTGATAGAATCGCACAAATTTAAGATAAAGGAAGCCGAATGGAAGGTGTATTCACCTATTTTGGTCTCATTTCCCACTCACACGGGTTTCTCTTCGTTACGCATGTCCTTCTTGCAGCGATAATAGCTCTCGTTCTTGCAAAGATGGCTGTAAAGTCTCTTAGACTGGTACCTACAGGTACGCAAAACGTAATGGAAGCGTATCTTCTTGGAATCATCGCTATGGGTCGCGACGTTATCGGCGAAAGCAACGCCAAAAAGTATCTTCCGCTCATCGCAACCATAGGTATCTTCGTTTTCATAGGCAACGTACTGGGTATTATCCCCGGTTTCGAGTCTCCGACCGGAAACATAAACATGACTCTTACACTGGCCCTTATAGTCTTTATTTACTACAATTTCGAAGGGATTAGAAAACATGGTGTAGTCCACTACTTCGCACATTTCGCCGGTCCTGTGAAGTGGCTCGCCCCGCTGATGTTCCCGATAGAGATCGTCTCTCACATCTCACGTATAATCTCCCTCTCGTTCCGACTCTTCGGAAATATCAAGGGTGACGATCTTTTCCTGTGGGTTCTTCTCATGCTGGCCCCGTGGCTTGTACCGCTTCCGGCGTTTTTGCTGTTGACCTTCTCGGCGATTCTGCAGGCGTTCATCTTCATGATTCTTACATACGTATACCTGGCGGGTGCGGTTCTACTCGAAGAAGAATCACTATAGTAACGGTGCCTCGTTGAGACGCACTATTGCCGAAATAGTAATAAACTTTCTTCTTGGTGCCGCATGGGCTCTTGCCCTGCTTGGTGCCGTATATCTTTTCTGGACTTTTCTTCCGTTCGGATTTCTCATTGCATTGATGGCATCCGTTTTAGGTTCGCTTTTCGGTCTCTTTCTGGTAATTTTTTTGGAGCTTGCAACTCTTCAGTTCGAGAAGCATCGTGAGCTGAAACGGCAGACTCATCTGCTTGAGACGATCAGGAAAGAGCTTCGTGATTCTCAGGTACGCGATAACTGATCCCGCATATTACGGCTCGGATCCTTCCACTTTAAAGAGCACTGTTGAGCATACTCTTTCAAATTTGAAAGTCGATCTGATCTGCCTGAGAGACAAGAAAACCACAGAGTACAAAGTGCTTGCCGAAGCATTTATGGGTTTAAAACCTATCTTCCCGAAAACCCTCTTTTTCCTTCATGGCGATATCGATGCAGCCGTCGAGCTTGGGGCGGACGGTATCCATCTGCCTTCCGGCATGTTTGAACAGATAGGCAGATCGTGCGATGCTGGACTTAAAGTCATTGTAAGCACACACTCTTTTGAGGAGATAAAAAGAGCCGAAGGAGAGGGTGCATACGGAGTCACATACGGCCCCATCTTCGAAACGCCGGGCAAGGGTCCGCCGAAAGGTTTAGAGAAGTTAAAAGAAATAAGAGGTAAAATATCCCTCAATATCTTCGCACTGGGCGGTATCGTCTCGGACGAGCAGATAGAGGCCGTAGAGAGAGCGGGCACGGACGGTTTTGCATCTATACGCTATTTTGTCGAGCGGTAGAGGCTGTATAAAATCGAAACGTCGTCTCGGAATCTTTGATTTCGAAGCTTTAGTGGGTTGTAGGGCCGCACAGGCCCTGCCGAATTGCGGGCTTTGCCCGGAGTTCGCGTTACAATAATAGAAACATACATAAAAACTAACCAATTCAAGGAAAACAATGTTTGAAGTTATCATCGGTCTGGAAGTGCATGTGCAGCTCAATACCGAAACAAAGATATTCTGCAACTGTGCCACAAGTTTTGCCGACAGGCAAAATGTGCACACGTGCCCCGTCTGCCTCGGTCTTCCCGGAGCGCTTCCGGTACTTAACGAGGAAGCAGTAAAAAAAGCGATGATGTTCGGGTATGCTGTCGATGCCACGGTTCACAAAAAGTCTGTATTCAACCGTAAAAACTACTTCTACCCCGACCTTCCCAAAGGGTACCAGATCAGCCAGTTCGAGATTCCGATAGTAGAGAACGGCCACCTGATGATCGACTTCGACGACGGCAGCCGGAAACGCATAGGGATCACACGTGCACACCTTGAAGAGGATGCCGGAAAAAATATACACGAAGGGGACCACTCCCTTGTCGATCTGAACAGGGCCGGCACACCGCTTCTTGAGATAGTGAGCGAACCGGATATGCGCAGTGCCGACGAGGCGGTCAGATATCTCAAAAAGCTTCATGCTATTGTCCGCTATCTCGATATCAGCGACGCAAATATGCAGGAGGGGTCGTTCAGGTGCGATGTGAACGTATCTATCCGTCCCAAAGGTGACGACAGACTCTATACGAGAGTAGAGATTAAAAACATGAACAGTTTCCGTTTCATTCATCAAGCTATCGACTACGAGGTAGAGCGTCAGATAGAGGCGTGGGAAGACGGTGTGTACGAAGACGAAGTGTGGCAGGAGACCAGGCTCTTCGATACCGCAAAAGGTAAAACACGCTCGATGAGAGGCAAAGAGGAGAGTGCAGACTACAGGTATTTCCCCGAGCCCGATCTTCTTCCGGTAATTTTGACCGACGAAATGATGGAAGCCGCCAAAAAGATACCCGAAATGCCGGATGAGAAGAGGCGCAGATATGTCGAAGAGTTTGGACTGCGTGAATATGATGCAACCGTTATCACATCGGAAGTGGAGATGGCCCGTTTTTTCGAGACGATGATAGAAGAGGGTGTAAGTGCCAAAAATGCCGTTACATGGCTTACGGTCGAGCTTCTCGGGCGCTTGAAAGGAGGGCTTACACTCGAGAGCGCACCGGTCGATGCGAAAAAACTCGCCAAGCTTGTAAAGCGGATAGAGGATGGAACGATAAGCGGCAAGGCGGGCAAAGAGGTTCTCGACTATCTCTTTGAACAACCCGAGAGTGAAATAGATGCGGTTATCGAAAAACTCGGCCTAAAACAGGTGAGTGACGACAGTGCGATACTGGCTTTGATAGATAATGTTCTGGCCGCGAATAGTGATAAAGTAGAGGAGTACAGAGGTGGCAAGGAGAAACTCTTCGGCTTTTTTGTAGGACAGGTTATGAAAGCGAGCAGAGGTTCGGCCAATCCCGCCAAGGTAAATCAGTTACTAAAAGAGCGATTGAGCAGTTGAAACGTTTTCTGATAAGGCAGATAGTATCTTTTTCGTACCTGCTGGAGAGCGCTCCGCGCTATCAGCGCGTGAAGCGCTTTTTCAACAATCTTCTCAACAACGACGACTACCCTTACAAAAAATACTTCGACCTTTTCATGATTGTCGTGATACTTTCTAGTGTCACGATACTTGTAATAGACGTTCACGAGCATGTCGCATACTGGCTCGATTTTTACGATCTCTACATTGTCACGTGGATATTTATCGTAGAGTACCTTCTGCGCCTATGGGTCCATAGCGATGTGCATAAAGTGGTAATAGCCCATTACGAAGAGTCGGAGTTTTTTGAAAAGCCCTTCTCTTTGTGGAAAGTGGTCAAGCAGGTTTCACGAGAGAAGTGGGCCTACATATCGTCTCCCGTGGCTATAATCGACCTTATCGCCATCCTTCCGAGCTACCGCGAAATCAGGGTGCTTCGTGTCTTCGTACTTTTCAGGGCCTTCAAAATGCTTCGCTACAGCAGGAGTCTGCTGCAGTTTTTCGATATTTTGCGAAGCAAGAAGGTGGAGCTCTATACGCTTTTGACGCTGTTGTCGTTTTTCGCGATGATAGCTTCGATAATGATATACGTCTTCGAAGGAAACAGCAACAGCGAAATATCGAATCTATTCGATGCGGTATACTGGGCCGTCGTCACCATAACTACGGTAGGATACGGCGATATCACCCCGGTCACCACTGAGGGCAGGGCGGTTGCGATGCTGGTGATTCTTACCGGTATAGGCGCAATATCTTTCCTAACTTCAATCATAGTTTCAGCATTCAGCGAAAAGCTGCCAGAGATAAAGCAGACAAGAGTGATGAACAGTATCGCCAAGAAGAGGGATCTTAATCTCATTTGCGGCTATGGTAAGATTGGACAGCTGGTCGCCAAAAAACTGAAAGATAACAGACGTAATTTCCTGGTGATAGAGAGCGATCCCGCAAAAGTACAGAAAGCGGAGATGGATGGGTGCGATGTGCTTATGGCCGATGCCACGAAGAGTGAAACTCTGCTTAGACTGAAGCTGAGCGAAAATGTACGCTCCGTCATATGCGTGACCCACGACGATATAATAAACGTGTTCATCACGATCAATGCGCGAAGCCTCTGCAGCGATGTGGAGATAATAGCGAGGTGCAGCGAACATAGTGTTGCGAAGAAGCTTCGTATGGCCGGTGCCAACCATGTGATAATGCCAGAAGAGATAGCCGGAATGCTGGGATCTGTATATATCGGACAGCCGGTCGCATTCGAAGCGCTACAGGCGATAATAACGCAGAAAAGAACGGCACGCATCGATGAAGTGGAGGTCAAACTGGGCTCTTTTCTGGATGGCGCAAAAGTCGGAGATTTCGATTTTGCGGCGAACAAGCTTGTACTTTTGGCGCTTTTGAAACGTTTCGATGCCGGTGATAAAAAGAGTCACTTCATCATTTTCAATCCACCGGACGATACACCTTTGAAAGCGGGGGACATCCTGGTGATTATGGGCTACAGTGTAAGCATTGCAGATTTCAAAGGAAGGCTGGAACAGAGTGTTCGATATAAAAAGCAGTAATCTAGAAATTGTCCTGTTCGGATATGGGGCGACCGGTGCCAAAGTTTACGAGATGCTATCTGTGAACTTTTCCAAAATTACTGTCGTGGATTCGGAAGAGAAGCATATCGAAAAGGCGAAAGAGGATGGAATCGTCACTTCGTACCAGATAGACATAACCAACGACAGCGAACTTGAAGAGCTAGGTGTCGACGGAAAGATTCTGTTTTGCGCTATGGATGAGATGGCGCTGAATATCTTTCTTGCTCTATCTCTAAAGAGTATTTCAAATGACTCCATTTTACTTTCCGTATCGACATCGGCGGAGAATACCAGGAAACTGAAGTTTATAGGGGTCGACAAGGTTATCGACATATACGAATCGAGTGCGAACAGAATTGTCGATATAATTACCAGACCGGCTGTCACTCGTGTTATGGATGAGATAATATATGTAGACAACGGAATAAGCATCGAAGAGATAGAGATTCCCCCGAACTCCTTTCTTGAAGGAAAGTGTGTACACGATATAAACTTCAGAGAGTACGGACTCATACTGATAGGAATATCCGACAAGGAGCTCGGGGAAGACTTCATATTCGTGTCGCGCGGAATCAACCATAAGTTCGATGCGGGTGATATTCTGGTGGTTATGGGAGAGACTTCCTCTTTGGAAGCTTTCTATAAGAAGCTGATGGAGAAAAGATGAAACGGGTTGCAGTTATCGGTGCTGGAAAATGGGGGCAGGCCCTGGCGTTCGCGCTTGGGAAAAAGTGCGATGTGGTGATAACGTCACGCCATAAAAGGGATATTGCCGGTTTCGTCACGCTCGACGAAGCTATGGAGTGCGAGATGATAGTTATGGCGATTCCGGCTCAAGCGGTACGGGAGTGGTTAAGAGCCGGCTACGGCTTCAAAGATCACTCCATACTCGTCGCTTCAAAAGGGATAGAGGCGGAAACAGGGGCCTTCCTGAATGAGATATACGAAGAGTACGTGCCGGCGTCCAATCTAACCTATCTTAGCGGTCCGTCATTCGCGAAAGAGGTGATGGAGGGGCTGCCTACGGCACTTGTGCTCAACAGCAGAAATCGCATGGCCGCAATCGAGTGGAGCGGGCTCTTTCCCGACTTCATAAAGACCTATGTGAGCACTGACGTAGTCGGTGCCGAGATTGCCGGTGCGTACAAAAACGTCATTGCTATTGCAGGTGGCATCTGTGCCGGGCTCAAACTCGGAGAGAATGCCCATGCGAGCCTTGTTTCGAGAGGGCTGGTGGAGATGGCCCGTTTCGGACGGGAGTTCGGTGCAAAAGAGGAGACTTTTCTCTCACTAAGCGGTGCCGGCGATCTTTTTCTGACTGCCGGCAGCAAACTCTCGCGTAACTTCAGGGTAGGGCTCGGACTGGCGCAGAGAAGAGCTGTAGACGATATACTGGAAGAGATCGGAGAGGTGGCAGAAGGTATAGCCACCGCAAAAGCTCTTCATAAGATCTCTCTAACCAATGACATATATCTTCCAATAGCGAACGAGGTATATGCGATAATAGAAGGAAAGGACCCTATGATGAGTCTGAAAGATCTGCTTAACAGGAGAAGAGACTAAGATGGAAAACTATCTTAAAGAGGCGAAAGAGGCTTCAAGCGTACTTGCTACACTGACGGGTGAGAAGAAGAACAGAGTTTTGAACAGGATAGCCGATGCACTGGAGGCAAACAGTACCCTGATCATAGAGCACAACAGGTACGATATGGAGGAGGGTGAGCGAAACGGTCTATCTTCGGCACTTATGGACAGGCTCTACCTGGATGAGGGGCGCATCGCTTCGATGGCTCAGGCAGTGCGCGATATAGCGGCCCTGAAAGAGCCTGTAGGCCGTGTCCTGGACGGGTGGGTGACCGAAAACGGTCTCAGGATAGAGAAGGTATCCATTCCTATAGGTGTTGTCGGAATAATCTACGAGTCGAGGCCAAACGTAACGAGCGATGCGGCGGCATTATGTTTCAAAAGCGGAAACGTCGCCATATTGAAAGGGGGGAAAGAGGCACAGCAGAGCAACGAGGCGATCGCGAAGATAATACAAAAAAGCCTCGAAGAGGAGAATCTTCCGAAGGCGCTTATCAGCCTTCTTCCCGACGCGAGCCGTGAAGGGGTGGCGAGACTCATAAAGATGGACAGGTATGTAGATCTCATAATCCCCAGAGGGGGAGAGGCTCTTATACGTTTCGTAAACGAAAACGCGACCGTACCGGTCGTCAAACACGATAAAGGGCTCTGCCATACATACATACACGAAGCCGCCGACCTGGCCGAAGCGGTAAAGATTTCGGTAAACGCAAAATGCCAACGCCCCGGAGTCTGCAACGCTATGGAGACGTTAATCGTCGACGAAGCGGTGGCGGCCGATCTGCTGCCGATGCTTAAAACCGCTTTCGACGCCGAGTCCACAAAGCTTTTGGGCGATGAGGCTACAAGGAAGATCATAGAGGTCGGCGAGGCTACCGAAGAGGATTACGATACGGAGTATCTTGCCAATATACTCTCGATAAAGGTCGTAAAAGATATAGAAGAGGCGATAGCCCATATACGCAGATACGGTTCCGGTCATTCGGAGGCGATAGTGACGGACGACTACAGGGCCGCCGAGAGATTTTTGAACGAGGTGGATGCGGCATGTGTATACGTAAACGCATCCACCAGGTTCACGGATGGAGGAGCGTTTGGGTTCGGTGCCGAAGTGGGCATAAGTACGAACAAGCTTCACGCAAGGGGACCGATGGGCATCAACGATCTTACCACATACAAATACAAAATATACGGTGACGGGCAGATAAGATAGTTATGCCTGAAAATCCAGAGAGGGTTCTTGGTATCGAAAACCTGACCTTCGGGTATTCGAAAGAGAAGCTGTTGTACCGTAACTTCTCATTGTCGCTCCATGCAGGTGAAATAGTGACGATACTAGGTCCAAGCGGCAGCGGCAAAAGCACACTTTTTGAGCTGATAGCCGGAAATCTGAAACCTATGGTAGGCAGAATAGAGAGGGCTTCGTTTTCACAGGTATTTCAAGACCCTTACAGCTCTTTTCATCCTACATATACGATAAAAAATCAGATCGAAGATGTCGCCGATATTTCCGGAATCGGCTCTTTATGTGAAGAGATGGGGGTCAATCCGGTACTGCTCGAAAAGAGACCCCATGAGCTCTCGGGAGGGCAGCTTCAGCGGGCATCGATAATAAGGGCGCTTCTAATGAAGCCGAAACTTCTTCTTGCGGATGAGCCGACATCTGCACTCGACAACCTTATTCAGCTCGATGTGATGAAACTACTTCTAAAGACACTCGACAAGGTCGGTATTTTGATGATAACGCACGACCGCGATCTCGCGAAGTGGTGCAGTGACCGTATTGTAGAACTCGATACGTAATCGAGTATAATCGATACTATGAAAGCTTTTCTTCTTTTTATTCTTATAGCTCCATCCATCGTGTTGGGGCGCGATATATATCCATCGGCCGAGTTTACGGTTTCGGGCATAGTAAGCGACTTCGCCGTCGATAATGGAAAACTGTTTGTCGGTACCGACATGGGAGTCGTGTATGTCTTCGATATGAAAAATGCGAAACTCCTCCATCGCATAGCCCTGGAGCCTGTAAAAGACGGCGCGGGACGACCGATTTCGGCCAGCGTTTTAAGTGTAGATGCCAAGGACGGGTCGCTTCTTGTCGTTTCGGTGGGAGACGAGGGTTTTAGAGATGTCTGGATATATAGAAACTATATACTCAAAAAGATTGTCGGCGATAGCTGGAGACTCTATATCAAAGAGGCTCGGTTTGCAGGTGAGGGCAGAGTGGTTTTGGGAACTTTCGGTTCCGAAGTGGTGTCGTACTCGATAGAGGAGGGGTATGAGTCCTGCAGGGCAAAACCGTCCGAAAGCACTATCGGGGATTTCGCCGTGAGCGACGACGGCAGGAGGATCGTCTTTGCGGACGAGGCCGGTAACGTCTCTCTTTTGGATACAGAAACCTTGAAAACGGTGCGCAGTTTCAACTCCGCTCATCTGGACAAGGTACACTCTTTGGCATATGAAAAGGGTGTACTCGTAAGCGGAGGACACGATAGAAAAATAGGTGTTTACTTTTCCGATTCGAGCCGCTACTACATAAAGAGCGATTTTCCGGTCTTTTGCGTCGGGCTTAGCCCGGATGCGAAGATAGGTATCTTTTTAAGCGGAGACGATCAGGTGCTGCAGCTTTTCGATCTAAAAAGCGGAAAACTGACCGACCGGCTGGTCGGTCACGGTGCGATAGTGAACCAGATAAGGTTCGTAGCCAATCGTATTCTGCTGACTTCGGAGCGGGGCGGCAGAGTTCTTCTCTGGCGTATCGGCAGAGTCTCTCAATAGGTTTCGTAGAGATACTCGGCTATGAGCCTCGCCTCTTCGTCGGTCACGGTCCCCTTCATCGAGGGCATCAGTCCGAATCTCCTGAACGCCTCTTTGTTGAATCTAATCTTCTCTTCAGCCGGCTCCATGATGTAGTCGGCGACGAAAGATACAAACTCACCTCTTTGCGGAATGTTCCTTTTAAGGTGGCGTGCCACACCCCACATAGGTGGTGCGGCCATATGCTTTACCTGCTCTATGGTGGGGTTAGAAACCATATGGCAGCTGCCGCACCTCTTTTCGACGAGCTCCCGGCCGCTCACTCCGCCGAACAAAGCGGAGAGGGCAACCACCGTCAAGAGGGTAATCTTCAGAGGCATATCTTCTCCTTCCTGCATAACCAAACGAATAATCGCCAGTTAGAAAAACTTATGAACATATTAACCTAAATTTATTTATGAAAAGATTAAACAGGGTAGATCCGATAGAGTTCTCTCTCTTTTTGGACTCTCCTGCAGCTTCTTAAACCGCAACTTCACTCTATGGATGACGGCTATTTTACGATTTTGGGATCAAAAAAGCTATTTAATGTAAAATTGTAGAATAATAAAATATCAGTTTTTCAGAGGCGGATGGTGAAAGAGTCTATAGTGAGCCTGAAATCGGAAATAGAGTGTATAAGGGAAGACTCTTTGCATGGAGCTACATACCTGACACTGAAAGCGGCAGAGGCTTTTAAAAGAGCGGTCGGAAGCGGTGCCGATATTTCGAGCCTGCGTGAAGCTTCAGTCGCAATAGCCGATGCAAGACCCATGATGGCGTCGATCTTTCGGTTTGCCAACGATCTGCTCTTTTTTTTGGATCGAAGCCAAGAGGTGGAGGAGATCCGCTCTTTTTGCGACTCTTTTATAGAGGGTATGGAGGAGTCGGCATGGCAGATCCGCCGTCTTGCGGCCCAGAAGATTACGCAGATGGATATCGAAACAGTGATGACGCACTCATACAGCTCTCTGGTCAAAGATACGTTACTCGATTCAGCTTCCTCCAAGAGCCGAATGCGTGTAATATGTACCGAGTCGAGACCTAAAAACGAGGGTGTGAAGCTTGCACAGACTCTCTGCGAAGCGGGGGCAGATACCACGCTCGTTACCGATGCGGCATCACCCTTTTTGTGTCTCAAGGTCGACCTGCTGCTGATCGGTGCGGATGGAATAGGAGAGTTCGGACTGGTTCACAAGATAGGGACATACCCATTGCTTCTGGCGGCAAGAGAGAGCGGTGTGCCGGTTGTCGTGCTTGCCGGAAGTCGGAAGTTCTGGCCTTATGAACTAAGAGGAGTGAAAGAGCCCCCGAAGAGCCCCGACGAGATTTCGGACAATGGCTGTTTCGAAGTGTTGAACTACTATTTCGACACTACACCTTTGGAGTATATAGACCGTATAGTAACAGAGGATGGCATCGTAACGCCGGGCGAGGCTTTGGAGCTATGCAGAAAACTTTCGCTCCATCCGTTACTCTGTTCAGAGTGACTTCTCGATATCTGCCTGCAACTTTTTCATAATCCTTGAAAGTCCCGGGCCAAGATCGGGTGCTGGCATCCGCGACTTCTCTATCTCTCTGACTTTCGGCGGCAGAGAGTCGAAGCTCTCCTGCGCTTTTTTGCGAATCGCCTCCAGGGAGGGGGGATCCATGACGATCCTGCCTCTGTGTATATAGCGCTTCATAAGGGGGCTGCCATCTATCTTTTCGTCTATCAGCGCTATCTTATCTTCGGCTATGATGCCGTTTTCGTACTTTCTGAAAATCTGTTTTCTTGAAGGGAGTGTCACTTTTTCGGGACTCAGCTTCATCTTCGGTCTGCCCCTGTACTCTACGAGTTTGTATGCGCAGTCGAGATAGGGAGTGTCGGCCGAGACGACAAGCTCCGTTCCGACACCCCATCCGTCTATCGGTGCTCTTTTTTGCATAAGCTCTTTGATCTTATATTCGTTGAGTCCGCCGCTTACAAATATCATGGCTTTTTCGAACCCGGCACTGTCGAGTATCTGCCTGCTTTTTTTTGCGAGAGTTTCTATATCTCCGCTGTCGAGTCGAATACCTCTGAAGTTTCTCAAGCCAGCCCTTTTTACAGCTTCGACCGCGTGTCTGACACCGTTAATCGTATCGAAGGTATCGACAAGAAGTATGGAGTTTTCGGGATAGGTTTTCAGAAAATGGGAAAATGCCTTCTCTTCACTTTCATGAGCGAGAATGAATGAGTGGGCCATCGTACCGAAAGCGGGTATGTCGAATGTTTTGGCCGCAAGAACGTTCGAAGTTCCGGCAAAGCCTCCTATATAAGCGCATCTTGCGGCTTTCATGCCGGCATCGGTGCCGTGCGCCCGCCTGAGACCGAAATCGACGAGAGCAGTATCTTGTGCTACACTGCGGCAACGCATCGCTTTCGTGGCCACAAGTATCGAGAGCTGCATCGTATTTATAATGAACGTCTCTACGATCTGAGCCTCTATCAGAGGTGCCTCTACAGTTATGAACGGTTCGTTCTCGAAAAGTATCTCACCTTCATCCACCGCATAGAGATCGCCACTGAATCTGAATTTTTTCAGATAGCTCAAAAAGTCGTCACTGAACCTACCGCTCTCTTTCAGGTAGGCTATATGCTCATCACAAAATCTTATATTCTGCAGATAGTATAGTACCTGTTCGAGCCCTGCACTCAAAAGGTAGGATCTATTTTTCGTCCTTCTTGCGAAAAAATCGAAAACCGCTATATCGTTCATTCCGGCGTTGAAGTAGCTCTGAGCCATAGTGAGCTCGTACATGTCGGTAAGCAGTGCCATGTTCTGACCGTTAACGAAACCGAATTTCATACTGTGCCCCTTTCAATGAAAGTATAGTATACTTTTTTCATATGAAAGATGAGCTTCACTCAATTCAAGCTGCATAGTGAGGAGGCCAGATATGAAGATTGCGGTTACAAAAAAGGATGCTCTTGTAGTCGTAGATATGCAGAAAGATTTCATGCCGCATGGAGCCTTGGCGGTTGCGGAGGCCGATAGTATAATCGGTAGAGTCAACGACTATACAAAGCTCTTCGAAAAGAGGGGGTGTTGCGTCTTCTTTACGCGTGACTGGCATCCGAAAAGCCATATCTCTTTCAAACAAAACGGCGGCGTATGGCCGACGCACTGTGTTCAGGGCAGCAGAGGTGCCGAATTTTGTGAAGGGCTCTATATCCCCTCGGACAACAGGTTCATAATTTCGAAAGGTGTGTCGAAAGATTTCGACGCATATTCCGGTTTTCAGGGGACTTTGCTCAAAGAGCTGCTTCTTGAAAGAGGAGTGAAACGCCTTTTCATCTGCGGAGTGGCTACGGACTATTGTGTAAAAGAGACCCTTTTGGGAGCTGAAAATTTGGGGTTTAGAACGGTTTTGTTGATAGATGCCGTAAAGGGTGTCGATATAACCGAAGGAGACTCCGAGTCCGCACGGAAACTGATGATGAGTGCAGGGGCCGTAACCGCCGTTATGCAAGATCTGGATATATCTTTTTAGTTTGAAAGTTTTATCGCAAAACCGGATTAAAAAAGAGTATCTATTTAATAAAAATAGCTACTTCAGCTTTTTCAAGCAAACCGAAGATATAATTATAAAAAACAGAAAAAGAGGTATTGAATGAAAAGTTATATGGTTACAGCTCTGGCTCTTTCGGTTTTGATATTTGGAGGATGTAGCAGTAACGACGATCTCGACAGCGAGCTTTTGTCACTGGCCGAAAAGTACAGCCTTACCGGTGATCCCGCTGCCGACCGCAACATCACATCTGTAAACGATCCGAAAGCGCAGCTCGGAATGAAACTCTTCTACTCCAAACATCTCGGGCTCGATATGGATTCAGCCTGTGCCTCGTGCCACCACCCGTTTCTCGGCGGTTCGGACGCTCTATCTCTTCCGATAGGCGTAGAGGCTGTAGATCCAGATCATGTCGGCCCGGGCCGTCTTCATAAAGAGAGCGGCCACTACTATGACGGCGGGCCTACGGTACCCAGAAACACTCCATCTACATTCAATGTGGCGCTCTTTGACCGTACGCAGTTCTGGGATGCCAGAATAGAGAGTATAACTCCCGTGAAAGGGGCCAACGGCTCTGTAGGCCAGATGCTGGTACCCGGCAGCAGCGATTTCGACAGAGTGCTATGGACAAGTGCCCAGGCGGCCAACCTCCCCGCCGCCCAGGCCAACTTTCCGGTAACAAGTTCGCCGGAGATGCGCGGTTTCGGCCACTCCTCCCTCGTTACAAAAGATGATGTCAGAGATTATCTCGTCGACAGACTCGGCGGATTCAACGGCAACAGCGACCTGAACGGTTCCGCTCGCCTGGCTTGGCTGCAGGCGTTCAGAGATGGCTTTTCCAACCCTTCGGCAGACGCCGCAACCCTGATAACGAGAAGTAATATCTTCAATGCGATAGCGGAATTCGAGCGTTCTCAACTCTTTGTCGATAACCCCTGGAACAGGTATCTCAAAGGGGATAGAAGTGCGATAAGCGAGGAGGCGAAGAGGGGAGCCTACCTCTTTTTCAGAAGTTACGAAGAGGGCGGTGCCAACTGCGTACAGTGCCACAAAGGAGATTTTTTTACCGGTGAGAAGCTGTATGTAATGGCCGTTCCGCAAATCGGACGCGGGAAAAACCACGACGCTTCGACCGAGGATTACGGGCGCGAGAACGTTACGCTCAACGAGTCGGATAGATATAAGTTCAGAACGCCTACTCTTCTGAATGTGGAGGTTACCGGCCCATGGGGGCATGACGGAGCATTCGTTACGCTCGAAGCTATGGTAAGACATATGCTCAAGCCGGAGACCGCTCTCGAGTTCGATGAAAATAGTCTGTTTCAGTATGGAATTTTGGCGCAGTGCAAAGATACGAAAGAGAATACCCGGCATGCACTTCAGCAGTTGGAAGCAAACCGTAACAGCGGAATATCTCCCCATAGAAGTGTAGATTTCAGCGATGAGCAGTTAAGAGAGCTGGTGGCATTTTTAAAGAGCCTCACGGATCCGTGCGTAAAAGATAGAGAGTGTCTCAAGAAGTGGGTGCCCGATTACGACTCCAACGAGTCGAAAACTCTCGATCTACTCCAAGCGAAGCTGTGATGCCGGATGACCGGAATTTGGCAAAGGAGTAAGGCTATCTGCTGACAGAGTTCGTTTCGAGCTCTTTGTCGATAGTCTCCTGCATTTTTTCTCTCAGCTGCCTGTACCAGTCCGAAGAGGCGCTCTTCATATCTATAGAGGGGAGAAAAATGACCTTCACATCTCCTCCGAAAGAGGTTCTGTCATGCTCGTTGACGACTCTCTTGCTTCCGACGATCACTACAGGTTGAACTACGAGTTCCAGCTTTTCAGCTATGAATTTGGCCCCCTCTTTGAATGGCAGGAGCTTCTGATCTTTTGCCCGAGTCCCTTCAGGAAAGAGGGCGACCGGCCTGTGCAGTACGTATATGGAGTGTTTGATATCTTTTAGAAGTTTTATCAAACCTCTTTTATCGCTTCTATCTATCGATATCATCTCACCGTTTTTAAGGAGTTTGCCGAACCATGGAACTTCGAAAAGTTCTCTCTTGGCCACCCAGTTCATATTTTTGTCCTGCAGCGCCTCCATCGTGATTATATCTACAATGCCTTGATGGTTGAGAAGATAGAGTTGAGCTTTCGGGTCCGGCTCCCCTGCCGTTTCGATATCCGCGAACATAAGCGCCATCATGGTTCTGTTGCCGTAGTGAAGTATTTTTCCTTTCTGCTTCGGGAGGAGCTTGAGGAGTATGATCATCACCGAGACTATGCAAGAGATTACCAATGCGGAGTAGTAGAACCTAATTCGAGCAAAGATCTTCATTCTTGATCCATCCTATCGTATTGTTCGGCAATTGGATTTTGGTGTAGCTCTCGTTACCATTCATCTTTTTCGCATACGTACGCTCATAGAGCGTCATAAAAGGTGTACTCTGTGCAGTGGGAAGCAGATATAGTCTACTTTCGGGTTTTATACAGACACTCTTCAGCGGTATCAGGTACGTTATCAGGTATCCTGCGGCAAGTATTATGAGCAGGGGATAGATCCAGCTTCTACGCAGAGCCCAGAGAACGAGCCAAAGGAGTATCAAAAATCCGGTTGCCGCTATTTTGAATTTAGTGAACTCACTCGCTTGCGGGTCGAGGTTGCTTTGCGTGCTTACGCTGCTGCGTTTGACTATAATCGGTATATGAAACTTTTCGTACCTGTTTTTTTGAAGGTTGAAATAGCTGAACGATAGCTGTTCGAGTCCTGCCGGATAGACGGCGTAATAGTAGAGTGTCGTATCGTTCAAATCTCCGCTGTAGGAGTCGATTCCCTGGTTTGATGAGTTTTGAAGGCGGAAATCGCCATAGTTGCCGTATTCGATTCTAAGCTGAAGCGCCAGGACATTGCTGTCGTTCGTGTATGTCGAAGCCTGATAGTTGACAAGCTCCATATTCTGCGCCAGGACGTTGGAGAAATCTTTTGGAGGGTTGAGTCGAACGGCCTGTATGCCGCTCCCTTCGATTCTGTATTCTCTTTGCGGTTCATCAACGTAATAGGCTATGAAATCCGGTAGACGAATGTACTTTCCTGTCGCCTTGAAGAAGTATCTGATCCGGCTTATCGCCTTCGGTTCGATCTTCTCCGGCTCTTGTACAATTTCGACGTTTTCCCCATCTTCGACTCTTATCTCGAAAGGCCTCTCTCTTTCAAGGGAAGTCACCTTGAGAGTGACCGGAAATATCTGGCCGACATATATCTTTTCCGGAAGCTTCTCCAGGTTTAGATATATGAGTTTCTCTGCCGGCTTTGCAGTCGTCTCATTGATCTCTTCACTCCACTCGAGTTCGTAATCCGGGAAAACCGAAGGTTCCGGTTCTGTGGCGAGCAGCACTCCTACTGCAAAAAAAACGGCGAGGATGGAACGGATAAACATCGATGACACTTAAGAGAGAAAACCTTCCAGCATTCTGACGCCGTCATTGGAACCGAGAACGGTTTCGATAGCTCTCTCCGGATGGGGCATGAGTCCGAAAACGTTCCGCTTCTCGTTGCAGATCCCGGCAATGTTGTCGACTGAGCCGTTGGGATTGTCAGGATTGCCGTTTTCATCACAGTATGTCAACAAAACCTGACCGTTATCATAAAGCCTGGCAAGGCCCTCTTTTTCGATAAAGTAGTTGCCTTCGGCATGTGCGATCGGTATATTCAATATCTCTCCCGTTTTGCATTTTCTCAAAAAGCGGTTGTTGCTGTTTTCCACTTTGAGATATTGATGCTTTGAAACGAAGTGAAGATTTTCGTTACGTTTCATGGCTCCCGGCAGCATATGGCTCTCCAGAAGAATCTGGAAGCCGTTACATATCCCCAGAACGTATCCGCCGTTGTCGGCATACGCCTTTATCGCTTTCATGATCGGGCTGAAGCGGGCTATCGCACCGCTTCGCAGGTAGTCACCATAGCTGAAGCCTCCGGGAACCACGATAAGATCGGTATCAGCAGGAACGGTTTCATCTTCGTGCCATACTATTTGTACATCATGCCCAAGATGTTCGAATGCGTATCTGGTGTCGAATTCGCAGTTTGTACCGGGAAACTGTGGAATGACGATTCTCATTGCACGATCTCTATGGAGTAGTCTTCAATTACGGTGTTGGCAAGAAGTGTTTCGCACATCTTCTCGACCTCTTTTTCGGCTTCGTGCATCGATTCCGCTTTCAAGTCCAGAACGATCTGCTTGCCGACACGTACATTTTCGACACTACTGAAGCCAAGAGCTCCAAGTGCATGGTGTACAGCTTTGCCCTGAGGGTCAAGGACCCCCTCTTTAAGATATACGTTGACTATTGCTTTCATTGAAATGGTTCTCCTTGACTGCTTGGCTTGCTTCCGGCATCGTACCGAAAGCGCAGGTTACAATTTTGCCCTCGATGGGTCGACTCTCGAAGAGTCGTATCTGTTCAATCCCGATTTTAGCCTGATTAGCTCAATATACGCCTGAGCACCTCTTCATAGGCTACTTTGAGTCCGCCCAGGCCCTGTCTGAAGCGATCTTTGTCGAGCTTCTCTCCCGATTCCATATCCCAAAAGCGGCAGCTGTCCGGGCTTATCTCGTCTGCCAGGATGATCTTCCCGCTGCTGTCGTATCCGAATTCTACTTTGAAGTCTACAAGGTTGAGACCTTTCTTCGCGAAAAAGGCTTTCAGGATTGTATTGATTTCGCGTCCCAGCCGTTTCAACTCTTCGAGATCGGCTTCGCTCTTGACAAGATCCAGTATAAGGCAGTGCTCGTCGTTGATAAGCGGATCTCCCAAGTCGTCACGCTTGTAGTAGAATTCAACAAGAGTAAACGGAAGTTTTGTACCGTCTTCGATCCCCAGACGTTTTGTAAGGCTTCCTGTCGCGATATTCCTTACCACGACCTCTATGAGAATGATATCCACCTTTTTTACGAGCATATGGTTTTCGTCGGGCATATCTATGAAGTGGGTGGGGATTCCGGCGCTCTCAAGCAGTCTGAAGAGTTCCGTGCTTATCTTGTTGTTCAGCGCCCCTTTGCCTCTCTCCATAGAGTGTTTTTCGCCGTTGAATGCGGTAAGATCATCTTTGAACTCCGCGATAAGTTGTTCCGGGTTGTCCGTTGTGTAAAGGCGTTTGGCCTTCCCCTCGTACAGCAGCTCTTTTTTTGTCATCTCTTCTCCTGTGTAATGATTAGTGCACGCAGTATGTCTACACCCTCTTTGAGTTGGTTGTCGTTATAGAGCTCTTCGGTTGTAATGACCTTCTCTTTGGATGTAGTACTCTTCTCTTCCGACTCTTTTTCGCTCTTTCCGTCGATCTTTTCCAACTCACCTTTGAGATGCTCTTTCAACTGAGACTCTTTAAGTGAAAAGTGGTTCTCTTCGACAGTCACTTTTCCGAAAGAGACATTTATATCTGGTGTTACGCCTACCGCCTGGATCGTTCTCCCGCTGGGGAGATAGTAGCGTGCGATGGTGAGTCTGAGAGCCTCCGATTTGTTGATGGGCATAATGATCTGAACGCTTCCTTTTCCAAACGTCTTCTCTCCCACGATGACCGCACGCCTATGATCTTGCAAAGAGCCGCTGACGATTTCGCTGGCGCTGGCGCTTCCGCCGTTGACCAGTACGACTATCGGTATCTTTTTGTAGGTACCCTTGCTGTGTGCTTTGTAGACCTGGTTCTCATCTTTTACACGCCCTTTTTGGGAGACAATAACACCTTTGTCGACGAAAAGGTCGACCGTGCCAACAGCCTGATCCAGCAGTCCGCCCGGATTGTTTCTGAGATCTATGATGAGACCTTTTGCATTGGGATTCTCTCTCAGAGCTTTTTTTATGTCGTGTACCACCTTTTTGTCGAATGAGACGATACGTATATAGAGAATATCGCTGCCGACCTTTTTGGTATAAACCGACTCTATCTTGATAATATCCCTGATAATTGTGACCACGATCGGTTTGGGCTCGTTTTTGCGAACTATAGTGAGAGTTATCTTGGTTTTGGGCTTGCCTCTCATCAAAGATACCGCTTCGTCGAGCGTCATATTGAGAGTCGATTTATCATCAATTTTAAGTATGATATCTCCGGATTTCAGACCGGCTCTATAGGCCGGGGTTCCCTCAAGAGGAGCGATGACCGTAAGCGCGCCGTCTCTCATGCCGACCGTCACTCCAAGTCCTCCGAACTCTCCGCTGGTCTGGATCTTCATCTCTTTGAAACTCTTGGTGTCGAGAAAAGAGGAGTGGGCGTCGAGATTGGCCATAAGCCCTTTTATCGCCTTGTTTATAATCTCATTGATCGTCAGGTCGTCTACATAGTACTTCTCGACCGTTCCGATCACCCGAGTGAATTTGCTCAGTGCTTCAAGCTTTGAAACCGTGCTGTTGGCATCGCTTTTTGCGAACAGGCTTGGAGCGCCTACCAGTGTAAGTGCGGCGAAAGTAGATATAAATCCCGCGGCTATCAAGCCTTTTTTTCTTTTCATCATCTTTTTCTATACCCGTCTTGAAATTTATGGAGGATATTATACCACCACCAACTAAAAAAGTGATAACAAGCTGCCTGCAATCGTGTCGAATGTTGAAAAAATCGAACCTTTTTTCTCTTCTTTAGAGGCAATAAATAAAGAAACTTGACAATAAGGGACTAAACTTGTTATAATCTCGGCAGTCAATTAATGAAAAGGAGATGTGCGAAATGAGTATTTTCGAAAAGCTGACACACCAGATGACCGAAACGATCGAGTCGGGGGTGAGTCTTGCACTGCACAACAAGAACCCGGAGGTAGAGCCGGTACATCTGGTTTGGGGACAACTGACCAATTCAGGAAGCGTACTGAACCAGGCGCTGAATAGAATGGGTGTGGATAAAGCGCCCATAGAGCTGGAGGCGAAAAGCGTAGCCGACAAGCTTCCGAAAGTCTCTACCGTAACGAAGGAGAGTATAAAAATTTCTCGTCCTCTGCAGGAGAGTCTTCAGAAAGCCGAAGGGCTGATGGCGAAGCAGGGTGATCAGTATCTGGCAGTTGATACATGGCTTCTGGCAAACCTCGACCATCCGCAGATTAAAGAGGTTCTAGGCAAGTATGTCGATATGATGGAGCTGAAAAAGACGTTCGAAGCTATTCGCGGCGGCAAGAAGATTGAGAGCCAGACGGCAGACGAGACGCTCGAGGCGCTCGAAAAGTATGGTATCGACCTGAACAAAAAGGCGATAGACGGTGAGCTCGACCCGGTGATAGGCCGAGACGAGGAGATCGAGCGGGTCATGCAGATTTTGATCCGCAAGACCAAGAACAACCCTATCTTGCTGGGTGAACCGGGTGTCGGTAAGACGGCGATTGTAGAGGGGCTTGCGCAGAGAATAGTCAATAAAGATGTTCCGCTCAGCCTGCAGAACAAGCGTGTCGTAGCTCTCGATATGAGCGCACTAATTGCGGGCGCAAAATATAGAGGGGAGTTTGAAGACCGACTCAAAGCCGTAATCGAAGAGGTAAAAAGCAGTGGCGACATAATACTCTTCATCGACGAGATACACACTATCGTCGGTGCAGGAGCCAGCGAAGGGAGC
Organism: Hydrogenimonas sp.; assembly: GCA_015490295.1. Classification (GTDB taxonomy): domain Bacteria; phylum Campylobacterota; class Campylobacteria; order Campylobacterales; family Hydrogenimonadaceae; genus Hydrogenimonas. The sequence continues at coordinate 63,607 of WFYC01000066.1, read as the reverse complement.
ATGGATGCCGCAAACATGCTCAAACCTGCTCTTGCAAGAGGCGAGCTGCATACGATTGGAGCCACTACCCTGAAAGAGTATAGGAAATATTTTGAAAAAGATGCGGCTCTGCAGCGCCGCTTCCAGCCTGTGCATGTAAATGAACCGACCATCAACCAGGCCCTGCAGATCCTGCGCGGACTGCGTGAGCGCCTAGAAGCGTTTCACAACGTCACGATTCTCGACAGTGCGCTGGTCGCAGCGGCCAAACTCTCTGCGCGTTATATTACCGACAGGTACCTGCCCGATAAGGCGATAGACCTTATCGACGAGGCGGCCGCGGAGCTGAAGATGCAGATAGAGAGCGAACCGAGCGAGCTTGCACGTGTCAAACGCGAGATCAGCCAGCTGCAGGTTGAAAAAGAGGCCCTAATGATGGAGGAGTCGAAAAAGAGTGAAGCGAGGCTTGCAGAGATAGAGAAGGAGCTGGCGGATCTGGAAGAGAAGAAGCGAAAGCTCGAGGCCCAGTTCGAGACCGAGAAGAAGGTTTTCAACGATATCGCTCATATAAAGGTCGAGATCGACAAGCTAAGAAGCGAAGCGGAAGCGGCCAAACGCAATGGCGACTACAACAGGGCCGCCGAAATCGAGTACGGCAAGATTCCTCAGCTCGAAGAGCAGCTAAAGCAGCTCAACGGACAGTGGGAGAGAATGCAGAAAGAGGGAACTCTTCTTAAAAATGCCGTAGACGAAGAGATGATCGCCAAGATAGTCAGCCGCTGGACACAGATTCCGGTTACGAAGATGCTCCAGAGCGAGAAGGAGAAGATCCTGCATGTCGAAGATGTTCTGGCGGAAGATGTAGTGGGCCAGGAGCAGGCTATAAAGGCCGTCGCCCGTGCCATCAAGCGAAACAAGGCGGGATTGAGCGAACAGAACAGGCCGATAGGAAGCTTTCTCTTCCTCGGCCCCACAGGGGTTGGAAAGACCCAGACCGCCAAAACGCTGGCGAAGTTCCTGTTCGATACGGAAAAGTCGCTTATCCGAATCGATATGAGCGAATATATGGAGAAGCACGCAGTCAGCAGACTTGTAGGTGCGCCTCCGGGATATGTTGGGTATGAAGAGGGCGGACAGCTCACCGAAGCTGTGCGCAGAAAGCCCTACAGCGTAATCCTGTTCGACGAGATCGAAAAGGCGCATCCGGATGTCTTCAACGTGCTTCTGCAGGTGCTGGATGACGGAAGGCTTACCGACAACAAGGGAGTGACGGTCGACTTTAGAAATACGATCATAATATTGACGTCGAATATCGCGAGCGACAAGATTATGGAGTTCAGAGATCCAGAAGATCGTGAAAAGGCGGTCAGGGACGAACTGAAAATGTACTTCAAGCCCGAATTTTTGAATAGGCTGGACGACATCATAATCTTCAATCCGCTCGACAAGACGGCGATAACGAAGATCGTGGATATCCTCTTCAAAAACATAGAGGCCAAACTCGAAGAGAGGGATATCAAAGCTTCGCTTACGGAAGCTGCAAAAGAGCGGATAGCCGAAGCCGGCTTCGACCCGGTCTACGGTGCGAGACCGCTCAAAAGGGCTCTTTACGAGCTTGTAGAGGACAAGCTCGCGGAGCTGATTCTCGAAGAGAAGGTTAAAGAGGGCGATAGTGTCGTTTTCGATGCCCAAAACGGCGAAATCGTAGCCCTTGTAAACAGATAAACCGATCTCTCCGCGGCCGCCTTTTGGCGGCCTCTACCTCTGACCCCGATATCCACCTTTTCAAAACCTGCATACTTATTACACATTTTTAGATAGTCTCTGCATGGGGAGATTAAAAAGTTGTTTCAACCCAAACCGGGAGTCTTCAAAGCTGCCGGAAACTCTTTCTGAGTTGTTGAAATAGAGGGGAAGGTGATGGAGTGCAAGAGCATGTTCTATCTCTTTCCCTCTCTCAAGTTCAAGCTGAAACCTGAATTTTTTATCGATGTCGGAACAGAGTTTGCAATTATGCAGGAGAAGGAGTTCGACTCAAGGTTTCTTGTGCAGATGAATATGGCTCGGTAGATATTTAACAAGAGAGGAATCGAAGGAAAAACGAATACTTTCGATAAGGGCTGGAAATTTTGAGGGTGAATCGAGTATCATACTGTTATGCTTTCCATTTCGAACAGACCGGGAAATTTTGAAAATATAACTGCAGGACTCTTTTTTGGGCTCTGTATACTTCTGGCCGTTTTGCCGCAGGCGGCTATGGGTGCACGGAGCCTGCAGGATGTTATAGACAAAGCGCCCGCCGGATCTTCGGTAGAACTTCCCGCCGGAAGATTTTATGGTCCTGTAACGATCAGAAAGCCGCTGGTTCTAAAGGGTAGAGGCTCTACGAGCGTAATCGACGGAAACGGAAGCGGTACCATAATAACAGTTCTCTCGTCCGATGTGACCATAGAGGATCTGGCCATACGAAACAGCGGTAAACAGCGCTACTCTCTTGATGCCGCAATTTTCGTAGGCGGCGCGAAGCGTGTAAGGATTCATGGCTGCTCGATAGAGAATGCACTCTTTGGAGTCATTCTCTCGCGAAGCGACGGTTGTGCAATCAGGGACAACAATATCTCCTCATATAAAGAGGATGTCGTGGACAACAGGGGTGACGGCATCAGACTCTGGCTATCGGACGCTAATATAATAGAGGGGAACAGAATCTCTGAAAGCAGAGATATCTCCTTGATGCGTTCGAACCACAACGTAATCGAATCCAACACGATAGTACAGGGCCGTTACGGCATCTATCTGCAGATGTGCGAAGATGCTTCTGTAAACGGCAACGAAATAGTTTCTAACTATGTCGGCATTTTGAGCAGCGGTTCGAAAGATGCGAAAATTGCCGGCAACTCGATCATTAAGACCCATCTCGCTACCGGTGTCGGAATCGTGATCAGGGGCGGGGGCAAACACGAGATTTTTCATAATACGATCATGAGACACGCCCAAGCGTTCTACATCGACACTTCCGCGGCTGAACGGGGCATGAAGCGATATATAGAGTACAACAGAATCTCTTTGAACAACGAAGCTTTCCATTTCCATGCGATAATAAAGAACAACACGATCAGAAACAACGACATTACCGACAATCTTACGGATGTGGTAAAAAATATTCGGCATACGAAGAGTTACGACAACGATATATCGCTAAACTACTGGGACAATTACCGTGGTTTCGATATGGACGGTGACGGTATCGGGGACACTCCGCACAACGTTCTGGTCTACGCGGACAAGTTGTGGCAGTTCGACCATCACTTGAAATTTTTCTATGCCACTCCGCTGCTTTCGATAATCGACTTTATCGAACGGCTGGCACCTTTTAGCGAACCTGTTCTGCTTATGAGAGATGCAAGTCCCCGGATCTCTCCCGTTAAAAATGCGGGAGCTTCCGGAGAGTGAATGTGACTCTTGTATGCTCCTGAAGTTGCAGAGTCGTTACAACTTTCCAGTTTTCTTTTTTATACAAAGGGCGGTGGCGTATGACTCTACCGCACTGAACGCTGCATTTACATCTGTCGGAACGGGTGAGAGGCGAAGAGAGGAGTGTTGCAACGCCAAATCGGAGTGGGTATGATATAATCGTTGAAATTTTTTTGGAAGAGGATTATGAGAAAATTTTACCTTCTGATGCTGACCTTTTTGCTTACGGCCGCTTTCGGCGGTAACGATATGGCCGAAAAGATAAAGATACAGAACCGAAATGTCGTGAAAGCGGCAGCCGAAGAGCTCTCCAAAGAGCTTCCCAAAAGAGTGGATGAGTTTACACAGCTAATCGGGATCTCTGCCGACGGTCAGATGCTGGCATACACTTTCGAGATCAATGCGGCCCCAAAGAGTGATGAAACTGTCATAAAAGAGGGTGCCGAGCGTATGAAAAGAAACGTCACTGCCGGAGTGTGTGCAACTTCGCGGCGCTTTTTGCAAAGCGGCATAACAATCTCATACAGGTACATCTCCGCGGCGACCAAGAGGCAGCTTTTCAGATATGACATCAAGGAGAGCGACTGTAGCACCCTTAGATAGAAGGATTTCGACCAGGTCGAGTTTGCGTACGACAAAACCCTAAACTGCCGTTAAGCGAAATTTAATTAAAATATCAGGCTTAAATCCAAAACCATAAGGACAGATAGATGAAACGAACCTATCAACCACATAACACTCCGCGTAAGAGAACACACGGTTTCCGTACCCGCATGAAGACTAAAAACGGACGTAAAATAATCAATGCACGCCGTGCAAAAGGCCGTAAGCGATTGGCGGTCTGATCCACTTCGAATCCCTCAAGCGTACCGCCGATTTCGACAGGGTCTACAAGGCCGGCAAACGCTGGCATGACCCCTCTTTTGTGCTTTTTGCGGTACCGGGCAGGGGTGGCTGCAGGGTCGGTTTCGTGGCCAGCAAAAAGATCGGCAATGCCGTTAAAAGAGCCAGAGCCAAAAGAAGGCTAAGGGCACTTTTTATCAAGATGGCTCCTATACTGGCCGACGGTGACTATGTGCTGGTTGCTAAACAGCCGGTTCTCGAAGTTCCGTTCGGTGAACTCGAAAAGGCCTTCAGGCGGGCTGTAAAACGATTGAAAATTGGGCAAACGAAATGATCAGAAGCGTATTATCGGGCTTTTTGAAAATCTATCAGAGATTCTTTACACTTTTGGGTTATGGAAGCTGCCGTTACTACCCGACCTGTTCAGAGTATGCCAAATGGCAGCTCGAGACAAACCCCAATCTTTTCAAAGCACTCTTCTTATCGATGGTCAGGATACTTCGCTGCAACCAGCTCTTCGTCGGCGGGATCGATTATCCCAAGATATCAGTCAATCCATCCAAAGATGCAAGGTTCTGTGACTATGTATGCAGTGTAAAATACTGGTATGTCCCAGATGATCACAAAAAGAGATGGAACGTAATAAAAAATATTTTTTGAAAGGCCGTTCGTGATAGACAATATGAGTACTCAGATGAGGGTCGTTATAGCGACTGTGCTTTCCCTGATCGTCTTCATCGGTTATGACTACCTATTTATGCCGAAGGCGGTTCCCAACGCTTTTGATTCCAATAACAGCGTGCAGAACATAAGCCAAGGTGATGCCGTAAAGAGTGCGGCATCTTCTGCAGCACCGGCCGCGCCTGCAGCCGAGATTTCGCAGCAGAGCGCAAAAACGAAAGCGGCCCCTGTGCAAAAAGGGGGTCTGGAGAGAGTGATAGCAACTGTCGAGACGACCAACATGACAATGGAGTTTGATGCTCTCGGACGTATAAGCCAGGTATATCTAAAAGACCGGCAGTACAGAGATGAGGAGGGTGAGGAGCTCAAGCTATTTAACACTCCGAAAATACCGAAGCCTCTCGAGATACGTTTCAGCGATCAGTCACTCAATGAGCTGGCCTTCAAAACGCCATATACTGCATCGGTCTCTTCTGTCGAGCTGGACGGTACTCCCAAAACGGTCACATTCAGGCAGGATCTCGACGGCTTGATTGTTGAAAAAGAGGTCAAGATATTTCCAGATCACCACTATGAGATTACAGTCAGGCTCAGTGAACCCAGGCCTTTCTATATCTCCCCCGGTGTGAGGCCGGACCTCAGAGTAGACAACTATACCGTTCACGGTGCCATGGTTGAAGAGGCAGACGGAACACTCACGATAATCGAAGATGGGGACGCAAAAGGGACCGAGTCGTTCAGGAAGGCTCGAATAGCGGTTGCTTTCGATCGCTACTACGCTACGGCTTTTTACGACTTCGACAGGGGTCTGAGTGTAGTCGTAAACAAAGATGCGGAAGAGAATCCTGTTCTTTTCGTAAACGGTGAGAGCGGCAGGGTGATACACGGTTACATTGGACCGAAAGAGCACAAGATTCTGCAGGTAATCCATCCGGAACTGACAAAGATTATAGAGTTTGGATGGTTCACATTCATAGCCGCACCTATGTTCAAAGTGTTGTTATGGCTTCACAGCTATATTCCCAACTGGGGCTGGACGATCGTTGCTCTTACCTTCCTCATTCGTATCATTCTATACCCGTTGACTTACAAGGGTATGGTATCTATGCACAAGCTCAAGGAGCTTGCCCCCAAAATCAAGGAGATTCAGGCCAAATACAAGGGTGATCCGCAGAAGATGAATGCCCACATGATGGAGCTCTATAAGAAACACAAGGCAAATCCACTGGGCGGATGTCTGCCGATGCTTCTGCAGATACCGGTATTTTTCGCCATATACCGGGTTCTGCTGAATGCCATAGAGCTCAAAGGTGCCGAATGGATATTGTGGATCGACGATCTTTCGGTTATGGACCCATACTATGTTCTTCCTATACTGATGGGTGCCTCCATGTGGGCTCATCAGATGGTGACTCCAAGCAACTTTACGGACCCGATGCAGGAGAAGATATTCAAATGGCTGCCTGTGATCTTTACATTCTTCTTCGTCACCTTCCCGGCCGGACTGGTCCTTTACTGGCTTACCAACAATATCTTCTCGATCGCTCAGCAGCTGCTGATAAACAAGATGCTCGAAAAGAACAAAAAGGCCGAATGATGAAAAAGTTCGAAGCCCGGACACTGGAAGAGGCCTATGCGGCCGCGGCCAAAGAGTTTTCATGCTCCGTGACCGAACTGGATATTCAGGTTGTCCAGAACCCTTCCAGGGGATTTTTGGGTTTCGGACGCAAAAATGCCGTTATAGTCGCAATGTGCAAAAAGAGTGCACCGCGGCAGAAAAAGGTAGATACCAGGGCGAATATCAAAGAGGGCAGAGAGGCGAAAAAACGAAAAGCTGCCAAAATAGAGCAGGAAGAGAAAAGAGAGAGGGAGAATGAGGTAGAGCTTCCAAAAGCCGAAGTCTCGAAGAGCGAAAACAAAAAAGAGGAGGCGCAATCGGAGTCCGGATTCTCCAAGAGTGCTATGAAAGAGGTGAGAGAGGAGCGGAAAAGTTACGGTAACGAAGATATTTTCGGTAACTTTTATGATGAGACCATCGATATACATTCGGTGGTTTCCGAAGTCGAGAAAGAGATAAACGGACTCTTCGCTTCTGCCTGTTTTAGAATAGAGCCGGTACGGGTTTTCGCTCTCGACGATGAGACGCTGCAGATTGAATTCAAAGGAGAGGATGCAGCTCTTCTAATAGGGAAAGAGGGGTACCGCTACAAAGCGATGGCTTATCTTCTCTACAACTGGATACACGGTAAGTACGGATACAAAATAAGGCTCGAAATCGCAGAGTTTCTGCAAAACCAGGAGGCTATGATGGAGAGCTACCTCCAGCCCGTTATCGAGCGAATAGAGTCGGAAGGGCGCGCACAGACCAAAGTTCTCGACGGTATTCTTGTGCAGATCGCGCTTCAGAAACTGAGAGAGAGATATCCGCAAAAGTATGTCGCAGTCCGTACCAACAAAGAGGGGGGACGGTACGTGATCGTCAACGAATTCATGGAGAGAAGGTGAATGATACCATAGCTGCGGTAGCTACCGCCGGCGGAATCGGTTCGGTAGCGATTGTACGAGTTAGCGGAGAGAGAGCTCTCGATATTGCCAAAAAAATAACGAAAAGATCCTCCTTCACCCCCCGATACGCCACACTTGCCGATCTTTACGACAAAGAGGGCGAAATCATAGACGAAGCGATAGTCATATATTTCAAAGCTCCCCACAGTTTTACTACGGAAGATGTCGTAGAGTTTCAGTGTCATGGCGGTACCGTGGTGGCCGAAAAGATACTCGATACCATATTTGATACGGGTGCACGACCGGCGGAACCCGGAGAGTTTACGAAGCGTGCATTCATCGGTGGCAGAATCGATCTGACCGAAGCTGAGGCGATAGCCAAACTGATAGAGGCCAAAAGCGAGGATGCTGCCAAAATTCTTGCACGGCAGATGAAGGGCGAACTAAGAGATTTTGTAGAAGATGCACGAGAAAGGCTTCTGCGTGCAGTCGCTTTTGCCGAAGTCACCATAGACTATGCCGAAGAGGATCTTCCCGAAGATCTGGTAGAGAACATTTCGCACCAGTTGGATGAGCTCGAAAGGACAATGGAGAGGATTGTATCTTCGAGCGAAAGACGCAGAGGGTTGATAGAGGGGTTCAAGGTCGCCATCGTAGGAAAGCCGAATGTGGGAAAGAGTTCTCTGCTCAATGCCATACTCAACTACGAGCGGGCGATCGTAAGCTCCATAGCGGGTACTACGAGAGATACGATCGAAGAGCAGATCCGGGTCGGCAGCCATCTGGTGCGCATTGTCGATACCGCCGGCATCCGCCACTCTGCAGATACTATCGAAAAGATCGGTATAGAGCGCTCCGTGGCGGCGATAAGGCAGAGCGACATAGTCATTGCGCTTTTTGACTCGAGCTCACAATGGGATGAGGAGGATGACCGGATGCTCTCCCTGCTTGAGCAGTACGAACATGAAAAGGAGATTATCGCGGCTCTAAGTAAAACCGACCTGCCTCAAAAGCTCGATATTTCGAAGTTGAAGAGACTCTCTCCGCTTCGACTGAATAAAGAGAACAGGGCGCAGCAGATTTTAGGAGCTCTTGAAGAGAGACTCTCGAAAATGGCTCAGGGCGATGAACTGCTGCTGGTTTCGGCACGTCAGATAGAGGCGCTCAAGCGTACAAAAGATGCCGTAAAAAGCGCGAAAGAGCCTCTATTAAACGGAGAGCTCGAGATATTCACTTTTTACCTTACCGAAGCGATAACCGCCATCAGTTCGATATCCAAACCAGTGGATTTTAATGATATTATGGATAAAATGTTCGGTGAATTTTGTCTGGGAAAATAGGAGATTTTATGTGTGGGATTGTCGGATATATCGGAAACAGAGAGATCAAGAGCAGGCTGATCGAAGGGCTGCGTGAGCTGGAATACAGAGGTTACGACTCAGCCGGTATCGCTGTAATGCGGGAGGGGCGTATCGAATCTTTCAAAGCGGTCGGCAAGCTCTCCAATCTCGAAGAGAAGACGAAAGATTTCTCCACGAAGGGGCCCGGTCTCGGTATAGGCCATACACGCTGGGCAACTCACGGCAAACCCACGGAGTTGAACGCCCATCCCCATATGGGCGAGTACAGCTACGTCGTACACAACGGAATAATAGAGAACTACCGTGAGATCAAGGAGATGCTCGAAAAGAGGGGTATAACGTTTTTGAGTCAGACTGATACCGAAGTGATCGTGCACCTCTTCGAGCTTGAAGCCGAGCGGTACGAAGATCTCTTTTTGGCGTTCAAGGCGACTATAGAGCAGCTCGACGGCGCATATGCCGTATTGCTGATAACCCAGAAGGCTCCCGATACGATCTTCTTTGCCAGAAAGGGCTCTCCGATGATAATAGGCAGAAGTGGCAGCGGAGAGATATTTTTCGCCTCTTCGGACGCCCCTTTGATAGGTGAAGCCGACGAGGTGGCATATATGGATGACGGCACCGTAGGGTTCGTAACGTCCGAGACGCTGCATGCGGAGCCCGATTCTCTCTGTTTCGTTCCGCTTCAGGGCGACAAGATGACAGCACAAAAGGGCGGTTACCGCTTCTTTATGGAGAAGGAGATATACGAACAGTATGAAGTTATGAGCGATACGATGATCGGCAGGGTGCTCGATGAGGATATCGCTTTCGAAGAGATAGACGACGCATTTGTGGATGGTATCACGCGAATAAAGATATGTGCATGCGGGACGAGCTACCATGCGGCCCTGACATCGAGCTACCTTTTCGAGAGGCTCTCCAAGATTCCGGTGAATGTGGAGATAGCGAGCGAATTCAGGTACAAAGAGCCTCTTCTGACCGACGATACACTCTTTATAGTGATAAGCCAGAGCGGAGAGACGGCGGATACGCTCGAAGCGCTCAGGATGGCGAAAGAGGCGGGGCTCAAAACCCTCGCAGTATGCAATGTCGACAACTCTTCGATCGTAAGGATGGCGGATGCGACCATACTTACACGCGCAGGCATAGAAAAGGGTGTTGCGAGTACCAAAGCTTTCGCTACACAGGTTATGGTCTTATGGATGCTTTCGCTCTATTTTGCTAAGAGGCGCCGAAGCATGGAGCATGACGCTATAAAAGATGAGTTGAGATTCATGAGCTACGTTCCAAAAGTGCTGCAGAAGTCTCTTGAGGTGCATGAAAAGTGCAAGCGTCTCTCCAAGCGCTACCTGCATGGTCACGGATTCTTCTTCATAGGGCGGGATATTTTCTATCCGCTTGCACTGGAGGGGGCCTTGAAACTGAAAGAAATCAGCTATCTTCATGCTGAAGGGTATCCGGCGGGAGAGATGAAGCACGGCCCAATTGCACTTGCCGATGCCGAACTTTTTACGATAGCACTCATGCCCAAAACCCTGCTTTACGAAAAGACAAAAAGCAATGTAGAGGAGCTCAGCGCCAGAGACTCCACGATCCTTTCGATATCGCCGGAGATGTTCGATCTGGCGGACGACTTTATTCTTACACATCCGCACAACCATCCGATGCTCGAATTTTTCGAAATGATGATCGTCGAACAGCTCCTTTCGATGGAGATCGCAATACGCCTCGGAAACGATGTGGATATGCCGAGAAACCTTGCCAAAAGCGTGACGGTGGAGTAGGGTATCGCTACCTCCGCCTCGGTCGTCGTCCGCATTCTCATCTGGTGTGTGCTGCTTCTTGGCGGTTCAACTGTAAGCGTCTATTTTGATCTTCTATATTTCAGAGATCTCTTTTTGAATCCCATATATCACCTTCTTACGCTGCCTGTCGGCTCTTTTTTGATGGTTATGGCTTTTCGTGCCGCTGCGGCAGGAGGCAGAGAGCTTGCAAAAGCGGGAAGGGTGGAGCCTTCTACGCCGAGACTCGAAACCGACACTCTAGTGACTACAGGAATCTACGCACATATGCGTCATCCTATGCTGTTTGGGCTCACACTCGTTCCTATGGCTCTGGCTCTGATAGTAGGCTCACCCTTTTTCATACTCGTTTTGGCGCCTCTTGAGATGATATTTATAATCGTTATGGTGCTGACGATCGAGGAGCGTGAGTGCAGGAGTAAATTCGGACCCTCTTATGATGAGTATGCGAAAAAAGTACCTCCGATCTGTTTCAAAAAAGAGTGCTTGATGCGACTTTTTTCAAAAAAATAGAGACCTTTTCCTGAACCGTCTAACTGGTGTAGTCTTCTTTCAGTCTTAATAAGAGCTCTTTGTAAGCAATAAGAAGGTGATATAATTTTCAACATGGTGAAAAATCGAAAAAGGATGGGAAATGGCATATCTGAATCTTGACTATTTCAAAAAGAGACTCGAAGATGATAAAGAGATGATTTTGCAAAATATCGGTGAGATCAACGATGAGCTGGCCGCTATAGCGGCGGAGGACGAGATAGACGATATCGAAGATCTTGCAGAGCTAAAGATCGAGAACGATCGCGATAAGGAGATTTTGCGAATTCTGATGCTTGAGTTGAAAGATGTGAATGATGCATTAAGGAGAATTGAAACGGGAAAATACGGGCTGGATGAGAAGAGCGGAAAGACAATTCCTCTTAACCGTCTGCTGGCGAACCCGGCGGCGAGGAGCCTGTAGAGGTCATTGTGCTAAGAAGGTGAGAGATGAAACTTTCAAGTCCTGTATTCGAAGACGGCGGATATATTCCCGCGAAGTATACATGTGAAGGGGAGGATATATCAATTCCCCTTGAATTTGACGATGTACCGCAGAAGCGCAAACCCTTGCACTGATTATGGATGATCCGGATGCACCGAGTGGAACTTTCGTACACTGGATCGTTTATAACATACCCTCGAAACTGGGAGGGTTGCCCGAAGTTATTCCTAGCGAACCCTATCTTTCGGAAGGGATAAGGCAGGGAGTCAACAGTTTCGGCAATATAGGTTACGGCGGTCCCTACCCGCCGGGAGGTGCGCACCGCTATATGTTCAAACTCTATGCAACCGATACACCTCTTGATCTGGAAGCCGGCTTGAACAAGCATGAACTCTTGAGTGCAATGGGCGGACATATGATTTCAGGCGCCGGGCTGATGGGAATCTACGAGCGCTGAGACTTTTTTGCGGCGAGATCTACAGCTGCGGCAGCCGCTTCGATGTAGCTTTTCAGTGAAAGAGAACGGTTCGGCAGGTACGCTATGTCGAAAGCTGTCCCGTGGTCGACGGAAGTTCGGACAATAGGAAGATTCAGGCTTACGTTGATGCTCTCTTCGAAGTATAACGCTTTGAGGGGGGCCAGGCCCTGGTCGTGGTACATGGCTACAAGGTATGAGTAGCGTTTGCGCGAAGCTGGTGTGAACGCGGTGTCCGGTACCAGCGGCCCTTCGAAAACCGGGGAGTTCCCATCTTCTGCGAAATAGGAGTTCGCCTCTTCTACGGCCTCTTCTATAATAGTCTCTTCACCACCCAAAACACCATGGTCTCCCGCATGCGGATTCAAACCCAGAACTCCAATCTTTTCGGCACCGATCTCTTTTTGCAGATCCGTTAAAAAACGTACAAGAGATCCTTTTTCTATCTTTTTTTGAACATCTTTAAGAGGAATATGTTCCGTAAAGAGTGCCACATAGAGTTTTTTGCAACCCAGCATCATGATCGCATCTTTTTTGAAGAAGTCTCTTAGAAAATCGGTATGCCCTTTATACGGTACGCCGGCCCGCATCCAAGCCTCCTTGTTTATGGGAAGGGTGACTATCGCATCACACTCTCCGGAGTTTACGCTTTCTACACCTTTTTTAAAAGATGAAAAGCTGTATGCTCCGCTTTCGGCAGTGGCTATCCCGGGCCTGATTTCAGGTGTGGTTGCGGGAGCGTAGTGGATCAATTTTTCAGGTATTTGTATATTCAGCTTCTGTGCCACATCTTCAAGCAGATCGAATCCGGCAAAATATACGGGCGTGCAAAAAGAGTTTATCCTATCATGAGCTCTCAGTGCAATCTCAGGGCCTATACCGTTCGGATCGCCTATGCTGACGGCGATTTTCAGTTTCATCGAAGCAGTTCTTTCATCTGGACGATGGCTTTTTCCAGACCGGTGAATATACTCCTGGCTATAATACTCTGACCGATGTTTAGCTCTTCTATCGCCTCGATTTTGGCCACCTCTTTTACGTTTTGGTAGTTCAGACCGTGTCCCGCCGCAACCTTCAGACCCATCGACGCGGCATGTTCTGCCGCGACCGACAGGGTAGATAAACTATCGTTGAGCTCGGTTACGAGTGTATGTCTGGGGAGTTCAAACTCTTTTATGGAGTGGGGAGTGTTTTGCAGCCCGGAGTAGAGCATTGCGAATATATTGGCATACCTACCTGTATGGAGCTCTATCCACTCTACACCGAGCGCATCCGATCTGGAGATCGTCTCCAGATCGGGGTCTATAAAGAGCGAAACTTCGATCTCGTGGGCATGCAGATTCTCTATAGCGGCGGCGATCCTCTCTTCATATGTAAAAATATCAAGGCCGCCTTCGGTTGTAACCTCTTCCCGTTTTTCCGGAACCAGGGTCGCTCTGTGGGGTTTTAGAGCGCATACGATATCGATTATCCGGCTATCGGTCGAACATTCAAGGTTGACCGGTAGCCGGCTTATTTGGACGATCCTTTTCGCATCTTCGTCGTTTATGTGCCTTCTATCTTCTCTCAGGTGTATAGTAACCTGGTCCGCACCGGCTGATCTGAGTATACCGAGAGCCTCAAGAGGATCCGGATCGTTTATTCTCCTCGCCTCTCTTAGTACCGCAATATGATCGATGTTGACTCCCAGCTTCATAGAGTCTCCTTTATCGCTCCATAGATTTTTTTTGCGATTATAGCGTAACCGTTTGCATTTGGGTGAAGATGATCATTGGTGAGCGAATCGTCTGAGAGCACATCGGAAAAGGTATCTGGCAGATAGAGCACTCCGGTTTCATCGGCAAGCTCACTGTAGAGTTCGGCATCGCGCAATAAAAGCTGTTGCGGTTCCGGAACTCCCATCAAAATGACTTTGGTATCGCTGTGAATGGCAGCATCGATCATCTTTTTGAGATCGTTTTTTATCAGGGCCGGTTTTCTTGCGCGCAGCATGTCGTTCCCCCCCCTCACAAAGAATGAGGATGTCGGGCTTGTATCTTTTCAAAACATTTACGAGGCGGCCGTATCCTCTTTCGGCCGTCTCCCCCGGAATACCTTCGTTGATCATATTTAGACCCAGCATCTTCGATAGTTGTGCCGGGTAGCTCATATCTTTTCCTGCGGATCGGGCACCGGTTCCATAGGTCAGACTGTCCCCGAAAGCCACTATTACCGGGGGGGTCTGCTCATCGTAAAAAATTTCGGAAAAGTGCTCTTCACTATTTGCTATATCTTTCATCTTGTGCTGATTGTAAAAGTGAAATCCTGCAAAGAGAGCTATGAACAGTACTATAAATTCCAGCTTGCTTATCTTCATCTATTCACCGTCTCTCTATCCTGTTTTTACCGAGTCTTTTTGCATCGTACACTGCACCGTCCACACGCTCTATGAGGGCTTCGATCGTGTCGTTTGCGCTGTACTGGGTAATTCCGATACTGACAGTAATGGGCTCTTTGAGCCCAAAAGCGTTTTCACTCACCTTTTTGCGAATACGCTCTGTAATAAAGATCGCTTCCTCCAGAGTCGTTTCGGGCAGAAGAGCCATAAACTCCTCTCCACCCCATCGGTTCAGATGGTCGGTGGCACGCAATCCGGACTCCACCAGTTCACAAAAACCTACAAGTACTTCATCACCGGTTTGGTGCCCGTATTTATCATTGATCTTTTTGAAATCGTCGATGTCCAGCATCGCCAGAGAGAAGGCTATATCTTTTCTTTTCGATCTCTCTATCTCACTCTTTATTAGTGCATAAAATGCATATCTGTTGAGTGTACCTGTAAGAAAATCGGTCTTGGCGACCTTTTCGAAATGTTCAGCCTGTTTCGATTTTCGGTAATAGTGGCGTGTATAGATCAAAATTACACCAAATAGAGCTCCCACGGCGCTCGGAAGTATAAAATAATAGAACCGTATAGAGTCGACCTCAATGACAAAAAATTGAATCAGTGCTACCATATCGGTAAGTGTGACAAACGTCACAATGATTCCCGCATCCTCTATCTGCCGTTTTTTCATGAGTTCCGCCTTTTGTAACAACGGTGTCAAACCCCATACACAGACTATTCTAAAACAGTTATAGTTAATAGAAACTTCAGAATGTAATCTAACCCCTTTTCAGATAGAAGTCTCTTTTGAATTCGGTGAATCTCCTTTCAATGATCGCCTCTCTTGCCTTTCTAACCAGAGTGAGATAGTAGTGCAGGTTGTGCAAAGAAGCGAGTCTGAAGTAGGTGAGCTCTTTTGCTCTGTAAAGGTGGCACAGATAGGCTCTTGTGTAGCGGCGGCAGGTATAGCAGTCGCATTCAGGATCGATAGGCTCGTTGTCCCGTTTATAACGAGCCGATTTTATATTCACCTTTCCAAAAGATGTAAAGAGGGTTCCGTTTCTTGCGTTTCTGGTAGGCATCACGCAGTCGAACATATCTACACCGCGTTGGATGTTCTCCACAATATCTTCCGGTGTGCCGACCCCCATCAAGTATCTGGGTCTGTCTGTTGGCATAAAAGGTGTGGTGAACTCCACGGTATCGTACATCAGAGAGTTCTCTTCTCCCACACTGAGCCCTCCGATCGCGAAACCGTCGAAATCCATTTCGCAGAGTGCCTCTGCGGAGATCTTCCTGAACTCCCTGTCGGTTCCCCCCTGTATTATCGCGAATATGTTCTGTTCGGTGCCGATTCCAAGCTCCTGTTTGAAGCGGTGATACGTTATGGACTCTTTTGCCCAGCGTGTCGTTCTGTCGACCGAGAGCGCAAGGCGCTCTTTGGTTGCCGGCAGAGCAACGAGATCGTCTAGTATCATCATAATGTCGCTGCCGAGATTGTACTGGATATCTAGCACTTTGGAGGGCGTGAAGTAGTGTTTGGAGCCGTCTATGTGGCTTCTGAAGAGTATGCCGTTGTCGTCGGCCCTGCTCGTCTCGCTCAGACTGAATGCCTGAAAGCCCCCGCTGTCCGTAAGAAAGGAGCGGTCGTATCCCGTAAAACCGTGAAGTCTTCCCATGGCCTCTATAGTGGTGTCGCCGGGTTTGAGGTAGAGGTGGTAGGTATTGGCGAGTATGATGTCGGTTTTCAGATGTTCCGTCATATCCGCCGTATCCAGAGCTTTTACCGTCGCACTGGTGCCTACAGGCATGAAGACGGGTGTCTTTATCGTCGAATGGGCGGTTTTAAGCGTACATGCCCTGGCCGAGCCGTCGGTCGCATCGATATTGAAAATCATAAAAAAATCCTAAATTTGGATATAATACTGACCTTACTCAGTATAATATTTTTTAAAACCGGCGCAAGCTACCGCTGCGGCAGGTTATGCGGCGTGGTCCCCAAGCAGGCGTCAGAGCGTGGAGAACGGATGAAACAGATTTTGATTCTTGCTGATGGAATTGTAGCAAAACATTTTTTGAACCGTATCAGCGAAACCTTTATAAGCACCAACGAATATACGGTTGTCACGCTCGAGAGGTCCATACTGCCCAGGCAGCTCCCTTCCAATATCATCAGCTATCAGTTCGATCCGACAAGCTATATAAAGCTCTCCATGCTGATTAAAAGGGAGTTCGACGACATCTTCATCATTATGAAGAACAGGGTGGACGCCGAAGGGGCCTATCAGAATATACGCAGAGACAAGCCCTATACACGTATTACCTTCTTCAACAGGTGGGACATAGAGTTCGAAGATGAAAACCTGATAAACATCAATGCCAACGAGATTCTCGCAAGCCGAATGTACGACTTTTTGCCCAACGTGCCGGTCATCGCCCAGAATGTGGGTCTCGGACAGGGCGAAATCATGGAGGTACTGGTCCCTTTCGGAAGTGCATATGTCTATCGGCATATCGGTACGATAGAGCAGAACCAGTGGCGTATTGTGGCGCTCTATCGCTCCAACAAACTCGTTCTTCCCAAGCCCTCGCTGATGATAAAGCCGAACGACCTGCTGCTGCTTGTAGGAAAGCCTTCGGTTCTGGAGTCCGTTTTCAAAGCCATAAAGCAGGAGCTCGGTCAGTTTCCGGCACCTTTTGGAGAGAATCTCTATCTCTATCTGGATATGATCAAAGAGGGGCGCGAATGTATAACCGCCTGCCTCGAACAGGTGAAGTACCTGCATAAAAGATTCAAAGGCAGAAGGCTTATAATAAGGGTCGCAAACCCGACCGATATAGGGTTGCTCGAAGAGATCAAGTCGATGGAGAGAGAGAACGAGCTCGTAAACTGTTTCATCGACTATCGGCAGCGGACGGCTTCGGATCTGATTGGTGACGATATGAAACAGCATAATGTCGGGCTGCTCATCTGCGGCAGGGACCTTTTCATAGAGAAGGAGTTCCGCACCATTTTCTATTCGCTCAGAAAGCCTGTTCTTCAGATGAGCAGCTATCCTCTTACCGGCCTGAAAAAAGTTGTAGTGGTACTTTCGGAAGAGAAGAGTATGGAGTTTATTTCAGCGACGGTTTTCGACGTGGCCTCACAGCTCGACCTCAATATAGAGCTTCTCGATTACGATCCTGATGGTGAATTCGAGAAGAAGAGTTTCATCCTGAACCATTACGAAAACCTTTCGCACATTTTCTCCAAAAATCTCGAAGTGAGGCAGGAGAAGAGAAATCCGATCAGGGAGCTTTCGCATGAAGAGAGCTTTTTGCAGGTTCTGCCTTTTACAAAGAAGATTTTACAAAGTCCGCTTCTCTCCTATTTCAGTGCAGATGCCGAAAAGCTCTACTTCAAACTCTCGAAAAACCCTCAGCTTTTCGTTCCGGTCGACATTGAGTAAGCAGTTTCAAAGTAGGTATTAAGTAAAATATAAGAAATTTTTTACAGGTATTGAAATCATGAAAATTCCCATCTCTTTACCGAAGTCGGCAGACAGGGATTACACCATCACCATAGACGATATGCCACATATAAAGATAGACTCGAAGGCGGCGATCGTTACAAATCCGAAGGTAGCCGGCCTGCACCTGAAGAGGCTTCTTGAGCGGATAGATGCGAAAGAGCTTTATATTGTCGTTATACCGGACGGCGAAGAGTATAAGACGATGCAAAGCGTAGAGTTAGTTCTTGAGAGGCTCTTCGACCACCGACTCGACAGAAAGTCGGTTCTTGTAGCTTTTGGCGGAGGTGTCATAGGCGATATGACCGGATTTGCGGCAAGCATATTTCAGCGCGGGATCGACTTCATACAGATACCGACTACTCTCCTTTCACAGGTCGATGCGAGTGTCGGAGGAAAGACCGGTATAAACAACCGTTTCGGGAAAAATCTCGTAGGAGCATTTCATCAGCCCCGAGCAGTCTATATAGACACATACTGGCTTGAAACCCTTCCAGAAAGGGAGTTCGCCGCCGGTGTAGCTGAGATAATCAAGATGGCTGTTATGTTCGACAGAGAGTTTTTCCTCTGGCTCGAAAAGCACGATCTGAGCGATAGAACCAATCTGATGGAGGCGATCAGGAGATCGGTCGAACTGAAGGCGAAGGTGGTGGCAGAGGATGAGAAGGAGAAGGGCGTACGCGCCGTTTTGAACTACGGCCACACCTTCGCCCATGTAATAGAGAACTTCAGCGGTTACGGAAATCTCCTGCATGGAGAGGCGGTTGCGATAGGAATGGTGATGGCGAATGAGCTGGCAATATCCTCGGGCATCTTCAGCATAGAAGAGGCGAAGCGTGTAAAAGGGCTTTTGAAGCGCTACGGACTTCCGGTAGATTACCCTGTAGAGTCTGCCGAGCGCTTTTATGAACAGTTCTTCCTCGACAAAAAAAGCCATGACAACACCATAACTTTCATCGTACCGGAAGAGATAGGGCGTTACAGGATGCTGGAAAACCCCGATAGAGAACTGGTACTTTCGGTGCTCAAGAGATTTGAAAGAGGTAAAGAAGATTGAAAACCAAAACTCTACTCTTTCTTCTTGCAGCTTTTATAACATTTTCGTTTGCGGAGGGTGAAGCGAATATCTCGGCGACCGCGGCGGAACAAAACTCGAGTGTTGTTCAGAAAGATATAGAGATTCAGAGACTCAAAGAGTCGCTGAAGCAGATCGATCAGAAACTCGAACAGGAGAGTGTGTGGCAGAAGGTCTATGCCAACCATCTCGCCTATGTCGACATGGAAGAGAAGATAAAAAAGATCGAGCGCCAGATCAAGGCTTACAAGCGCAAAGGTCCATCGCGCTACCGTACCGCAATACGCAATCTCGAGGCGCAGAAGCTCAAGCTGCGTGAACAGCTGGACCTGCTTAAAGATTACAGTTCGAATCCTTTCAAGACCCTGATCCGCCCCAAAGAGGTCAAAGAGGTCCCCTCGGTTACGAACCCGGTAGCTATCATAAGTGCCTTCTCGTTTTTGAAGCAGCTCGACGAACAGCAGAACAGGTTCGAATACGAGGTGGAGTCTCTTAAAAACTTTATCGATCTGCTGAACCGTAAAGTCATACTGCTCAAAGATATTTTGGAGCTCGATCCGGAAGATAAAGAGGCATCTCAGGAGCTGGCGCGTACCGTAAAAGAGGTGGATGAGGCGGAAGATGCTCTCAGCCTTCACCAGACCGCTCTTATAGTCTATAAAAAGAAGGTCGACGAGATCAGGCTTCGTCTGACCGATCAGATCATGCAGCAAGCGAAAAAGGCCGGAACGATCGGTGCTACGCTGCTGATAATACTTCTTTTCGTCCTTCTTTTCAAATGGCTCGTCAAACGCACCATCACCGACAACGAGCGCTTCTATATGGCGAACAAGATCATAAACTTCACATTTTTTTTCCTCGCTATAATCATTCTTCTTTTCGCCTATATAGAGAACGTTTCATATCTCGTAACGGTACTAGGTTTCGCTTCCGCCGGTATCGCGATAGCCATGAAAGACTGGTTTATGAGTATGCTTGGCTGGCTGGTCATTGTGCTTGGAGGATCGATACATGTCGGTGATCGTATACGGGTTGACAAAGACGGCAAGATGTATGTAGGCGATGTCCTCGACATCTCGCTTTTGCGTATCACCATGCTCGAAGATATAACCTTGACGACCTACAAGCACAACCGTCGTGCCGGGCGGATCATATTCATACCCAACAACTATATCTTCACCGATATGATAGCCAACTATACGCATGCTACGCTAAAGACCGTCTGGGATGGGATAGATTTCACGATCACCTTCAACTCGAACCATAAGAAGGCGCAGCACATAGCGAGGGAGACGGCGAAAAAGTATGCTAAAGGGTATACCGACATAACCCGCAAGCAGCTCAACAAGCTAAGGTCGAAATATAGTCTTAAAAATACGAACGTAGAACCTAGGGTATACTCGTTCATAGAGGAGAACGGTATACGAATAAGTGTATGGTATATGACCAACGCATACGCTACACTGACACTAAGAAGCACGATTTCGGCCGATATTCTCGACCAGATAAAAGAGGAGGACGATATAGTAATAGCTTATCCGTCACAGCAGCTCTACCTGGAGCGCGCAAGAAAGAAACCGACCCTTCCGGATCTTACAGAGAGTACGATTTCGGTATGAAAAAGGTCTTTTTCAAAACGTTCGGCTGCAGGACGAATCAGTTCGATACCCAGGTGATGATCTCGAGGCTGGGCAGTTACAGAGTCGCACAAAACGAGGAGGAGGCCGATGTAATTGTGGTAAACTCCTGCACCGTTACAAACGGTGCCGACAGCGGCGTTAGAGGCTACATAAACCAGGCGAGGCGTATAAACGAAAACGCCAGAGTCATTCTTACCGGGTGCGGAGCGCATACGAAGGGGGAGTCGCTTTTCGAAAGCGGCAAGGTCGACGGAGTCTTCGGCCACAGCGAAAAAGAGAAGATACGCCGTTTCATCGATAGCGACGAACGCTTCTACGAAATCGGCGACCTGGAGCATACAGACACCACGGTCGTAGAGCAGTTCGTAGGAAAGTCGCGCGCTTTCATCAAGATACAGGAGGGGTGCGATTTCCGATGCAGCTACTGCATAATACCCTATGTCCGTGGAAACGCAAGGAGCCTTGACGAAGAGCTCATACTAGAACAGGTGGGTCGGCTGGCCGCCAACGGCTTTGGAGAGTTCATCCTGACCGGTACCAATGTGGGAAGTTACGGAAAGGATAGAGGCGGCACTCTGGCCGGACTTCTAAAACGGATGAGCTGCATACGGGGCGTAAGGCGTATCAGGATTGGTTCGCTGGAGCCGATACAGATAACATCGGAGTTCAAGGAGCTATTGGGTGAGCCGTGGATGTCGCGGCATCTGCATATAGCGCTTCAACACACTTCCGACAGGATGCTGGATCTTATGAACCGAAGAAACAGCTTCGGTAGCGACCTGGAGCTTTTCGAAGAGATCTCCGCACGAGGATACGCACTCGGAACCGATTTTATCGTAGGCCATCCCGGTGAAGGAGAGGAGGAGTGGAGAGAAGCGATAAAGCGGGTGGAGCTTCTTCCGCTGACGCATATACACGCCTTCACCTACTCACGCAGAGACGGTACTCCCAGTGCCGTCATGAAACCTGCGGTGCCTGGAAATATCGCCAAAGAGAGACATAAAGAGCTGACCTCCTTGGTAAAGAGCAAAAACCACGCTTTCAGAAGCTCTTTGAAAACGCCTCTGGAGGTTCTTGTGGAGAGTAGTAAAGAGGGCCGTTATATCGGCCTGGATCAATATTATAACAGAATAGAGATAGAGTGCGACCGGGATATAACCGGCGAGTGGGTGGTGCTGGAAAAATTCGAAGCCCTTGAGGGAGGAAACCGTGGAAGTATCTAAGAAAAACAGATACATAATAGCCTTTTCGGCTCTTCTTGTGGTTCTGCTTCTGCTTTTCGCTTTCCTTAGAGACAGGTCGCATCTGATAGATGCCCGGACCGCGCAGAACTTGATAGAGAACTCACTGGTAGAAGATGCGAAGATCGATGGTGCCTACCTCTATTTCAGGAGCGGCACAGAGCGGTACAGAGTACCGAAAGATGCGATAGATCTCAAAGAGCTATACAAAACTACGGCTGTAGCGGTCAAAGAGCCGAATCCATACCTTGCCGATCTGATCACTATAGGTTTTCTGGCTCTTTTGGTAATCTATCTTCTAAGGTGGGCCAGAAAGAACCGCGAACTCAAAGAGCAGCAGCTGAACGAGCAGATCCAGTTTGCCAGTGAGCTTCAAAGACCAAGCGACATTAAACCGATGGTATCCAACATCACCTTCAAGGATGTCGCTGGAATAAACGATGTCAAAGAGGAGCTCGAGGAGATCATAGATTTTCTCAGGCATCCGGGCAAATATCTGAATTTCGGTATCCGTATGCCGCGTGGTGTACTTCTGGTAGGGCCTCCGGGGGTCGGAAAGACGCTCATAGCGAAAGCGGTTGCCGGTGAGGCCGGTGTCCCGTTTTTCTATCAGAGCGGCGCATCGTTCGTTCAGATATATGTAGGTATGGGAGCCAAACGGGTAAGAGAGCTTTTCAAAAGGGCCAAAGCCGCCGCACCGGCGATAGTCTTCATAGACGAGATAGATGCCGTGGGAAAAGCCCGCGGAGGAATGCGCAACGACGAGCGTGAAGCTACGCTGAACCAGCTCCTGACGGAGATGGACGGTTTCGAAGACAGCAGCGGGGTAATAGTGATAGCCGCCACAAACAAGATAGAGATGCTCGATGATGCGCTGCTTAGGCCCGGACGGTTCGACAGACGGGTATATGTCTCACTGCCGAACAAAGAGGAGCGCAAATCGATACTAAAAATCTACCTGGCCAACAAACCGTACCATCTGGATCTGGACGAGATAGCGCAGATGACGGTTGGATTCAGCGGTGCTGCACTCTCTTCGCTGGTGAACGAGGCTGCTATTCACGCTCTCAAAAGCGGGAAAAAGGTAATTGAGGGGGAGGATTTTCTTGCCGTAAAAGACAAAGTTCTTCTCGGGAAACGAAAAATTCTCACATACTCCGAGGAGGAGAAGAGGATTCAGTCGGCCTATCAGGCAGCCAAAGCGGTTACGGCTTACTGGCTGGATGTCGACTTCGACAAAATCGGGCTTTTGGGCGACAACTTCCAGAGATCGGAAAAAGAGATAGTTTCGAAAACCGACATGATGAACAGAATAAAGGTCTATCTTGCAGGCGATGCTATGATGCACCTGCACTTCAATGAACACTATACCAACGCGGCCAACGATCTCAAAGAGGCAAGGCTGATTGCCCGCGACATGGTGGAACACTACTCAATGGTGGATAGGTTCGGTGCGGCTGCGGCGGAAGAGGAGAAGATATTAATGGAGGCGAAATCGGATGTAGAGAGTTTCGTGGCCAGGGCGGAAGAGGGCATAATGCGTCTGGCAGACGAGATAATAAGACGTGAAACGGTCTCCAGGGAGGATGTGAAAGAGCTGCTGAATGAGATATTTTAGCGGTTTTGGCCTCAGTGGAGAGGCTAAGCTTTTCGATGAGATAATCGCACCTTACGAAGAGAGCCCCTATGTTGTAACGGGCTTCAGCTACGGCGCCATAAAGGCAGTCGAATACGTTTACGGCAGCAGCGGGAGAGTCGACAGGCTGATCCTTCTCTCACCTTCCTATTTCATAGGGCGCGGAAGGGCATTCGTAAAGACGCAGATGCTCTATTTCAGAAAAGATCCGTCGGCCTATCTAGAAAAGTTTATCGAAAACGCCGCCTATCCTGCAGATAAGAGTCTGCTCAGCCGATTTTGTGCCGATGCGACGGATAAGGATCTTGAAGAGCTTCTCACCTACCCATGGGCTGATGAAAAACTGCGCGAGATTGAACGCAGAGGTACCCTGATAGAGACATACTTCGGCGCAGAAGACAGGATTGTGGATGCGAAAGCGGCACACGACTTTTTCAAAAATTTCGGTGAAAGCTATCTTTTCAAAGAGTATGGACATATTTTGAGATGAGGAGAGAAGAGTGGATAAGATAAGAGTGGGAGTGGTTACGGCAAGCGACAGGGCGAGTGCGGGCATATACGAAGATATATCCGGTGTCGCTATAATGGATACGCTGAAAGAGTACCTTTTGAACGAACTGGAGTTTCTCTACCGCTGTATACCGGATGAGCAGTCGCAAATAGAGGCTGCACTAAAAGAGCTCTCGGAGGAGGGGTGTGATCTTATCGTCACCACAGGCGGTACCGGACCGGCACCCAGAGACGTCACTCCGGAGGCTACGGAAGCGGTTTGCGACAAGATGCTTCCGGGATTCGGGGAGTTGATGCGGCAGGTAAGTCTCAAATATGTTCCGACCGCAATTTTGAGCCGCCAGAGTGCCGGTATATGCGGAAAGAGCCTCATAATCAACCTTCCCGGCAAGCCGAAATCGATAAGGGAGTGCCTGGATGCAGTCTTTCCTGCGGTGCCCTACTGCATAGATCTGATAGGCGGGCGCTACATGGTGGCGAATGAAGAGGTGATAGAGGTGTTCAGGCCAAAATCCAAATAATCTTATGAAAGGAATGGTTCGCGCAAAGAGATAATAATACCAGACCCAATTGAAAACGAAACAGTTGGCCGTCATTCTCACTTGAGGGGTGCTTCGCGCCCTTCGGGACGTCGACGAAAGCCTGAAAATCGTGAACAGCAGACGTCAGCTATGCCTTCGGCATATACGCAGCGTCGTGCAAAGCTGCGAAGGTAAAGCAGTTTACTTTCGCTATACACTTCTCCCAGCTTCGCTGCCTTACAGGCTAAAGCACGATTTTCGGTCGGCTTTCGTTTGACTCGCTTCCGCAAGTCTCGCTGCGGTGACGACCAACTGCTTCGTTCTCTTTTTATTTTGGTTTGGTATAACTTTGTCGGATCATCGAAATGGCAAAAAAGAAGAAAAAACTTATAAAGTACAATCAGACTATCCGAAAGATCTTCGGAGGGGAAGGTTTTGACGAGGGGATAGAGCGTCTGCCTCTGGACAATCTGATAGAGATGGCGATGATACTATCTCTAAAAGAGCAGCATCTGAGCAAAGCCGATCTTGTGCGTGCGTTCAGGCGTTTGTGGTCGTCCGGGGATGCCGCGGACAGAGCTCTGATTACAGAGTATCTAAGGTCTCTCGATACCACTTTCGGACCGCAAAAGAGTGTTCCCAATTCGGAGGTTAGAGAGCGAAAAATAGATGAGATACTGGCCCAAATCGAGCATACGCCGGCCGAGGCTGTGGCTATAAGAGAGCAGTTTGGTGAATCTAAACTCAAAAAGATCACCCCACGGCGGATTGCCGGGGCGCTTGCAAAACTGAGAAGCGTACAGAAACGAAACAGACTCGAAGAGGCTTGCGACGGCATATTCGACGAAGATGGAAGGTTCTGTTTTTTCCACTCTTTCGAGTTTTCGATATTTGACGAAAAGTTCCACAAGATAGTGGAGTTGGAGTGTCCGCCGTTCGAAGATGGTGAAATAGTGCAGCTGCAGGAGAGTCTGCTCGTCTCGAAACTCGATGAGTGCAAAGCGGAGGCCGTATCCAAGAAAGAGAAGCAGATAGAGGCGTTTTTGGATATGGCCGGCCGGCCGAACCGATACTTGACGAGGGAGCAGGTCGTTCAGGCTCTAAAACGGCTGCCCGAGAGCTGCGACTTAATCTCCGTTCCGATTCCTGAGAGTTTTTTGTGCGATATTTTGCTCGAAAATTTCGATATTTCGCATCCGGAGTTTACCGGCGATACCATCAGACTGTTTCGCAGCGAGACGAAAGTGCTCTTTTCGAATGAGAAGTGGAGAGCCGGCTACCGTCTTATGCTCGGGGTTGAGAAGCGGTGGCTATACCAGGCTATTTGGGCCTCCGAGCCTCTTGGTATAGATGAGGATTTCGAAATACGCAAAAGGGAGGTGGAGGCGCAGTTCGATGGGGAGCTATACGCTTTGAGAGATGCCCTTTTGAACGAGGCGGATGGTCTGGATATGGAGCCGTCGCAGGTGGAGTCCATAATCGCCGAAGCTGTTATCGGTGTGATAGAGCAAAACGGAGTTCTGGAGGTTCCCTACAAGACGCTCAAAAACATAAACAGGCACTTCGCACGCAAAATAGAGAGCCTCAAGCTGAAAAAGCAGAGAGAGGAGCTGCTTGCCAGAACGATAAGAGACTTCAAAAATCTCTTTCCGCTTGCCAGAGAGATGGGCAGAAAGCTCATATTCCATGTCGGCCCGACAAACAGTGGAAAGACCTACAGCGCCATGAAGATGCTCAAAGATGCCGATACAGGATACTACCTGGCACCGCTTCGCCTGCTGGCTCTCGAAGGTTACGAGACTCTTTTGAAATGGGGGCTTCAGGCCTCTTTGGTAACGGGAGAGGAGCAGCTTATAGATGAAGAGGCCGCGCATGTCAGTTCGACGATCGAGATGGCAAACTTTCAAATCGAAGTCGATGTCTGCGTAATAGACGAGGTACAGATGATAGACGATCCCGACAGGGGGTGGGCGTGGGCGAACGCCATAATAGGCATACCCGCATGTACCGTCGTAATGACCGGAAGCGAAGATGCACTGGAGGCCGTAAAAGAGCTTGCCGAGTGGCTCGATGAGGAGCTGGAGGTGGTACGTTTCGAGAGAAAGGCGCCTCTTATACTCAACCACCGTCCGACATCTTTGAAAAGACTCGAACCCTCAACCGCCATCGTAGCATTCTCCAGAAGGGATGTTCTGGCGCTTAAAGAGCAGCTTGGCGGCAGATACGATGTCTCGGTGGTCTACGGAAACCTGAGCCCCGAAGTGCGCCGCGAAGAAGCGAGAAGATTCAGGGAAGGGGAGTCGCAGATACTTGTGGCCACGGATGCGATCGCCATGGGGCTGAATCTTCCTATAAAGACGATTCTCTTTGCCAGGGATTCGAAATTCGACGGGCAGAGCCGCCGCCTGCTTACACCCTCCGAAATACGCCAGATAGCGGGACGAGCGGGCCGTTACGGGCTTCACGAGGAGGGGTATGTCGGAGCTTTGAGCGGCCCGGTTCTGAATACGGTAACCGAGCTGATAGACGAAGAGTCGGTTCCGATACACGGACCGTACCGTGTTATGGCCAACTTCGAGCATATAGAGCTGGTCGCCAAAATAGTAGAGACGCAGAGCCTTTCCGAGATTCTCGGCTTTTTCGTCAAAAATATGCGTTTCGACGGTCCGTTTGTAGCCGCCAACATCGAAAACATGCTCGAAATCGCTAAAATGGTAGATCTCTACAGGCTCGAGCTGAAAGCCAAATACCACCTTTCATGCGCCCCTTTGAGTCTGGGATCAGCCTATCTGGAGAGCGTTTTTCACAGATACCTGATATCGCTAGAGCGCGATGAGCCCATACCTTTTGCGATTCCCGAAGATCTGCCGTCGGTTGCGCAGACTTCCGATATGCTTTTCGATGCCGAAGAGAGAGTCAAGGAGGTTTCGCTCTATCTGTGGCTGTCGTATCGCTTTCCTGAAGCTTTCGTGGATACGCAGAACGCATTGAGATCGCGGGAGATACTCAACTCGTTTATCGAACGCTCTTTGCGCAAAGGTGTATTCGCCAGAGCTTGCAAAAGGTGCGCAAAACCACTGCCGCCCAACTTTCGGTTCGGTATATGCCAGGAGTGCTACAGGGGAGGGCGCAGGATACGAAGGCATCCGGGCAGGTGATACTCATACATGGTATAATTTCGCCCGATTCAAAACCTGCAAAAGGCTTGTGGAAACTACAGCTCCGTAAGCTCTGCGATAAAATGGAGTCAAACCCCGACATATGCCTCTATCACGCCTGAACGAAGAGCAGCTCGAAGCCGCAACGGCCCCATTCGGCCACAACCTTGTCATAGCCTCTGCCGGAACGGGAAAAACCTCTACCATCGTCGGCCGTATCGGCTATCTGATCTCAAGGGGAGTCGAGCCTCAGGATATTCTGCTTTTGACGTTCACGAATAAAGCGGCGGCGGAGATGGTGGATAGGGTGGCTGGTTATTTCAGCCGTGAAGTGGCCGCCAAAATCGAGGCCGGGACTTTTCATGCGGTAAGCTACCGTCATCTAAAAAGAGAAAGAGATATAAACCTGAAGCAGCCATTCGAGCTCAAAACACTCTTTCGAAGCATCTATGAAAAACGCCGTTTTCACCATATAAGCACCGAAACAGAGCCTTTTGCGCCGAACTTTCTATATGATCTATATTCGCTGTACCAAAATGCCTCCAAAGAGCCGTTTGGAGAGTGGCTTCTGCAAAGACATCAGGGCCACGAGCCTTTAATAGATATATATCTCGACATAATAGATGAGTTCAAAAGAAGCAAGGAGGAGTTCGGCTTCGTAGACTTCAACGATCTTCTGATAATGATGCGCGAATCGGTAAAGCGGAAACCGCTTGCTTTCAAAGAGATATTGATAGACGAATATCAGGATACCAATGAACTTCAGGGCTCTTTGATCGATGCGATGGACGCACCGTCGCTCTTTTGTGTCGGGGACTATGACCAGAGTATCTATGCTTTCAACGGTGCCAATATACATATCATAGGCTCTTTCACCAAGAAGTTCGACGATGCGAGGGTCTTTACGCTTACAAAAAACTACCGCTCCACGGCACCGATACTGGAGCTGGCCAACAGGGTGATAGAGTACAACGAGCGGATATATCCTAAACAGCTCGAGGTGGTCCGCAAAGGGGCTTCGGCGACAATGCCGAAGCTTTTGATATTCGACAATCTCATGCAACAGTACGAGACGATAGCCCAATCTATCAGGCGCTCCACGACACCGCACCATGAGATAGCCGTAATATTCAGAAACAACGCCTCGGCCGATGGCATAGAGGCTATGCTGAAAGAGGAGGGGATAGCCTGCCGCCGTAAAGGAGGACGCAGTTTTTTCGATGCCAAAGAGGTCAAAGCGGCGCTCGACTTCGCAACGCTCGTTCTGAATCCTAAGGATATGATGGCGTTCATACATATTTTCGAGTATGCCAGAGGGGTTGGAAGCGCTACCGCCAAGGAGCTTTTCGAGGGGCTGACGACTCTTGGCGAGGGGTGCATGACGGCCGGGCTTTTCAACCCGAAACCGATGACCAATCCTTTCAAAGCCCGAAATACAAACTACCAGCTCGGTCTTTTCGACCACCCTATGCAGATAGGATCGGTCTCGAGATTTTCGCACCTGGGACTGGATGAAAACTTTATGGCACATCCGATATTGAAGCACCCGGCTCTAAACAGTGACGGTGTAAGGTTCCTTTACGACTTCTACAGGTTGATGAAGAGACTAAAGAGTCTGAAACAGCCTCAATCGATTATGCGCCATATACTATCTTCCGATGTTTACGGCTCTATAATAAACCAGCTTGCCGAACGCCGTGCCACTTTGAAAAACGGTGAGGTCGACGGAGCGAAAAAAGCCGATGCCATTGAAAGGATAAAGCGCAAAGGTCTTTTGCTGGTGCGCCTTGCACAGACATACGGTAGTAACGAAAAGTTCATAAACGCTATGGTTCTGGGCGGCAGGGAGTTGAACGAAGGCGAAGGGGTCAATCTGCTGACGGTACATGCGAGTAAAGGGCTCGAATTCGACGAGGTCTACGTAATAGACCTTATGGACGGCAGATTTCCGAACAGAAAGCTTGCGGGGCAGGGGGGGAGCATAGAAGAAGAGCGCAGGCTGTTTTACGTCGCACTTACACGTGCACGTGATCTGCTCTACCTCTCGTTCGCCAAATATGACAGCTTCAAGGATATCACTTTTTTCCCGTCACAATTTCTCTACGAGGCCGGTCTCTTGAAAAAGGACCGGACCTACGAGAAGCTCAAAGCTCTTAGTGCCCCTTGACGGCGCGGGCCATATCCCACATCGGAAGGAAGATTCCAAGGGCGAGCAGAAGCACCAGTCCCGCGATTATCGCGAGCATTATAGGCTCTATGTAGGATGACATATTGTCGAGAATATAGTTGAACCGCATTCTGTAGTAATCGGTAACTTTCCGCATCATATTGTCGAGCTGACCGCTGCTTTCTCCGGCGGCGATCATCTGGATGATCATATTTTCGAAAACTCCGGTATCCCTGAAGGCCTCCGTCAGGGTCACACCCCTGGATACTGCGACTTTTACCGATTCGAGTTTCTCTTTCATCACCGCATTGTCGATCATACCCGTGGCGGTGTCGAGTGCATCGGCGATAGGAATACCCGCATGGACAAGCTCGGTAAAGACGATGGAGAAGCGGTTGAGCGTGGCGAAAAATATGATATCTTTGATCAGGTAGGTCTTTAACATCAGTTTGTCGGCCTTGTATTTGAACTCTTCGTTGTTCCTGTATAGGTAGAGAACCAGAACGATTATGAGGATAAGACCGCCGAGTACAAGCAGGCCGTAGTTGCTCAGTACACTCTCTATACCGAGTAGTATCTTTGTTGGAAGCGGGAGGTCTGCATTGAACTTTTCGAAAATTGCTTTGAATTTCGGTACGACCACCATAATCAGAATGGTAAATGCTATCGCCATGGCTCCCAGTGTGATCATCGGGTAGCGCATCGCTTTTTTAAACTTCTGGACGTTCTCCTGAATCTCTTCGAGGATATCGGCCAGGGCGGAGAGAGCGTCGGCCATGTTTCCTGTCTGTTCGCCAAGCTCTATCATGGCGAGGGTGATTCCGCCGACATCGTATCTGTAGCGCTTGAAGGTGTCCGAAAGACTCAATCCGGAGTTTATGCTCTCAGATGCCTGCGTCAATATCGTTTTAAGCTTGGCGTCGTTGGTCGCATTTGCAATCTCGTTGAGTGCATCGTGCACCGAGATTCCGGCGTTTGTCATTACCGCGAGCTGTCTTATGGCCGCGATGAGGTTTTTGGGTTGCACTTTTTTGTTGGCGACAGTAGAGCTGAACTGCGAAAAGAACTCTTTGATCGTTGCATCGATAGGGGCCGAAACCTCCTTGATCCTGAGCATCGTACCCTGGTAATCCTTCTTGATTTTGTTGATGGCGTCCGCTCTGTCTTTTGCTTTGAGCACAATGTTTCGGCGGTTTCCGCGGACCAGCATAGTGACTTGATAATATTTCATGATAACCTCGCAACTCTTAGTACTTCATCTATTGTCGTTTTACCTTCGACCGCCTTGTTCACACCGTCTTGAATCATAGAGACGAATCCCTGTTTCAACGCCTCCTGCGTCAATTCGGCTTTAGATGCTTCACGTGCGATCATGCTGGTCAGTGTATCGTCCACCCGTAGAACCTCACTGATCATCTCCCGCCCTATATATCCGGTCCCCTGACACTCCTTGCAGCCGCTTCCTTTGAAAAACTGGTACTTCTCAGGTAGGAACTCCTGGAGTTCATTGATAACATGATCGGGAATTTCTACGCTTTTTTTACAGTTCGGACATATCTTTCTAACGAGACGCTGTGCCTCGATTGCTATTAGAGAGCCGCTTATCAGATAGGGCTCTATCCCCATGTCCGCCATTCTGTTGATCGCACTTATCGAGTCGTTTGTGTGTAGGGTGGAGAGAACCAGGTGACCGGTCAGTGCAGCTTGAATGGCGATTCTCAGAGTCTCCTGGTCTCTGATCTCACCGATCATGATGATATCGGGGTCCTGCCTCAAAATCGAGCGCAGCGCACTGGCGAAAGTTAGTCCGACTTTCGAATTCACCTGCACCTGCTGAACCAGGTTCATCTGGTACTCCACAGGGTCTTCGACCGTTATGAGCTTTCTGTCCACACTTTTTAGGTTGTTGAGTGCTCCGTAGAGCGTAGTTGTCTTACCGCTTCCCGTTGGTCCTGTGACCAGAACTATGCCGTAGGGAACCTTGAGCGCTTCATTGAATATGTTGAAGTTGTGCTGGCTCATTCCGGCATCTTCAAGACGGATCATCACTTTCGATTTGTCGAGAATCCTCATTACGATCGATTCGCCGTTCATGATCGGAAGGGTAGATACCCTGAAGTCGAACTCACGATTTACGATAGTGGCGGAGAAGCGACCGTCCTGCGGTTTTCTGCGCTCGGCGATATCCAGATTAGACAGAAGTTTCAGCCTGGAAGAGAGCGGCGGATATATGTCTTTGTCGAAGCGGAAACTCTCGGCAAGCATACCGTCTATACGGCTTCTGACAATACAGCTGTTCTCTGTGGGCTCGATATGAATATCGCTGGCTCTCGCTATGATAGCCGATTTCAGGATCACTTCGATAAGCTTCAAGATTGCGGATGATTCACTCGCTTCGGTTGCGGAAGCGCTCTCGGAGATCTCCTGTCTTATCTCGTTTATGAGCCCTTTGATACTCTCCGACATCTCAAGGCGGTTTAAGTGATAATCTATCTGTGAAGGCCTGGCGATGGCGGGATTGACCGGTTTTTTCGGGAAGAGACGCTGTATGGCTTCCTGGGCACTGAAATCGAACGGATCTTTGAATGCGACAGTGACGCTTAGATCGCTCTCCCTGATAGGTAGAACGCCTATCTTCTCCAGTTTCTGCATAGGCAGCTTGCCGACAAGGCGCAGATCTATATCTACCTCGTCAAGGTTGACGTAATCCATATTCATCAGTTTTGCCAGATGCATCAGAACTTTGTTTATATTTATCGAACCGCTCTCTTTTTCGAGCATCTCAAGAGAGAGGTTCCCTTTTCTCACTTCGTCGGCTATGAGTTTGTAAACTTGCTCAGGCTTTACGACCTGATGCTCCAACAGGGTCTTGATCGTTATCTTTTTCTCTTTCTTGTTTTTGAGCAGGTCGGCTATCTGCTCTTTCGTTACAAGTCCGCTATGCATCAAAAGCTCAATGATTCTGCTCATCTACCAATACCTGTGTATCTTGATAATATGGTCATCCAGTCTCTCTTCAATAGTCATCTTGGTGACTCTCCCTGTTCCTTCCAGATAAAGAACATACATCAAACCGGCACCCTTTTTCGGTATGAAATAGTATTTGTCATCGACCTTCTTATACTCTTTTTTTGTATAGAGATCGAAAACCTTAGAGAGTATATAATCGGTTTTTGGAAGTTTTAGGTTAGATATATCGATACCATCCAAAAGAGAGTGGTACAGAAGCTTCTTTTGCAGAAGTATCGTAGCGAAATAGCTCGCATTTGCACGTTCGGTCTTCGAGTATCGAAGAGCGGTCATGGGAACGGCCAGACGGTCAATATAGTCGGCGTTGAGACATGAAAGCCCATAGAGCATCAGGAACCTGGAATCCTTTTTTTGCTCCTTGAACATTCTCAGACCGAGCTGACATGCCTGCTTATACTTCTTGCTCTGGTACAACTTATAGAGGCTCTCTATATCCGCAGAGGTGAGTGACGAGAGCAGGAGCGCACTCACAAGAAGAGCTTTTTTCATTCTTTTGACTCCAACCTTCTTAGGTATGATCTCACTTTTCTGGAGCTATACTGATTCAGATAGACTCTCAAGGCTTTGACGGCCTCATCCCTCTTTCCCAGTTTCACTTTTGCACGGGCGAATATGAGCCAGCTCTCTTCGCCGGACGGATCGAGTGAATTTGCTGCCACGCTCCATTTTACAGCCTCTTTGTAATCACCTTTTTTGTAGTAGCTCTGCGCGATATAGGAAGCAAGCTTCGGATCATTGTTCCGGTTGAATCGTTTGATCAGAAGTTGAAGAGTATTGTTCGTTTTGGTAGAGAGAATTTGCAAACCTGAACCACCGGTATTTTCAGAGTTCTTCTTCTTAACTTCCGTTTCGGTATCGGCGCTTTTTTCAACAGTGGAGCTCTTCGGTCTATCTATCGTCGAAGAGGAGACGGTTTCCTCTCTTGCAGTCTCTACGGCTCTATACACTTTTTGGGGACGTCTCTCTTTTTTAGGAGCCGAAAGAGACTCCATGAAACCGGTATCTGGGTTAAGAATCACGCCTGGCTCCCCGGCTTCGGCGGAGCGCATTTGCTCTTTTGTTGTCTCTTTTTCCTGAGGTGCTGTTTGCGAAACCGCCTCTTTCGGTTTTCTTTCAACTACCTTTTCACTCTTCGTTACACTCTCTTTTTCAACGGTGGCAGAGACCGATTCGACGTTTGAAGAGGCGTCCGTTGCCGTAGCGGCAGTTTGAACCGCTATCTTCACCTTTTCGTTGCCGCCGCCTTTGAGAGTCGAATTGTAACCGCTTTTAGTTACCCATACGGCGGTTGCCACTGTTAGAAGAAGCGTAATCGACAAAAAAATCCACGGTTTAATACGTTTTAGCCTGTATCTGAGCCACTCTCTTTCGAGTTTGTCTATCTCAAGCATTGATATATCCCAACTTCAGTGCCGACATCTCAAGATATTTGTTCTTTATATTGGAGCCGGCTATTTTGGAGGGTTTGTTGGTCTCGTAGTAGTCGTAGATCTCAAATAGTGTAAACATGAGTTTGTTTATCTCTCTGTAGTTTCCTTTTGTAAATTTATGGATCAATCTGATATTGTTTTTACGAAACATATTTGCGATCTCGAAATAGTTCTGCTGAATCAGTTTTTTCTGTACATACATGTTGGTATCGTGAATCGTTCCGTTTTTCAACTCTATGGTCTCCCAGATCCTCGATTGGAAATGCTCTTTTGCAATAAGGTCCTCTTTTTCCGTTTTATGGAGAGAAACAACAAATTTGATGGTTCTGGTGTCTGATATCAGCCTTATTTTTTCCATCATTGATGATGAATAGAGCTGAGCTTCATCAAGTAAAACGGTAATATGTTTTTTCTCTTTGAGTGCATTACATATATCGATGAATTTATTGTAGGTAAGGTCTTCCGGCAACGTGGATTCGGGAAGCAGAAAGGTGTAAAGCTTTTTTATGAACTCCTCTTCCTGCTGTATAGGTGTAGATATTAGAAAAACGTTTCTTTTATCTTTTGTATCGTGGTATATTTTATTGATCAGGACACTTTTGCCTGTCCCCGGTTTTCCATAGAGCAGAATCATCTTGAGAGGTTTTTGTATGCTCTCTTGAAGTTTGTTGTAAAAAAGTATAGAGGTATCGAGACCGATATACTGATTTACTTCGATTCTGTCTATAAAAATATTCTGCAGCTGTCTGTATTTACTCATCGCATCTTGGTCAAATTGCTGTCAGATAGCCGATCATATCCCAAATCCTTCAGAGTCATAGATGATTTCGCTGCAACAAGATGCGGTGTTACGATAATCACAAGCTCCACCTTCTCGTCCGTAAGCTCATCGTATTTGAATGCGTATCCGAGCAGAGGGATATTTCCGAGCAGAGGTACTTTGTTGGTCGATTTGTTTACTTTGTCGGTAATCAGGCCGCCGAGTATTACGTGCGAACCGTCTTTTACGGTAACGACCGAAGCCATCTGCCTGCGCTCGAGATCAGGCGGCATCGATCTGTTCAGGTTATCGTTTGTTACAGGAGTTATCGTATCGCTTATCGACGGATTGATTTTCAGGGTTATTGTACCGTCAGCGGCGATTTCAGGGGTGATATCTAGCAAGATCCCCGCAAATACAGAATCTATGATCTCATTTTGTGCAACCGTGCTTCCGCCAGTATTACTGGTGGTAGTACTGTTTTTTATTTTATAGAAGTACTGTTTGCCCACCGTTATCATTGCAGCCTGATTATTTAGTGTCAATACTTTTGGATTGGAGACGGAGTGGACATCACCCTGTGACTTCAGAAATTTGACGATCGTGCCGATCTGTGCTGTCATAGCTATGTCCGTAAATGTAGCGGTACCCTGACCAAAAGTTTTTATATACGGAACATCCATCGTTCCGGGATACTGTATTTCATATACATTTTCGTTTGTCGTTAGGCTCTCTGCGTTGATTTTGAAATTTTGCAGGTTATATAATTGTCTCCAGTCAATTCCCGTCTCGTTTCCTTTGTTGAGTACGACTGTATACATCTTAACATCTATAAGCACCTGTTTATGAAGCCTATCCATCAGGTTGTCTATGTACTCTTCCACCCTGTCGAGCTGTTTCTTTGTCCCTGTGATTGTCACCAGACCGGACTCTTTGTCTACAACTGGATCTCCCGCTTCGTATGTGTCTTCCGGCCTGTTCAGAATATCTCTAATCTGTTCCAGAAGCTCTGACCAGAATATGAATTTATCGTCCGAAGTGACATTTATACCGCTTTCGGACTCTCCGGCGCTCATGGTGCTGGTTGTGACACCCTGTCGGCTCTGTGTGGCTGCCTGCTGTCTAGCAGCTCCGCTCGATAGCGTCACCTTGGTGCTGCTTGTACTCTCTCTGTCTGTGCTGATGTAGTTGACATGGAAAGTTTTCGTCAGAAGATACGATATCTTCAATATGTTCCCTTCCAGCGAGTAGTTGAGATTGTGTTCATTGAGTACCACGTTGAGAACTTCGGGCAGAGTGGCGTCTTTGAGCGACAGGCGGTTCAGGCGTGTTCTCAGCTTTTTTGCCGCTTCTTTATCTTTGATTATCAGCGTCAGGTCGCACTGGTCAGCGAGTTGATTTATGATTTCGGATGCCCTGGTTCCCTGATTGGCCTTGATATTGAAAAGATTATCTTCACATGCCGCCTGCAGATTTGTCGTAAAGCCTATCGATGCAGTTACGGCAGCCGCCAGAAGAGACAGCCTGATAGTTTTCATATATTTCATTCCCAATCCTTATTTAACGAAAAGTTTGATTTTTTTACTCTTTGAACGCTTCAAGAAGATGCGAATCCGCTCGTTTTTACGTGTAAGCAAAACATGGTCCTTACTAACGCGGCTAAGCCTGAAACCGTTGATTTTGGAGTTGAGTTTATACCATCTGCCGTTGATCTTGACACGGTCGTTTATAACTGCACTCAAAACGAATCTGTAACGCTTCTTCACGGTTTTGGAAGAGCGGATGATCCGCCCGAGTTTCCCGTTGGGGTATATAAACGGATCTTTCGCACTCCGGATCTCTTTCTCCTTGAGACCTATGCGTTCCTGTTTTATGTCGTTAACCAGTTTGTCGATATCGTTGATCGTTATTTCGGCACTGAGCAACGCCGCCGTCGAAAAAATTATAACAGACGCTTTAATCAATAGTTTATTCCCCATACCGATACCTTAAAGTTTGCATTTATTTTTTTGTCACTTTCCAGATTTATACTGTATATATCGACAACAAGCTCGCTCTCTTCAATCTCGTTCATGAATTTGATCATGTCCCTATAGCTTCCTTCACAATCGACTCCTATTTCAAGAACGTGACCGAAACTGTCTTTGTTGTTTATGAACTTGTTTGAAATCAAAGAGATGTTAATATTGTTCTTCTTGGCTTTCAGGGCGATGGAGTCAAGAAACTTGGCCCAGTTCTTCTCGTTGAACAGAAGTTCCGAAAGGGTCTGAATCTGGTAGTCGGAATATTCGTTGATCTCTTTCAGATCGCTATACCTGGTCTTCAGCCTGACTATCTCACTCTGGAGCTGCTTTATCTTGAAGCGCTGGTCGCCGTTGACGGTTACAGTGGTCAGGTAGGATTTTTCTGCATGTATTTTGCTTTCGAGCTGCTTTTGTATCTGCAGATCCTTTTTCAGCTCCTTTTCCGTAATAGGAATAAGATATGAGTATGATATCAGTCCAAAAACGGCGACAACTGCCAATACCATAAGATAGAATTCACTCTCTTTTTTCTCTTCGAAGTAGATATCCAGCTTTTCCAGCATATCTTCAATAATTTTCATAGTACAGTCACCTTTAGATCGCCATGATATATTCCGGTCTCTTCATCTTTATAGATTTTATCTATATCTGCATGAATCCTGTTTTCGTATGTATCGGTCAAAAATTTTATAAATTGAGTGATTCTCTTCTCGCTTCGAGCGTAGAGTGTGAGCGTGAAAAGGTTGTCTTCGTCGCTTATTTTGGTGACTCGCACATCGAACTTAGTCATATTGTTTCCGAATCCGACAATCGTTTTGGCTTTCATGGGGTAGTTGACTTTTTTGTCATATATCGCAGCCAGAATCTTCTTTTTCGTTTCGAAAAGATCGTTTTCGGCTTTTATTCTTGCCAGGATATCGTTTTTCTGTTTCTCCAGCGATGCAATTTCGTTTCTTATGGAGGTTGTAAGTTCGTTCAGCTGCTTCTCCTCTTTTTTCAACCTGTCGTTACTTATTTTTACGTATGTGTCGTATGTGTAGTTATAGACCGGAAGTGAAAGAGCCAGCACGATTGTAGCGGCTGTAGTGATGATGAACTGTCCGCTTCTTCTTGCAACGAATGGAGGCGGCCTGAAGAAAATCGTGAAGTTGGGACTCTCTTCACCCTCTATGTTCTTGATTGCCTCCAGGATAGATAGGAAATGGAACTGATCGACATACCAGTCCCCCTTTTCCATTTCATAATCGAAATCGAAATCGCTTGCCTCGATTCCGAGATAAGTATGGGCATATTCATTTAGACCAAGTACGGGACCTGTTTCCGAGCCTGTGTAGAACATGTCGATCTTCTCTATCTCAAAGGCCCTCTTCGCATATATCAGAATGTCGTTTACGTAGAGAAAAATTTCGCTGAAAAGCTTCATCAAATGGTCTTGGTAGTCGAAGTTCGAAGTTTTAAGCCCCTCGCTCTGCAGCATCTCGTAAAAAGAGGCTTCATCCACCCTCTCTCCGTATAGTTCACAAAACCTTTCGTAAATATTTTCAAAAGAGTATTTCAACGATTTCGAGTAGATGTACTCACCATCTTTAAAGAGTGCCAAAAAGGCATCCTCTTTCTGGAAGTATAGATAGCCGTGTACACCGTACGCTTCGAGTATATCTTTTTCGTAGACGTTCTGTATAAGATAGGGTTTTGGGTATATGTAGTCTATATATTTGACCTGCTGGCGTACATTGTCGAACACCTCATGAATCACATTGGGCTCTGCGACAAATACATGGAACGAGCGCAATTTGTCCGTTTTGCGGCCCGGTATTTCGAAATATCTTATAATGTATTCGACAGCCTGGTCGAGACCGAGGTCGTCGTATGCTTTGAGCTCGATCGCATCCTGCAGATCTTCTGGCGGGATATTTACGCTCACTTCCACTATGGATGAGATGAAGTCCTTCGAGTTTAGGGTGGAGACTACAAAGTTTCTTTTGTCGTATTGAAGTTTCTCGATTTTTTGCAGCGCATTGTTCTGAAACTGATAAGAGATATTTTGATAAGCGTTGATGGAAACTATTTTATGGAAACCTATACTCTCTCTTTCCATTTTTTCCTGTGATGTCTTGAACATTACAAAGCCTCGTTATGGTTAATTTAACTGATGTTACACACTATACACCGCTATCGATCTTTGGAGCCGGCAGCATGTTTGAAGGTGGTTTCGGAATGCGGCAAGACCTTCCTTTCATCCAATAATCAGGCAATCATACTCTCTATGGTATATTGTGTGTAACATTAATTTATAATTATTACTTCTACTGATTTTAACCTAGTACAACTTAAAGAGCAGTTTAAAAGTAACAAAAAAGCGCCGTTTTTCGGGTCGAAAAGCTACTGTTCGAAGTAGTATCCTACCTCGCTGAGTGATTTTTTCGTTTTCGACCAGCCGCTCTTCACGCTGACGAAAAGCTCCAAAAAAATCTTTTTACCGGAAAAGTGCTCCATCTTCATTCTGGCATCTTTTCCTATCCGCTTTATCGTAGATCCTCCTCGACCGACAAGAATCATCTTCTGACTCCTCTTTTCCGCGATTATCGTTGCCTGTACACGGTCGATATCGGGCCGTTCGTCGATCTTCTCTACGATCACGTCCGTCTCGTATGGGATCTCGTCGCTCAGATTGTCGAAAATCGACTCTCTGATCATCTCTTTATAGATCTCTTTTATGCTGGTAGTTGTCAGCAGTTCCGGATCATATAGCCACGGCGAAGCCGGCAGATTCGCAGAAATCTGTTTCAAGAGCTCCTCTTTTCCGATATTTTTGGTTACAGAGACCGGAATGAGAGCCAAAAAACGCTCCTCGTAGGCTTGATATTCACCGATTTTTTTTAAAAGATCTTCGTTGCTCACTTCGTCTATTTTTGTTAAAACGACGATGTGAGGCCGCTTTTTTGCATTGATCTGCAAAAAATTCTCATAGTGGTCCAACCTATCTTTCGCAGCTGCGAGAAACAGAATCAGATCACAGTCGCCGATCGCTTTGAACACCTCCTGGAGCATAAAGCGGTTCAGAAGGCGCTCTTTTTCATGAATTCCAGGCGTATCGACAAATATTATCTGACTCTTTTTATACATCACGATAATATTCATACGTTTTCTGGTCGCCTGGGCCTTTTTGCTTACCATCGCCAGCTTTTCGCCAACCAGCCAGTTGAGCAGAGTGCTTTTCCCGGCATTTGGGCGTCCTACGACTGCTACGAAGCCCGCCTTCGTCTGTACTTTAGAGGATGTATCTTGCGACATCTTCATCCTCTACGATAGCATCGAGCTTCTCATGTACATAATCGGCCGTTATCGTAAAAGTTTTACC
This sequence comes from Hydrogenimonas sp., assembly GCA_015490295.1. GTDB lineage: Bacteria > Campylobacterota > Campylobacteria > Campylobacterales > Hydrogenimonadaceae > Hydrogenimonas. The sequence goes on along the minus strand of WFYC01000066.1, from coordinate 23,081 downwards.
CTTGTGTTCGTCGGCTTCGAAGCTGATCTCTTCGAGCACTTTTTCGATTACGGTATGAAGGCGCCTCGCTCCTATATCTTCGGTACGCTCGTTGGCCTGAAAACTTACCCTGGCTATGGCTCTGAGCGCCTCCTCTTCGAAGACAAGCTCCATCCCTTCGACGCCCAGAAGGGCCTGATACTGCTTGATCAGTGAGTTTTTCGGTTTGGTCAGAATCTCATAGAGCGCCTCTTCCGTCAAAGAGTCGAGCTCCACACGCAGCGGAAAGCGCCCCTGGAGTTCGGGAATCAGGTCGCTCGGTTTGCTCACATGGAAAGCGCCGGCGGCTATGAAGAGAATATGGTCTGTCTGGATCGTTCCGTATTTGGTGTTTACGCTGCTGCCCTCCACGATAGGCAGCAGATCGCGCTGAACACCCTCTTTGCTGGGGTCCTGCCGTCCGCTGTTCTGGCTCGAAACCGCTATCTTGTCTATCTCGTCGAGAAAGATGATTCCGCCTTCGCTTGCGCGGCGAAGTGCCTCCTGCTTTATCTGCTCTTCATCCAGGAGTCGTTCGCTTGCAGCCTGACGAAGAATCTTTTTTGCCTCCTTTACCGAGACCTCTTTTCTGCTTTCGCGACCGATCGAGCCGAAAACTTTCGCCAGGGACTCCTGTACTTTGCTCATCTCCGGTGGGAGGTTGCTGTCTGCCATTTCGATTTTCGGCGTAGGCATCTCCACCTCTATGGTGAGGTTGTCGAGTTCGCCTTTTCTAAGCTTTTCGCGCATCCTTTCGAAACTGGTCTCATACTCCCGCTGTTTCGCCTCTGTCGCACCTTTGGGGAGGGGTGGCAGAAGTTTTTCTATGATCATCTTTTCGACATGGGAGTCTATCTCTGCGCTTTTTAGCTCTTTTTGCTCCTGTGTTACCAGGTTTACGGATGTAGTGACAAGATCTCTTATCATGGATTCGACGTCACGCCCGACAAATCCCACTTCCGTATATTTGCTCGCCTCCACTTTGACGAACGGGTAGCCCATCATTTTGGCGAGTCGTCTTGCGATCTCCGTCTTTCCCACACCGGTAGAGCCGATCATCAGGATGTTTTTCGGCATTATCTCATCCTGTATCTCCGACGGAAGACGCATTCTTCTGTATCTGTTTCTAAGCGCCACGGCGATTGTCTTTTTCGCATTACGCTGCCCTATCACATAGTTGTCGAGATAGGCTACGATCTCTTTCGGTGTCATACTCTCTGCATTTCTCATTTTTTCAGTTCCAGTGTCTTGATATTGTGATTGGTATATATACAGAGATCCGCCGCTATGTGCAGACTCTCTTCTACGAGTGTTTTCGGCTCCATCTTTGCGTGCCTGGCAAGCGCCCTGGCTGCGGAAATGGCAAAATTGCCGCCGCTGCCTATGGCGGCGATCTCGCCGTCTTCGGGTTCGACGACGTCTCCGTTGCCGCTGAGAATGAAGATGTGATCGTTGTTCAAAACGATCATCATAGCCTCAAGACGCCTCAGCACTTTGTCTTTGCGCCACGCTTTCGAAAACTCTATGACCGCTTTCAAAAGGTCGCCTTTGCGGCTCTGCAGGAATCCTTCGAACATGTCGAACAGGTTGAAAGCGTCTGCCGTGCTTCCGGCGAACCCCGCAAGTACCTGACCGTTGTATAGAGTCCTGATTTTCGTAGCGTTCCCTTTCAAAACGGCATTGCCGAATGTAACCTGACCGTCACCCCCTATGACAGCGCAGCTGTCCGATCTGTAAGCCAGAATCGTGGTCGCTTCGAACATTCGCTACTCCCCGACTACTTCAAACTTCAGCTTCGCATGTATGCCGTGGCCAAGTTTCACATCCGCTTCGTAGAGGCCGGTGGCTTTTATGGCCCCATCGAGGTGAATGAGCTTTTTGTCTATCTCGATACCTTCGGCTTTGATGGCATCCGCCAGATCGTGGTTTGTTATCGCTCCAAACAGAGAGCCGTTGGCTCCAAGTCTCTTCTTTATGACGAGCCGCATACTCTCGAGCTCTTTTTTCAGCTTCTCGAGGCGCGCCATCTCAGCCGCTTCCATCTCCGCTCTTTTGGCCTGTTCGTTCTCCCACTCTTTTATCACTTCGTCGGTGGCCACTTTGGCAAAACCTTTCGCTACCAGAAAATTTTTGCCGTAGCCGTCTTTTACCTCTTTTATCTCTCCGGCTTTTCCGAGGTTCTTTACATCTTTTACAAGCAGTACTTTCATAGATCGTTCCCTTTTGGTCTCTTTTTGTTTTCAAGGCTCCGTCGGAACCCTAGTTAGTATTGTTGATTATATCGAAAATAGCGTAAATTGGGATATAATTGCAAGAATTTGTTTTCGGGAGAGAAGGATATAGATGTTTGCGGATTTCAAAACACCGGACTATGACAATTTTACAAAGAGGCTGAAACAGACTCTCGATCGGAATGAGGAGTATATCGAATCTCTCGTGCGCAAGAGCGGCCTTGATTACACCGCTTTCGTACGGCCGTATATGGAGACTTTCGAGAAACTCGATATCTTTTTTACTCCGCTTTCACACCTCAACAGCGTGGAAAATTCGGAGCAGACCCAAAAGGCGTATGAAGAGTCTCTGCCGCTTCTCTCGCACTACCATACGAAACTTTCGCAAAACAGGGAGATTTATGAAGCCTTCCTGAAAGTCGAAACGGATGACGATGCGCAAAAAGAGGTTCTGAAGCAGGAGATCCGCGACTTCAGGCTCTCCGGTGTCGAACTGCCGGACGATAGTAAAAAGAGGCTGGAGGAGATAAACCTTCGCCTCAGCGAACTCAACAACCGTTTTTCGCAAAACCTTCTCGATGCGACCAATGCCTACGAGTTGATCATCGAGAACAAGGAGGATGTAGAAGGGATTCCGCGAAGCGATCTCGAACTTGCGGAAACCGAAAAAGATGGAAAAAAGGTTTGGCGCTTTACGCTCCAGATTCCAAGCTACATGGCCTATATGACATACGGACCCAACAGAAGCCTGAGAGAAGAGCTGTATAAAGCCTATGTGACAAGGGCTCCGCAGAACTCTGAAGTGATAGACGAGATTTTGCGCCTTAGAGATGAAAAGGCGAAGATTCTGGGATTCGACCACTACAGCGAACTCTCTTTGCAGACGAAGACGGCTCCGTCGGACGATGCTGTGCTGAATTTTTTGAACAGACTCGCCGATGCATCTTTACCGCATGCGGAAAAAGAGGTGCAAAAGCTCAGTGAGCTTGCGAAGGAGGATGGGGTAGAGGATATTCAAAGCTATGATGTCGCCTTCTACAGTGAGAAGCTGAAAAAGATGGAGCTGGACTTCGACGACGAGAAGACGCGCCCATATTTCGAACAGAAGAGGGTGCTGAAAGGGATGCTCGATTTCGTCTCGGAGCTGTTTGAGATAGTGTTTGCAGAGGTCGAAGTTCCGGTCTGGAACGAAAAGGTGATTGTGTATGACCTAAAAAAAGATGCCAAAACCTTCTCACGAATATATTTCGACCTCGAGGCAAGGAGGAGCAAGAGGGGAGGGGCCTGGATGAATGACTGGCAGACTCACCACGAAGATCCTGAAGGCAGAGAATATCCTGCTTCGGCATTTGTAGTCTGCAACTTCTCTCCCTCTACGGAGCAGACTCCTTCACTGCTAAGACACGACGATGTGGTGACACTCTTTCACGAGATGGGGCATGCCATCCACCACCTCTTCAGCCACATAAAGGAGCGCTTCGTCAGCGGCATCCACGGCGTGGCGTGGGATGTGGTGGAGTTTCCTTCGCAGTTTCTGGAGAACTTCGCGTATGAAAAGAGTATTTTGAAGAGATTTGCTTTCCACTACGAAAGCGGTGAGCCTATGCCGGAAGAGTTGATGCGCAAGATTAGAAGAAGCAAAAATTTCATGGCGGCTACAGGTATGCTCAGGCAGCTAGAGTTCGCACTCTTCGACTTTATGCTCCATCAGAGGCTTTACCAGGGTGATGAGGTTCAGAATCTGCTCGACTCTCTCAGGGAGAGGCTCTCTCTTATCAAACCGCCATCCTACAACCGCTTTCAGTGGGGGTTCGCCCACATATTCGCCGGCGGTTACGCCGCCGGATACTTCAGCTACAAGTGGGCCGAGGTTCTCAGTGCGGATGCCTTTTTCGCATGTTTCGAAAACGGAGAGATAAAAAGGGAGATAACAGACGGATACAGGCGCAACATTTTGGAGATGGGCGGCAGCAGGCCGATGGATGAACTCTATCGTAGATGGCTCGGAAGAGATCCGGACCCCGAAGCGCTGATAAGACTCTACGACCTTACGGATGAACTGTGAGCGATCTTGCGTTTTGGGAGTACTTTTTTGTAATCGGATCCATTCTCACATATATATGTTGGGGTTTCGTCTTTGCTATACAGGCGCTTCTTCTTTTGCATGGACGTCCGGAGGCGGTGGAGTGGCTGAAGAGCCGGTACACCCTTAAAAGCTTCAGGCGCGAGATGACGGCATTCATGCCGATGATCTATCTTTTTTACACTCTTTTGGAGATAATTCCGGGTCTCATAGGTCTGGAAGATGCGGTAATAAAGTTTTCGCCCGAGGATCTGCGACAGAGAGCCGAAGAGGTTTTAAGGTAGCGCTACCGCATCCTCTTCTGGTAGTAGAGAGTAAGAAGAGCTACTACGGATACCACGAAAACTACAGAAAATATCTCCCAAAGAAGGGTTCCCATATAACTCCCCCTGAAACGCCCTAAAGGCGCTTCAAAACTATTTTTTTCTCGCGTGCCCTTCGATTATGAACCTAAGAGCGTTCAAGCGGATGAAACCTTCCGCATCTTTTTGGTTGTAAACGCTGTCCTCTTCGAAAGTGCTGAATTCAGGGTTGAAGAGTGAATTCGGAGATTGTCGGCCCACCACCGTCACGCTCCCCTTGTAGAGCTTAAGGCGTACGTCGCCGTTTACGTTTTCCTGCGTTCTGTCTATAGCTGCCTGGAGCATCTTTCTTTCGGGAGCGAACCAGAAGCCGTTGTATATCAGTTTCGCGTAACGGGGCATCAGTTCGTCTTTCAGATGCGCCTCTTCCCGATCAAGGGTGATCGACTCTATCGCGCGGTGGGCTTTGAGCATGATCGTTCCACCCGGAGTCTCGTAGCACCCGCGGCTCTTCATACCGACATACCTGTTTTCAACTATATCGAGTCTCCCTATACCGTTTCTGTTGCCGTATTCGTTCAGAGCGGTAAGCATCTGGGCCGGTGTCAGCTCTTTCCCATCTATGGCTACAGGATCGCCGTTTTTGTAGGTTATCGTGATATATTCCGGTCTGTCCGGAGCCTTTTCCGGGCTTACGGTCCAGCGCCACATATCCTCTTCCGGCTCGTTCATCGGATCTTCGAGAATTCCACCTTCGTATGAGATGTGAAGAAGATTGGCATCCATGGAGTAGGGAGACTTCTTGCCATGTTTCTCTATGGGGATGCCGTGCGATTCGGCATATTTAAGGAGCTTCTCGCGGCTGTTCAGGTCCCACTCGCGCCAAGGGGCGATGATGGTTATGTCGGGGTTGAGTGCAAGGTAGCCGAGTTCGAATCTCACCTGATCGTTACCTTTGCCGGTGGCGCCGTGGCTCACGGCATCCGCTCCGGTCAATTTCGCGATCTCTATCTGCCGTTTGGCGATCAGGGGCCTCGCTATCGAGGTTCCAAGCAGATACTCTCCCTCATAGACGGCGTTTGCGCGAAACATCGGAAAGACATACTCTTTTACGAACTCCTCACGTAGATCCTCTATGAAGATATTCTCCGGTTTTATCCCGAGTTTGAGGGCCTTCTCTCTTGCCGGTTCAACCTCTTCACCCTGTCCTATATCTGCCGTAAAAGTCACCACTTCGCAGTCGTACTCGTCTTGAAGCCATTTCAAAATTATGCTGGTATCTAGTCCGCCAGAATAGGCCAGGACCGCTTTGTTTACCTTTTTTTTCATACTGTTACCCCGAAGTAAAAGAAATTTTCGGGATTTTATCGTAATTGAGTTGAAAATCTTATGAGTGTATATCGAGTATTGTATCGTTATCCTCTCCGGTCGATGTGAGGAACCTCTTCTCCTTTTCAAGCTCATCCATTCTATGCCTCAATTGAGACTTTTTCGCTTCGAATCTATTTGTCGCTTCAGAGATGAGTTCGAGTGCGCTGCGCATCTGTTCGACACTCTCGAACGCAGGCATGGAGTCGAGGAGGTCTGTCAATCTTTTCTCATCCTCATCTGCCAAAGCTGCTATAAACGAGTTATGCCAACTCATTGGCTGTAACCTCTCTCCAGGCTTCCAGCAGCTCTTTTGTGACATTTATTACTACATCCAGATATTCGCAGCTGTTCTGGGCGTTGCTCTCGTTCAGAAATTTTATCTGCTGGTTATAGAGGCCCCCTAGATAGTGGGAAACCTCTCCTCCCCGCTCAGCATCCAGTGAGTTTATCAGTTCAACGAATATTGCTACTGCCCGGTTTGTCCAGTAGACGCGCTTCTCTATGTCTCCTTGTTCGATAGACTTTTTTGCCATGGAGCAGAATCTTATGATTCCTTCATAAAGCATTTCGATCAGTTTTTCCGGAGATTCGATCTGTATATTGTTTTGTGTGTAAGTGTTGTAAGCGGCTGCTGCAGTCATTTTTAATCCTTTAGTAATGAAATTTTTGCATCCTTGCAACTTGGAATTTGTAGGTGTCAACCTTTTTTATCGAAAATCATTCCGACAATCTCTCGCATTTTTGCTGCCAATCTCATGGCCTCTTCGGAAGGAATTTTCCGAATCACCTGGTCGTTGCTTGTATCTATTACCGAAACGTAAAGCTCCTCTATTGAGTCATCGAAACCGAAACGGATAGATGTGTTTAGAGGATTCATCTCTTTGTTGAGCTGATCGGTGATCTCCTGCAACTGTTTTTTAAGCTTCTGTGTATCGGCTTTCTCCCCAATCTGTTTCGTCTCTTCGCGTATCGAATCGTTTGCACTCTTGTGCGGTTGCGAAACAGATCTGCCGCCGGCTTCCGGCCCCTGCGGCAAAGAGGGTTGTGCCTGCTGTGTACGTATTGTGTTGAATATCTCCATGGCAGTTACCTCCATTTCCGTTTAAAGGAATATCGGTCACCGAAAAGATTTGTTAAGGGCAGCGTTAAATCAAGCTCTCGCTTCTTTGGTATAATACGCAAAAAATATATCGGGATATTGATGAAAATAGCGTTATCATGCCGATCGATACTACTTGAAAAGAGTCTAAGAAAGTTTCTTGACGACCATTTGGTGCCGGAGCATGATGCGGAACTTCTCGTTACGGATCATCCCGTTCAGAGCGAAAAGCCGGTTTTGCGTATAGGGACTGACAGCGGTGCGGATCTTGGCAAACCGTTCTCCAGATCGAGACTCATGATTAAAATAGAGGAGAAGCTTCAGGCCGATCGGACAAGAGAGGCCTTCAAACACTTCGCGATAGAGGAAGAGACCCTGGAAGGGCAGATAGAGAGAGCGGTGCACGAGTTTGCACAGGAGTTGATCAAAATATTCAAAGAGCATTATGAAAAGAGAAGATAGGAGACTTTATACATATATTATCGGCGGCAAGTATCGCGGGAAAAAGATAGAGCTTCCGTCAAAAAGGGTCACTAGAAGCTCGAAAAACAGGCTGAGAGAGTCTGTTTTCAATACGTTGCAGTTCGAAATTGTCGACCGCAACTTTGTAGAGATGTTCGGCGGCAGCGGTTCCGTAGGTCTGGAGGCCGTTAGCAGAGGCGCCAAAAAAGCGTGGTTTATCGAGAGAAACAGAGACTCCTTCAGGACTCTTCGCGCCAACTGCGAAGCTATCGATCCATACAGATGCGACATAAGGGAGGGGGACGCTTTTGAGATTCTTCCGCAGATACTTGGCGAGCTCAAAAAAGGTGCACAGAAGACATATCTTTATATCGATCCTCCATTTTCGATACGGGAAGGAGAGGGTGATATATATGAAAAGATCATAAAGACCATAGCCGACATCGACCCTGAACAGATTATCTCCATTATAGTTGAGCATATGACAAAAGAGCCCATGCCCCGAAAGATCGGTCCGTTCGAAAAGGTAAAGGAGAAAAAATTCGGAAAAAGCTCTCTGAGCTATTACAGAGCCTGAAAAAGGAACAAATTTTGCTTTGAGGTCTGCAAACAGACCCGCTCTCGACGGGTAGATGAAAGGTAGGCTTTGAAACGAACGCTTTTTCTTCTTCTGCTTGCACCTCTGTTGGTTCATGCTGTCAAAATAAAAGATATAAGCAACATTATCGGGGTCAGAGACAACCAGCTTATAGGTTACGGTCTCATTGTTGGACTCAACAAGACCGGTGACGGCACCACTTCGAAGTTTACTTTGCAGACAATCTCCAACATGCTTCAGACGATGAACGTGAAGCTCGACCCGAAAGATATAAAGTCCAAAAATGTCGCGGCAGTAATGGTTACGGCGACCATGCCTCCGTTTTCGAGGCAGGGCGACAAGATAGATGTTATAGTCTCTTCGATAGGTGATGCCAAGTCGATAGAGGGTGGCACTCTTCTGATGACACCCCTCAAAGGTGTGGACGGGAGGATATACGCGCTTGCGCAGGGTTCCGTGACCATAGGAGGCCGTAACGGCAGGGGTGCCGGATCTTTGAACCATGCGACAGCCGGAAGGATTCCGGGAGGAGCGCTGGTCGAGCAGGAGATCCCTTTCAACCTCTACGGCCAGAAACAGGCGACACTGAGTCTGAAAGAGTCCAATTTTCAAAACGCCATAAATATCCAGAATATTCTTAACCGATACTATAAAGAGCGGGTGGCGGTTGCAGTGGATTCCAGAACTATAAGGTTGAAAAAACCGGACTCTTTGAGCATGGTCGAATTTCTTGCCGCCGTTGGAGAGCTCTCTATAGACTACAAGGCGAAACAGAGAATCGTGATTGACGAAAGAACTGGTACGGTAGTCTCCGGTGTAGAGGTCGAAGTGGAACCTGTAATGATAACTCACGGTGACATTACGATAAAAATTGAAGAGAGGAAAGCTCTTCCTGCGCTGAAAAAAGGGAGTGCTTCGCTCAATATGGGTTCAAATCTGCAGCTGCAGCCCAATCAGCATGCGCTTGTCGTAAAACCGGGAGCGGCAACAGTTGCAAATCTTGCCCGTTCGCTGAAAAAGCTTGGTGCAACGCCGAAAGATGTTATATCTATACTTGAAGCGATGAAAAACGCGGGCGCAATACATGCGGATCTGCAGATAATATAAGGAGAGAGATGTGGAGACGCTGAATATTAATGAATATCAACAATCGATACCCCAGGTTTCAGGTCTTGACGATGTGAAACTTAAAGAGCAGACCGATGCTTTTGAAGCGATCATCATAAAGATGCTTCTGGATAAAGCGATAAGTGTCGAAGATCCCTTACTCCCGAAGGATCCGGGCAGGGAGATCTACCGTTCGATGCAGAACGACCAGATGAGCAGGGAGCTGAGCGGAGCATTCGGTTACAGTGAACTCCTCTATAAGTTCTTGACCGAAAAAAATCTCTAAAGGGCTCTTAATAAATGTACAATTTTGCCGATAGTATAATTAAGCAGATACTATAATAATGCAAAAGGATACATAATGATCAGAAATGTAGGTGCCAACAACAGTTCGAACATCATGAACGAAATGAAGAAGAACGAAGATATGGCTGTTGAAAAACAACAGATTAAAGAGCAGACACGCATTGACGAGCTGAAACAGCAGGTCAAGAACGATGAGTATAAAATCGATCTGCGGGCGACAGCTACCAAAATGGCGCAGGAGCTCAAACCAGAATAGGAAGGAAAGTTTATGTTGACGCACTACCTACTTAAAGCTATTGAAGACCTCGATGCACTGATCGAGCTGACGTCACTGGACATCGATGATATAAAGAGTGCACGCCACGATTCGATGTTCGGCCGAGTCAAGGCCAAAGAGGATAGGATCGCGTCATTTGAAAAACATAAAGCTCTGATCGATAACGAAATAGTGGTTTTGCTCAAAGATCATCCGGAAAGCGGACTTTCCGAGCTTCTTGATGAAGAGACACAAAGAAGGCTTGGCCTGCTTCGTGAAACTCTGGAAAAACTTCACTCCGTAAATAGATATTATGCCCGCTTTGTAGTTTCCGTGGGTGAATTTTACAACTCTCTATACGAAGAGATATTTCCGATAGAGAAGGATGGATATACAGGCAAAAGTCCGAAAGTAGCCTCTCTAATAGAGCTGAGGGTCTGAGATGGCATCCATATTCAATGCACTCAATATCGGTTACAGCGGCCTTAAGACTTCACAAGTAGCTATAGACACTACAGGCCACAATATCGCCAATGCCCAAAATCCAGACTATACTCGCCAGCGTGTAGTGATATCGCCGAATACCCCCTTGAACACGGAGCCGGGAGATATCGGCCTGGGTGCAAAGATAACGGAGATCGTAAGAGTTCACGACGAATTTGTATACAAAAGGCTGAAGAGCTCCTCTTCGAATAGTGAATATGCGAATTTCAGGCAGGAGACTCTGGACGAAGTCTCCAGCTTTTTCCCGGAGATTGAGAAAAACGGAATCTACAACGGATTGTCGAAACTGTTTGATTCCTGGAGCAACTTTTCCAAAAACAGTGACGACAGTTCGTTGAAAATCGACCTGGCTCAGCAGGCAAAGAGTTTCGCGGCGACTTTACGCGATACAAGAGAGCAGCTCCAGAAAACACAGGATTCGTTGGATGAACAGCTTCGCACCGCGGTTGACGAGATAAACCGCCTCGGAAAAGAGATAGCGGAGATAAATGTCCGCATCAACACAAACGAGAGCGGAGGGGCAAACGCCAATGATCTTAGAGACCAGCGGGACAAGCTCGAACTTGCCTTGAGCAAACTGATAGATATAGCCGTAACCAAAGGTGAAATGGAGTCCGATACTACAGTCGATTCGCACTTGATAGAGTCGACAGACCAGTACCACCTCAGTATCGGCGGCTCATCCTTCGTTGATGGTTCTACATTTCATCCACTTGTACTGGAGAGTCCGGGAGATGGGACGAAATATTCAAACATCTATTACCAGCGGCAGGATCATGTAAGTTTCGATATAACAAACTACATCCACGGAGGAAAAACGGGTGCGATTCTATCACTGCGCGGCAGCGACTACAGTGAAGAGTACGGCAAATTCATGAACGGCGACATACAACAGATTATAGACAAACTCGACAGTTTCTCTTCTTCTCTTATAGACAATGTCAACAACATATATGCCGGACATGCGACCGACAGTATGTTAAGTGATGTTGCGGTAGATCCGAACAGGCTTATCGAAAACTCCGATCTTAAGATAGATACAGCTCAGCAGTTCAAGGTGAAAATTTACGATATAGATGGAAATGTGGTCGCTGAGCGCAGTGTGCCTTTGAACGGGATGACGTTTCAGGATGTCGCAGACCACATCAACGCGGCAGACATAGACGACAATGGGGATAATACCGTTACAAACGATGTAGATGACTTTGTCACTGCATCGTTTGATGCCGAAGGCTATATGTCAATCTCTTTGAAGGCCGGCCTCAAAGAGCAGGGTTACAGGTTTTCGATAGAAGAGAGCGATTGGAACAACCCCTCTCTGTTTGCCGGTGCCATGGGAATGGAGCGCTTCTTCGACGGAAACGATGCAAAGAGTATCAGGCTCAATAAAACTCTGGATGAGAACCCTACAAGAATAGCGGGCAATGCGGCTCCGATTGCAGGAGACAACACTATCGCAAACAGGATGGTTCAACTGCAGTTCGATAAGGTAAATTTCTATATTGACGGCAAAAAAGAGCCATATTCGCAAGATACACTCAGCGGTTTTTTCAGAATGAGCGCAACGGAAGTAGCCGAAAAGACAACAGCAGCACACACTACGGCAGAGACTTCGCAGTCGCTTCTAAATGCAGTTGTAGATGAGTTCGACAGTATCAGCAAGGTCGACCTTGACGAAGAGTTGACAAATCTAATGAAATATCAGACAGGTTACGGAGCGAGTGCAAAAGTGATATCTACTATAGATCAGATGATACAGACACTTCTAGATATCAAACAATAGCATATGAGATGTCCATGTATCAGCGTCGCGCTGATTGTTGCCCTTTTTCTATTCTCTTTCGGCGGCCCCATGATATATAGTGCCAGCCCTTTCGATCTAAATCCGGATGCACTTTTGATGCCCCCCTCGTTTGAGCACCCGTTGGGCACCGACAGGCTCGGGCGCGACATTCTCGCAAGGCTGATGCAGGGCGGGCAGGTCTCTTTGATTATAGGGGTCGGAAGCGCTCTGATCGCCTCCATGATAGGCCTGATGGTCGGTGTTACGGCCGGCTACTTCCGGGGCAGGGTGGATAAAGTTTTCGTCGTGATCGTGGATCTCTTCCTGACATTCCCCACATTCTTCCTCCTGCTCGCACTCGTTAGCTACATCGAGGCGTCGGTATGGGTTCTTATATTTGTCATCTCCGTTACGGGATGGATGACGATGGGGCGCATGATAAGGGCCGAGAGCTTTTCGATAGGGCAGAAGCCGTTTATAAAGATTTTGAAAATCGGCGGTGTGCCGACACCGAAGATAATTCTGAAATATTTCGCGCCTCTATTGGCACCCATCTTTTTTATCAGCTTCACTTTCGGGGTCGGCGGGGCGATTTTGAGCGAAAGCGCTCTGAGTTTTCTGGGGCTTGGAATCACTCCGCCCCAAATGAGTTGGGGGAGCCTGATAAGCGAGGGCAAAGAGGTGATGCAGATCGCATGGTGGATAAGCTTTTTCCCCGGTCTGATGATCTTTCTGGTTACATTCTCGCTTATGCAGATATCCGACTACCTGCAGACAAAGACCAACCGCAAAGAGGTTTTGGCCTGATTTCCGGGGCACTGGACCCTACTTTAGCCTCTGAAGCGCTTTTTGCAGATCCTCCGGAGTATCTATGCCGAAACTTTCGGTCTCCACTTCGCACATAGCTATCTTGAATCCGTGCGAAAGGGCCCTGAGCTGCTCAAGCTTTTCAGTATTTTCAAGAAGTGACGGAGGCAGGGAGCAGAAGCGCTCCAGCATTTTGCGCCTGAAGCCGTATATGCCGATATGTCCCTTGTAGTTTTCGTATCCGCCCTCCCTGTCGTAGGGTATCGGGCTTCTGGAAAAGTAGAGTGCAAAGCCGCTTCTGTCGATTACGACTTTGACGATATTCGGGTTTTGGGCATCTGCCGGCGAGATCTTTTTGTAGAGGGAACATATCATTACGCTATCGTCTTTGGAGTACTTGTGTACAAGAGTCTTGAGTCTCTCTATCGCTTCCGGCTCTATGAATGGCTCGTCCGCCTGTACATTGATGACAGTTTCGTTATCATCGAGCCCCAGCCTGGCAGCCGCTTCGTTAATGCGGTCGGTACCGCTTGTATGCCCGCTGCTGGTCATCACAGCCTTGATGCCGTAAGATGAGCAGACCTCCACAACTTTGTGAGAATCGGTAGCTACCGCGACACGGTCGACACCTTCTACCGCTTTGGCCGTCGCTATCACCATGGGGTACCCCCCTATATCGGTAAGTACCTTTTCGGGAAATCGCATAGAGCCCAGGCGGGCAGGGATCAATATCATTAAAAACCCTTTTTTTGGGTATAATTCTACCAAAAAAACGGGGATAGAGTGCTATTTTACCAACCGTTGAGCGGGTACCGTTTCAACAGCGATTCGATCTTTCTGTACGACTTCATAGGCTCCTTCTCTCCATCAGGCGATATGCTCGATGTCGGGTGCGGGGTAGGGGTGATCGGCCTGCTGCTTGCGCGTGATTTCGACCTTAAGGCGACACTGGTGGAAAAACAGCCCGTAATGGTCTCTTATGCGAGAAAAAATGCTGAAATCAATAAAATAGAAGCAGATATACACCTTGCAGATTTTTTGGAGTTCGAGTGCCCGGAGAGGTTTGATTGTATCGTATCCAATCCTCCGTTTTACCACGAAGATGTGATTAAGAGCGAAGATCCCCATCTGCATGCGTGCAGATACAACTCACATCTGCCGCCAAAGCCTTTTTTCGCCAAGGCGAAGCGCCTTTTGAAGCCCAGGGGCCATCTCTTTTTCTGTTACGACGCTTCGCAGATAGGTGATATTTTGATCGCCTTGAACGACGCTTCGCTGACCGTGGAACATATGCGGTTCGTACACCCGAGGCAGGATAGGGCTGCCAAACTGGTCATGATCCATGCCAGAAGCGACTCAAAAGCCAAGTGTATCGTTTTACCGCCGCTGATACCCTTTGAAGCAGAGGGGTACGGAGAGGCTGCGAAGGAGATATTTAAAAATGCAAGGACACATACGATAAAATGTCAGATCGATTAATAACCAAAGAGGGGTTTTGCTACACTTTTGATTCCAAAGCGTGTGAAGAGTGCATGGGAAACTGCTGCACGGGTGAGAGCGGACACATTTGGGTCTCCGTTCAAAAAATTCCGCAAATGGCTGCCTATTTGGGAATAGAAAGTGACGAGTTTATAGAGAAATATCTGGAAAAATCGGGGTATAGGTATACGATAAAAGAGAAGGTTGTCGTAGAAGGTGAGTTCGATTGCACCTTTTTCGACCGGGAAGCAAACAGATGTACAATCTACCCTGTACGTCCCTTGCAATGCAGAACATTTCCCTTTTGGGACTACTATAAAGATAATGAAGAGGAACTTAGAAACGAATGTCCAGGTATCTTGTAACACCAATACTGCTTTTGCTTTTTATAGCCGGATGTTCCACTAAAAATGCGCCTCTTTCGCATGGGATCGAAGGTAAAGAGAAAAAGAGCCGATACAGAACTTTCGCACTCGAAAACGACTATATAATACATGCGCTCTACTATAAAGAGCATAGAGCCTTTGCCAGAGCCTACACGATTTTCAAAGAGCTCTACGACAAGACGGGCAACCCCGAATACCTGCGTGAAGCCGCTACCCTCCTGATCGCTTTGAAGGAGTATGATGAAGCGCTGAAAGATCTGAAAATTCTGATAGAAAAAGAGCCCCGAAATGCAGAGCTGTACAGGCTTATGACCATCGCATATATAAAAAAGGGGAGAAAAGATGATGCGCTAAAAAGTGCACAAAGAGCTCTCCTGCTCGATCCTGACAATATCAAAAACGTCGATATGATCGTATCTATCCATCTGACGAACGGTGAGAACCGCAAAGCTTATGAAGCGTATGAGAAATATTACGAAAAACATCACGATGACGACTCTCTTGTCAGGATGGTATCGATTCTATACCATAAGATGCACGATCGTAAAAAGAGTCTCAGTATGTTGGAGACGCACAGTAAAATAGTCGGATGCAGCGAAAAGGTATGTCTGTTTCTGGCGGAAATCTACAGGCAGGAGAACAGTCTGGACAACCTCGCCTCGGTCTATGAAAGACTTTACGGTGCAACAGGGAAGAGTGAGTATGCACAAAGGGCAGCCGAGATTTTCACCTATGAAAAACGGTACAAGAAGGCTGTCGAAATTTTGGAATCGTCGAATGCGGACAAAAGGCTTCTTCTTGCTGTTTTGAAGCAGTCGAAAGAGTACAAAAAGGCTCTGAAACTTGCAAAAGAGCTCTACGATGAAACTTTGGATCCCGTATGGCAGGCGGAGTACGGGGTACTTCTTTATGAAGCTGCGGATAAAAAGAGTGATCCGAAACTTTTAAAAAAGGTGGAGAATGTACTCTCGTCCTCACTCAAAAAGGGAGTCAACGAAGCTTTGTATCTAAACTATCTCGGGTATCTGCTTATAGATCATGACATAGATATCGCAAGAGGAATGAAGCTTGTCGAAAAAGCGTTGAAAATCGATCCCGATTCTCCATTCTATCTCGACTCGCTGGCCTGGGGCTACTACAAGCTCGGCAGATGTGACAAGGCACTCAATATTATGAAAAAAGTTGTGGAGAAGATGGGGCTCGATGATAAAGAGATCAAGCTTCATTGGGAAAAAATCAATAGATGCAGGAGCAAAAAGAAGTGATACTCGATGAGATAATCGCACGCACTAAAGTGGATCTGGAGAAGAGAAAAAAGGAGTATCCCCTCGAGTGGCTCGGCCGTTCGCTGGCTTACAACCCCTTTCCTCCAAGAGATGTTCACAAGGTGCTCAAATCCACCTCGGAAAACCCATACAGGATAATCGCCGAGGTTAAAAAGGCTAGCCCCTCAAAAGGGGTGATAAGAGAGGATTTCGATCCGTTGACGATCGCCAAGGCTTATGAAGAGGGGGGTGCGGACGCTCTGTCGGTATTGACCGAGCCGCACTATTTTCAGGGGAATATAGAGTATCTTACCCAGATTCGCAGATATGTACCCATGCCGCTTCTTCGCAAAGATTTCATTATAGACAAGTACCAGCTGGTGGAAGCCCTGGTATACGGGGCCGATTTCGTGCTGTTGATCGCGAAGGCATTGACGCGCAAACAGCTTAAAGAGCTTCTGGAATATACATGGCACCTCGGGATGGAGGCTCTTGTCGAGATACACGATAAGAAAGATCTCATAAAAGCGATTTTCGCCGGGGCCAACATCATAGGTATCAACCACCGGAACCTCGAGACTTTCGAGATGGATATGAGCCTTAGCGAAAGACTCATTCCCCTTATTCCAAACAGTAAAATAATCGTGGCCGAGAGCGGGATATACGAGCATGAACAGGTAAAGCATCTGCATGAAGCCGGTGCCGATGCCTTTTTGGTAGGTGAGCACTTCATGCGCCAGGATGATATAGCCGGCGCGCTGAAGAGGCTGAAGCGGGGCGACTCTTAGCTTCTCTTCTCTTTAGTCTCCTTCAGCAGCTCTATCACCTCTTCATCACTTGTCTGGTCGAACTTTTCATAGTGGGCTCCAACCGCCCAGAAGGGTTCGGGAGTCTCTATTACCACCACTTTGTCGGCAAGGCGCTCCATCTCTTCCAGAGTATCTGCGGGAGCTACAGGAACGGCCACAATGATTTTGGCGGGGCTCTGTTCCCTTATGGCGGCAAGAGCCGCTTTCATAGTGTAGCCCGTAGCTATTCCGTCATCGACCAGAATGACCGTTTTGCCAGCGAGATTGCCGAGTGGATTCTCGCTCATCCTGTACATCTTCTGACGCCTATGCAGCTCCTCACGCTCTTTGGCGATGACACTGTCGAGATAATCTTTCGAGACGCCGAGCCTGTATACGGCCTCTTCATTCAGCACCACACGTTCCGGTTCACCCTCCACTAGAGCCCCTATTGCAAACTCTTCGTTGAAAGGGGCGCCCAGTTTACGCACGATTATAACGTCGAGCGGTGCATCGATTCGCTCGGCGATTCGGAATGCGACAGGAACCCCTCCTCTTGGAAGTGCCAAAACGACGGGGTTCTCAAACGGGGCCATCTCTTCTATTTTGTCGGCAAGAATCTCTCCCGCCTCGAATCTGTCTTTCAACATAGCTTCTCCTCTAAAACCAAAATTTCTATATGATAGCTCTTTTTGCCGAGAAGTTACCCGTTTAGGCGGTAACTTACTCTATTTAACTGAGGTATAGCACAATTTAAGGAAAAATTCAAGTTCAGGAGTGCACGCGGCTGCGTGCAGAGTTGCAGAGTCAGGAGTTCAGGAGCTCTTTTGCTATCTGGTTGATAACCCTCCCTTCGGCGCGGCTACCGATTTTGCTTTTTGCGGCTCCCATCACTTTGCCCATATCTTTCATCCCCTGTGCACCTGTCTCTTCTATGATCTTTGCGATAATCTCCCTAACTTCATCTTCGCTCATGGGCTCAGGCAGGTAGCTTTTGAGAATCTGGATCTCTTTTTCGTTCTTCTCTACCAGATCGTCGCGTCCACCCTCTCTGAACTGCTGAATGGAGTCGTTACGCTGTTTTATCTGCTTTACCAGTATCGCTTCGATGTCCGCGTCGCTGAGCTCTTTTCTTTCGTCGACCTCTATCTGTTTTATCGCGCTCATAACATACCTGATCACGTCACGCTTGAATGTATCTTTCTGCTTCATCGCATCTTTGAGATCATTTTGAAGCCTCTTTTTAAGATCGCTCATTATATACCTTTCAGTTGGAACAGTTTTTGCTGGTGTATATGCAAGAAGTCCAAAAATTTCTGCAATTATACCAAAAGCTTGGAGTGGTAAGAATGAGAAAAACGGAACTGACGGCACTTTTGGCCTCTCTTCTTCTGCTTGGGGGGTGCAGTGCACACAATACCGAGGCCAGAATCGATTTCAAGCCGCCGAAGTATGTGGAACAGATGCCTCCCAAAGAGCCACAAACCGCTATCTACAATCCGGGCAGCCTGTTTGGACGCGGTGACAGCCCCGTATTTTCCGATAAGAAAGCCATGAATGTGAACGACATCGTAACGGTGATCATAAACGAAAACATCCTCTCCTCTTCGAGCGGGACCAAGAGTATAGCCAAAACAACGGCGGACAAGCTCGGTGGCGGCGTTATGAGCTCATCGGGCGGAGGGGGATTGATGGACAATATAGCGAACCAGGCAAACAAACTGACCAATATAGGATTCAACATAGACTCCACCGTAAGTTTCAAAGGATCAGGAAGTCACCAAAGAAGCGAAAAGTTCACTACCAACATATCGGCGAGAATCATCAAAATTCTTGAAAACGGCAACTACTATATAGACGGTAGGCGGGTGATGCTCATAGACGGTCAGAAGCAGATTCTTCATGTATGCGGTGTGATACGTCCCGAAGATATAACCCAGACCAACCAGATCGATTCAAAATATATCGCCGATGCGAAGATACTTTACGAATCCCAGGGAGATGTGAAGGAGGCGACTCAGCAGGGGTGGGGTACCAAGATCGTAGAGTCTATATGGCCCTTTTGATTGCGGCAAGCGATGCCATCAGAGCTCGCCGGCCGTTTTGTCTCTCTACGAACCTCTCTTTGTAGTCGAATATATATAGCTCATTGAAAACCTTTAACAGCTCGTTTTTTCTCAGGAGATACTCCTTTTTTCCGGGAGCTCCTTCGTTCCTTTCATCTTCTACGAAAGTTTCAAACAACAAAACTCCGCCCGGAAGCAGACGTTTTCGAATAATCGGGAATAGTCTGCGGTTCAGATAGTTGAAACACAATATAGCATCGTAGCTTTTCGGAAAATCCTCTATTTCGTCAAGGTCTCTCTCTATGACCCTCACTCCGGGGATCGATGAGAGTCGAGAGATCGCCATGTCGCTGAACTCCATAGCATCGACATTAAAGCCGAGATTGGCGAGGTATCCGGCATGTCTTCCCATCCCCGCGGCAATATCGAGCACACTCTTGCCGCCTATCTCGTCTAGATGCTCTGTAAGCAGAGAGCTCGGTTTCATGGATATGGGCAGTGTGGCATATTTTTCATTCCATCTCTTTTTGTCTTCTATCACAATTTACCTTCCGTCTGAATCAGGGCCATGGCCCCTGCAATTTTACCATCCTGATCCAGCGGTACGGTCTTTATTCTGATATATGATTTTTTTCCGTCGGAACTATCTTTGACCGCACCACCGGCTATACTCTCGTTTTGAGCGAGCGTCTCTTTGAAAAGTGTCACGATCCAGCCGTCTTCAAGGGTGTTCAAATCTCTGAAGTTCTCATTATCCGGGTTAAGTCCCAGGTAGGTAAGGCCCAAGTCGTTGTAGAGGGTTATATGCAGGTTGTTGTCGTAGTAGATTACGCCGGCCGGAAGGTATGACAGAAGCATCTCCAACTGCCTGGCTTTCTCATCAAGCTCCCTGTTTGCGACCGTAACGAGGTGGGAAAGCGCTCTTTGTATTTCAGACTCTTCACGATCGTGTACGAGCATGCAAACCGCTTCCGTATCGGGAGAACCGCGGCCTTCACTAAGGCCTATTACGCTGCATGAGCGGTTTTGGAGGCAGTTTTTGCCATCTTTGTGTACAAACTCACCATATCCGAAGTAACCGCTAACCGAAGCTGCATTTGCAAAGAGATCAACCTGTTTGGCACTTATCTCTTTTAAAAACCTCTTCCGCTCCATACCGGAGTAGATGAAGAAGCTCTCGATATGTGTGTCGTTAAGTATTTTCAGGCCGTAAAACGACTCTGACACTATCTTGTTCCTGTCGAGATATCCGAATCTGCATATACTCCCTTTCGGTACGTTGCCCGTGAAGACCAGAGCACCGTCACTGGTTATGGCGACTACGTTCCGGTTTAACAGGCACCCGTCCTGCTCGAATACCAAAGATATCTCGAAACCGCTTTTTGGAAGATTGTCGACGAAGTGATCTCCAAGGTAGTGCCTGAAAGTTGCGGCCGCTTTTTGGCCGTTTATCTCGTATACAATGTTTTTTTCGGATTCCGAGATGTTTAGGGCAGGACCGACCACTTCCCAGCCCTCTATAGATTCGTTTTGGATATTCAGCTGCTTTCCACTCAGCGCTATGCCAACCGCTCCTCTTGATAGGATTTTGTCGTCATGAAGTACGAATGTTTCGAAAAACTTCCCGTTATCTGCGGCGACCCCGCCGCATACAGGCAGGCCCGGGGCTGTTTCGTTTACACCGGCAAGAAAATCGTCGGCGTTGACATAGAGACCTTCGGTATAGAGAATCAGAAGCTTCGTATCCTTTTTTACAAGCTTCTGGGCCATAATTCTGCCTGCTTCCGTACTGCTGTCCGGTGTTATTGCATCTATCGAGAGGGAGGTGACTTTCGTCTTTTTGAAAGTGGATATCGAGATAAGGGTTTTATGCGAAGTGAGCTTTTGGTCCGATATCTCTCCGCCGGTAGTGACTCCCGCTATGACGGCATCGGGGAAAAATACCCTGATCTCCCTGACCAGTTTTTCAAGCATCGTGTGTGAAGAGCTGCCGGAGAATATCTGAATCAGCACCGATTTCGCACTGTTGATCTCATCCATTGGCAAAAGGTGGAAAGTCAATGCTGATTCATAGTAGATATTGTATGTCTGCATAGTACCCTTCTGCGCAATCGTTTTGCGTAATATCGGCATTTTAAGCCGCTTTGTTTAATGCATGTAAACGAAAAGGAGGGACATCGGTCGGTAGAAACGAACTCTTTTGATACTATAGTATAATTTTGTAAAATATAGAAAGTTTCAGGAAAAAAAGTGGTTGTAACAATACAAAACAGCACTATAGAGATGAAGAGAGTTTCAAGGCTATATCCTGCAGCGATTATCAGGTACGCAGACGGCACGGTGACACCGATTTCCCTGGAGTGGTTCGAACAGATGGCCAACGACGATGTGAACCTGCTTCACTACGCAATCTGCTTTCACTACAAAGACGAAAAGATCGAACCCGATATATTCACCTACGAGACAAAAGATGCTCTCGAAGAGGCGATCGCCTCGCTCTCGATGCAGTTGAATAGTTAAGAGAGACGAGTTTTGAAATCTTCGTAGCCGAATCGTCTGACTATCTTCAACTCGTTCTCTTTCGTCCAGATAGCGATAGAGGGGTGAGTGACGCCGTTGAATGTGGTACTTTTGACCATCGTGTAGTGTATCTGGTCTTCGAAGAGTATCTTGTCGCCGATTTGGAGTGGACGGTCGAAGCTGTAATCCCCCATGATATCTCCCGCGAGACAGGTATTCCCTCCGAGGCGGTAGGTGTAGCGCTTCTCTCCGGGCTTTCCGGCTCCGCGCACTTCGGCCCGGTAGGGCATGGCGAGGGTGTCTGGCATATGCGCCTCGGCCGATACATCGAGTATGGCTATGTCGATACCGTTTTGGACTATGTCGAGCACGGAGGCCACGAGTGGACCGGTCTGCCACCCTACGGCCTCTCCGGGTTCGAGGTATACGGTTATGCTGTCGTGGCGCTTCCTGAAAGCCGCCACAACCTCTATGAGCCTATCTACATCGTAATCTTTTCTCGTAATGTGGTGCCCGCCGCCGAAGTTGACCCACTCCATATCGGGTAGAAACTGCGCGAACTTCTCTTCGAAGCTCTTTAGAACCTCTTCGAGTGCATCGACGTTCTGCTCGCAGAGGGCGTGAAAGTGTAGGCCGTCGAGCATAGGAACGATAGAGGGGTCGAAGTTCGATATGATGGTGCCGAGGCGGCTGTATGGAGCGCACGGGTTGTAGAGGTCCACCGGCGCGGAGGATACCTCCGGGTTTACGCGCAGGCCGCACGACAGATTCGGATTGGCTTTTTTGGCCTTTTTCAAAAAGCGCTCCACCTGCTGCGGCGAATTGAAGATCAGATGGTCGCTGATCTTCGCTATCTGCTCGATCTCTTCATCTTTGAACGCGGGAGAGTAGGTGTGAACCTCCCTGTTCATAGTCTCGCGCCCGAGCATGGCTTCGTGAAGGCCGCTGGCACTCGTACCGTGCAGATACCTGCCTACAAGGTCGAATGTGCTCCACATCGCGAAACCTTTGAGGGCAAGCAGAATCTTCGCGCCGCTCTCTCTTTGGACGCGATCGAGAATCTTGAGGTTGCGCTCCAGAAGCTCCTCTTCGCATACGTAGCAGGGAGTGGGAATCTTCGACGGGTCTATCATGCCGCTACACTTCGAACGTCGCGTCGGGATCCATCTCTATCACATGCCACGGAAGCCCCTGGGTGTTCAGCTCCTCCATGAAGGGGTCTGGGTCCATCTGCTCCATATTCACCGTTCCGTGCCGCATCCACTTCCCTTCGCAGATCAGCTTGGCGCCTATCATGGCGGGGACTCCCGTGGTGTAGCTGACACACTGCGCGCATACCTCTTTGTAGGCCTCCTGATGGTCGCAAATGTTGTAGATATATACCTTTTTTCTCTCGCCGTTCTTAACCCCTTCGCAGACCACGCCTATGTTGGTCTTTCCTTTCGTGCGCGGGCCCAGAGAGGCGGGGTCGGGAAGCAGGGCCTTTACGACATGAAGGGGAACGACCTTGCAGCCGTCCACCTCTATAGGGTCTATTCTTGTAAGCCCGATGTTGTCTAGAACCTTCAGATGGGTAAGGTAGCTCTCCGAGAATGTCATGAAGAAGCGGATTCTTTTGAGTCCCTTTATGTTTTTCACGAGGGATTCCTC